>JAKFEA010000073.1:0-64416 GCA_036675905.1 Acidovorax sp. | reverse complement strand
GCCGAAGTCGATCATCACCGCCTTGTTGTCGTCGGTGATGAAGATGTTGGCCGGCTTGATGTCCAGGTGCAGCATCTTGTGCTGGTGCACGATGCGCAGGCCGCGCAGGATCTCGTCGAACAGGGAGCGGATCGTCGATTCGCGGAACACCTTCTGCTTCTTCAGCTCGCGCGCGGTGATGATGAAGTCCTGCAGGGTCGCGCCCTCCAGGTAGTTCATCACCATGTAGACGGTCTCGTTCTCGCGGAAGAAGTTGAGCACGCTGACCACCGAGGCGTGCGAGATCTGGGCGAGCGAACGGCCTTCCTCGAAGAAGCTCTTGAGGCCCAGGCGGTAGAGCGAGAGTTTCTCGGGCTGCACCTGCGGCAGCAGCTCGCCGGGCGCGCGGGTGGCGAGCGAAGCGGGGAGGTATTCCTTGATCGCGACCTGCTGGCCTTCGCTGTCAACCGCCAGGTAAACGACGCCGAAGCCGCCGGCGGAGAGCTTGCGCACGACGCGATAGCCGCCTATGACCGTATCCGGTGGCAAGGGCGCCGGCTTGACCTTTGACATAATTTCCAGTCTAGGGCCGCCGGCGCGGCCCCGTTATCCTCGCTATCCCGCAACACCCCAGAGAGTCGATGCCAGTTTACAGCATGACCGGTTACGCAAGCGGGCAGCAAAGCCTGGCCGCCGGCGCGCCCGGACACGATGCAAAGGCGCAGTCGCAGGGCCGGCTCGGGCTGGAGATCCGCTCCGTCAACAGCCGCTTCCTCGACCTGTCGCTGCGGCTGTCGGAGGACTTGCGCCAGCACGAACCCGCGCTGCGCGAACTGCTGCAAGGCCGCCTGAAGCGCGGCAAGGTCGAACTGCGCGCCGGCCTGGAATCGTCGCAGGCCGACACCGTGCGCGAGCCGACCGCCCGCCTGCTGCAGCGGCTGTCCGCGATGCAGGACACGGTGCGCAGCTGGCTGCCCGACGCGCGCGCGCTGAGCGTGGCCGACGTGCTGCGACTGGGCGCCGGCGAAGAAGCGCCGCATGCCGACCCCGGCCCCGCCCTGCAGGAACTGGCCCGGCAGACGATCGACGACCTGGTGGCCGCGCGCGAGCGCGAGGGCGCCCGCCTGGCCGCCATGCTGCTCGGCCACCTGAAGCAGCTGCGCGCCCTGGCCGAACAGGCCGGGCCGCTCGTGCCGCAACTCGTGGAGCAGCAGCGCACCCGCTTCCTGGAGCGCTGGAACGAGGCCATGGGGCTGGCCGAAGGCACGGCCACGCCGGAAGTGGCCCAGGACCGCGCGCTGGCCGAAGCCACGGCTTTCGCCATCCGCATCGACGTGGCCGAGGAACTCACGCGGCTGGCCGCCCACCTCGACGAGATCGAGCGCCTGGTCAAGAAGGGCGGCGAGGTCGGCAAGCGGCTGGATTTCCTGATCCAGGAGCTGCACCGCGAAGCCAACACCCTGGGCTCCAAATCGGCGGCGCTCGAGCTGACGCGCATCTCGGTGGACATGAAAGTACTGATCGAGCAGATGCGCGAGCAGGTGCAGAACATCGAATAGCTGGGCGCAACTCGGCGTTGCTGGGACTGTCGCGCTGCGCGCCGCCACCAGTGACATATTGGATGTAATTGGTTGTAGGATTGGGTGGCGATGATCGCCATCGACTCCGTCCATATCACCCCGGAGATGCTGAGACTTATCGCCAGCATCGATGAGTTCAAAGGCGCTTGGCGCGCGCTTGGCACCTTGGCGCCGGACCGGCTCTCAGCCCTGCGTCGGGTCGCCACCATCGAGAGCATTGGTTCATCCACTCGCATCGAGGGCAGCAAGCTCTCCGACCAGGACGTCGAGCGCCTGCTTTCCAATCTTCAGATCAAGTCCTTCACGACGCGTGACGAGCAGGAGGTGGCCGGCTACGCGGAAGTCATGGAACTGGTGTTCTCGTCCTGGCAGGACATTGCGCTGACCGAGAACCACATCAAGCAGCTGCATCGCGACCTGCTGACTTACAGCACGAAGGACGCTTGGCATCGCGGGAACTACAAGACATCCACGAACAGCGTGGTCGCCTTCGACGAAGACGGCAAGCAGCTCGGTGTGGTGTTCGAAACCGCGACGCCCTTCGACACCCCGCGATTGGTGACGGAACTGGTCACCTGGTTCAACCAGGAGCGCGCCGCCGCACGGTTCCATCCGTTGATACTCATCGCCATCTGGGTCGTGGTCTTTCTTGAGATCCATCCATTCCAAGACGGCAACGGCCGCCTGAGCCGCGTGCTGACCACCTTGCTGCTGCTGCAGGTCGGCTATGCATACGTACCCTACAGCTCGCTCGAAAGCGTGATCGAGCGGAGCAAAGAGTCCTACTACCTTGCACTGAGGCAAACGCAGGCAACCATCCGCACGGCAATGCCGAACTGGCAACCGTGGCTGGTTTTCTTCGTGCGCGCGCTGTCGGAGCAGGTGCGTCGCCTCAACCGCAAGGTTGATCGCGAGAAGATCGTGCTGGCTTCACTGCCTGAACTCTCGATGCGGGTCGTCGAGTTCGCGCGAGAGCATGGGCGAATCACGATGGGGGATGCGATCCGGCTGACCAGCGGCAACCGCAACACGCTCAAGCAGCATTTCCGCGCCTTGGTGGAACGTGGACACTTGAACCAGCACGGTGCGGGTCGAGGCGTCTGGTACGAACTCGGGGCGTCCGACCTGATGCAAAGTAGCCACCAAAAAGGACAAGGATGCAAATGAGGGGCACTTGGACCTGCAGCGCCAGCATGCCCGGTGATCGCGCGCTTCCGAGCGTTTGTTCCATTTATCGGGCGGCGCCGTTCACGGCAAACGCGCGGCGACCGAGGTCGACTCGCTCATGAAGTTCTGGGTTGGCGTAACCGACAACGCCTGGTTCAGCTTTCTGAGCCAGGCGGCCCCAGATGAAGTGAACTTCTGGCAACCCCGAGGTGCCGCCACGTACACCGGACTGGAGTCAGGCACACCTTTCCTGTTCAAGCTCAAGCGGCCTTACCACCATGTCGCGGGAGGCGGGTACTTCGTGAAGTCGACTTCCCTGCCGTTGTCCGTTGCTTGGGAAGCGTTCGGACAGAAGAACGGTGCGGCACAACGCGGCATCTTCGAGAAAATGATCCGCAGCCTGCTTGCCGACCCCGCAGCAAGGGATCCAGAGATCGGCTGCACGGTGCTCGCCCAGCCGTTCTTCTGGCCGCGCGAGGCATGGATACCCGACCCGATCGACTTTTCTTCCAACATCGTCCGCGGGCGCTATTACGACACTACCGAGCCCTCGGGCGCGCAGGTCTGGGCCGAGGCGCAGTCGAGAATGACAGCACAGGCCAGCGAGCCGTCCAAGATCCGTGAGCCTGCAGGACTGGAGCGCTATGGGGCGCCCACACCAGTGCGGCCCAGGCTGGGGCAAGGCGCATTCAGGGTCCTGGTTACCGATGCCTACCAGCGGCGCTGCGCACTGACAGGCGAATCCACCTTGCCCGTGCTGGAGGCGGCGCACATCCAACCCTATGCGGAGAGTGGTCCGCACGACCCCGCCAACGGTCTGCTACTGCGGTCGGACTTTCACAAGCTGTTCGACATCGGCCTGGTGACCATCACCCCCAGCTACCGCATCGAGGTCAGCTCGCGCATCCGCGAGGAGTGGTTCAACGGCAAGGCCTACTACCGCCTGCATGGCCAGCCGCTACCCCGTCTGCCGGAGGACCCGGCTCACCGCCCGGGCGCTGCCTACCTGCGCTGGCACAACGAGAACCGCTACGTGGGTTAGCCGCCTTCCGCGCCGCTCACGCGTGCGATACAGACTCGCCTCGTCGCATGATGAGCCGCCACGTCCCACCCTAAAATGCTGGAGCACTTCGGCCTATGGATTACCCAGGCAACCTCTTCGTCGTGGCCGCCCCCAGCGGGGCCGGCAAGTCCAGCCTGGTCAAGGCCCTGATGGAGCTGGACTCGCAGGTCCAGCCCTCGGTGTCGCACACCACGCGCGCGCCCCGCGGCCAGGAAAAGCATGGCCGCGAGTACTACTTCGTCTCCGAGCAGGAGTTCGATGCCATGGTGCTGGCCGACACCTTCGTGGAATGGGCATTCGTCCACGGCCGCCGGTACGGAACGTCCAAGAAGGCGATCGAGGAGCGCATCGCCCAGGGCGCCGACGTGATCCTGGAGATCGACTTCCAGGGCGCGCTGCAGATCAAGCGCATGTTCGCCAATGCGGTGCTGGTGTTCGTGCTGCCCCCGAGCTGGGAGGAACTGCGCTCGCGGCTGGAGCGGCGCGGCGAGGACTCGGCCGAGGTGATCGAGCTGCGGCTGCGCAATGCGGCCGAGGAGATGACCCGGGCGCCGCAGTTCGACTTCGTTATAATCAACGAGCTTTTCGAACGAGCGCTGTTCGACCTCAAAGCCATCGTTCACGCCCAGCGGCTGAAGTATTCCGCCCAGCGCCGGGCCCGGGCCGAGACCTTCAAGGCCCTCAACATCCCCTGACACCGCGAGAGACCATGGCCCGAATCACCGTCGAAGACTGCCTCGAGAAGATCCCCAACCGCTTCCAGCTCGTGCTGGCGGCCACCTACCGGGCCCGCATGCTGAGCCAGGGCCACGCCCCCAAGATCGAGAGCAAGAACAAGCCCGGCGTCACCGCGCTGCGCGAAATCGCCGACGGCAAGATCGGCCTCGAAATGCTGAAGAAGGTGCCTGGCTGAGCGCAGCGAAGCCAGGCATCCCCGCGAAGGCGGGGATCTCGCATCACTCCTAGGCTTCGCCACAAGGGATCTCAGCAAAAGGCACCGCCCCTGCGGTGCTTTTTTCATTCCGGGCGCAGCGAGCGCCCGCTCACGCTAACATCCACGGCATGAGTGCCGTGCTCCCTTCCGCCGGCAAGGGCCTGCGCGCCGGGGCGGCCCTGCCCAGCCCGGCAGCCGTCAATGCAGCGGCCGCCAGCTTCGCGGCGCTCACGGCACGGCTCGACTACCTGGAGCCGGCCGACATCGAGCAGGTCCGCCAGGCCTATCGCTTTGCCGACGAAGCCCACCTGGGGCAGATCCGCGCCAGCGGCGAGCCCTACATCACCCACCCGATCGCCGTGGCGGCCAAGTGCGCCGAGTGGAAGCTCGACGCCCAGGCCCTGATGGCCGCGCTGCTGCACGACGCGATCGAGGATTGCGGCGTCACCAAGCTGCAACTGGTCGAACGCTTCGGCGTCGCGGTCGCGGAGCTGGTGGACGGCCTGACCAAGCTGGACAAACTGCAGTTCAACACGCGCGAGGAAGGCCAGGCCGAGTCGTTCCGCAAGATGCTGCTGGCGATGGCGCGCGACGTGCGCGTCATCCTGATCAAGCTGGCCGACCGCACCCACAACATGCGCACGCTCGACGACGTGCCGCGCGAGAAGTGGGGCCGCATCTCCCGCGAAACGCTGGACATCTACGCGCCCATCGCGCACCGGCTGGGCCTGAACCTGACCTACCGCGAACTGCAGGAGCTGGCCTTCCGCTACCTGATGCCGTGGCGCCATGGCGTGCTGGACAAGGCCGTGGCCAAGGCGCGCAGCCGCCGGCGCGACCTGATCCAGAAGGTCCAGCGCGAGGTCGAGGCGGCGTTCGAGCAGGCCGGCATGCAGGTGCGCATCGCCGGGCGCGAGAAGACCATCTACTCGATCTACCGCAAGATGGACGAGAAGCACCTGTCGTTCGCGCAGGTCACCGACATCTACGGCTTCCGGGTCGTGGTGACGACGGTCACCGACTGCTACACGGCGCTGGGCATCCTGCACCAGATGTACAAGCCGGTGCCGGGTCGCTTCAAGGACCACATCGCGATTCCCAAGGTCAACGGCTACCAGTCCCTGCACACCACGCTGGTGGGCCCCTCCGGCGTCAACGTGGAGTTCCAGATGCGCACCGAGGCCATGCACGTGGTGGCCGAATCGGGCGTCGCCGCCCACTGGCTGTACAAGGCCAGCCACCCGGACGGCGACGCCTCCGACCGGCTGGGCACCAAGTGGCTGCAATCGCTGCTGGACATCCAGTACGAAACCCGTGACGCCGCCGAGTTCTGGGACCACGTCAAGATCGACCTGTTTCCGGACGCGGTCTACGTGTTCACGCCCAAGAGCCAGATCCTGGCCATGCCGCGCGGCGCCACGGTGGTGGACTTCGCCTACGCCATCCACAGCGACGTGGGCGACCACACGGTCGCCGCCAAGATCAACGGCGTGCAGGTGCCGCTGCGCACCGAGTTGAACAACGGCGACGTGGTCGAGGTGGTGACGGCGCCCGTCTCCACCCCCAACCCGGCCTGGCTGGGATTCGTTCGCACCGGCCGCGCCCGCTCCAAGATCCGCCACCACCTGAAGTCGCTGGCCCAGGTCGAATCGCAGGAGCTGGGCGAGAAGCTGCTGACCCAGGCGCTGCGCGCCGAGGGCATGGAGCGCCTGCCGGCCGATGACGAGGAGCACCGCCCCATCTGGGACAAGCTGCTGCGCTTCACCGGCAGCAAGAGCCGCGCCGAATTGCTGACCGACCTGGGCCTGGGCAAGCGCATCGCCGGCATCGTGGCCAAGCGGCTGATGACCCTGATGGCCGAACTGGGCGAGAAGCCCGATGCGCTGCTGATCACGCGCGAGCGCTACACCGCCCACGAGAACGTCTCGCAGGGCAGCGTGGTGCTCGATGGCAGCGAGAACGCTTCGGTGCAGTTCGCCGCCTGCTGCCGGCCGGTGCCCGGTGACGCCATCGTCGGCTACCTGGGGCGCGGCGAAGGACTGGTCGTTCACATGGAGGACTGCGCGGTGGCGCGCCGCCTGCAGCACAAGGACGCCGAGCGCTTCATCGGCGTCGACTGGTCCGAGGAGCCGGTGCGGGCGTTCGAGACCGCCATCCTGGTGACCGTGGCCAACAGCAAGGGCGTGCTGGCCCGCGTCGCTTCCGCGCTGGCCAGCGTGGAAGCCGACATCACCCACGTGGACATGGACGACCAGCGCGACCAGGACGCCACCGACCTGCGCTTCCTGGTGGCGGTGCGCGACCTCGCCCACCTCGATGCCGTGATGCGCACGCTCAAGCGCACGGCTTCGGTGATGCGCACGCAGCGCATGCGCGCCGGCCTGTCAGGCGCCTGAGTCCTCCGGCGGCGCGGGATAGCGCACTTCCAGCACCTCGATCTCCTGCGGCCCCGCAGGCGTCACCAGCTTCACGACATCACCCTCATTGGCCTTGAGCAGCGCGCGGGCGATCGGCGAGATCCAGCTCACCTGCCCCTTGGCGCTGTCGGCCTCGTCGATGCCGAGGATAGTCACGGTGCGCTCGGCCCCGGAGGGCTCCGCATAGGTCACGGTGGCGCCGAAGAAGACCTGGGTGCCGCCATGGTGCCGCGACGGGTCGGTGACTTCGGCGATTTCCAGCCGGCGGGTGAGGAAGCGGATGCGCCGGTCGATCTCGCGCAGTCGCTTCTTGCCATAGAGGTAGTCGCCGTTCTCCGAGCGGTCGCCGTTGCCGGCGGCCCAGCGCACCACCTCGACCACCTGCGGCCGCTCTTCGTCGATCAGGTGGGTCCACTCCGCGCGCAGCCGCGCGTAGCCTTGCGGCGTGATGTAGTTCCGCCCGCCCGGTGGCAGCGGCGGCAGCGCGTCGTCCTCGTCGCCGTCGACGGTTTCGCTCTCGCGCGTGAACGCCTTGCTCATGGCGCCAAGGATAGCCCGCGGGCCCACCTCCCCGATCGCGAGCCAGTCACAACGCAGGTCCGCTCCTACAGGGGCCACGGTCATATGCTGACGGGAGAAAGCGGCTCCGCTGCCAACAATCGGTGCCGATGAATCACACCGCAGTACCGATGACCCCGCGCGCTGCACGAGCGCCCTTCCGATGAGCGTCGCGACCCAGCTTTCCGCTTCCCCGGCTGCCCCCGTGCAACCCAGCCGTCGCCCTCGCACCAGCGCCGAGGCAGCCCGCTATGGCGTCTTGCGCCGGCTCGCGCCCGCGCTCAAGCACGACATGGTGGTCAACCTGCAGGCGGTGGCGATGATGGCCGAGGTTCTGAATGCGCGGCTGGAAAAGGGCACCCCGGCGCCGGCCGAGCTCGAGAGCAGCGTGTCGCGGGTCAACCGGCTGGCGCGCGATGCGGTCATGACCTGCCTGAAGGTGGCCGCCTGGATCGCGCCTTCGGAAGACGAGAGCGTGCGCCTGCGCGAGGGCGTGGACGAGTGCGTGGCGCTGCTGCGCAGCGGCTTCAACTTCCGCGGCTGCACCCTGGCCAACGAGGTGCCGGACACCGAGTTCGAGGCTTCGCGCGTGGCCTTGCGGCACCTTGTCGCCGCCTCGCTGCTGTCGCTGGCCGATGCGGCCAGCGGCCCGGCCGCCCTGTCGGTGTCCGCCGAAATCTCGCCCGGCTTCGCCGTGCTCACCGTGCGCTGCGCGCCACGGCCGCAGGACGAAGCGCTGCTGCCGGACGCCATTGCGTCCGAGCCCAACTACCGCGCGCTGGAGTGGGCCGACGTCCAGGCCCTGGCGCTGGCCGAGGGCGTGGAGTTGTTCCGCACGCAGGACCAGATCGTCATGCGCGTGCCGCGGATGGTGGCGACCACGCCGCTGCAGATCGCGCCTTTGTAGCTGCATTGGGGACAGACCGGAGCAAGCGCGAAGCGCGGCCGCTCTGTCCCCAACCGATCAGACTGCATTGGGGACAGACCGGAGCAAGCGCGAAGCGCGCACCGCTCTGTCCCCGACTGATCAGGCTGCCCTGCTCCCTCCCCCTCCGGGGGAGGGAAAAGAATCAATCAGGCAGTTGCCGCCTCGGTCGCAGCCAGCCTGTCCATGAACGCTTCCAGTTCCGCGATCGGCAGCGGCGGCGAGTACAGGTAGCCCTGGTAGGACAGGCAGCCCTGCCTGGCCAGGAAGTCGCGCTGTTCCTGCGTCTCCACCCCTTCGGCGATCACGTCCAGGTCCAGGCTGTGCGCCAGCCCGATCACGGTGCGGGCGATGGCGGCGTCGTTGGCGTCGGTCAGGATGTCCTTGACGAATTCGCGGTCGATCTTGAGCTGGTCCAGCGGCAGCCGCTTGAGGTAGGACAGCGAGGAGTAGCCGATCCCGAAATCGTCCAGCGACAGCGCCACGCCCATGTCCTTGAGGCTGCCCATCTTGGCGATGGTCACGTCGATGCCGTCGGCCAGCAGGCTCTCGGTGAGCTCCAGCTTGAGCTTGTGCGGCTCGATGCCGGACTGCTCGATCGCCTGCATCACCTCGTCGACGAACTCCGGGTGGCGGAACTGGCGCACGCTGACGTTCACCGCGATGCTCAGGTGCGCGCGGTCGGGCCGGTGTTCCCAGGCCGCGATCTGGGCGCAGGCCGCGTCCAGCACCCAGCGCCCGATCGGGATGATGAGCGAGGTCTCCTCCGCCGCCGGGATGAACTGGTCCGGCGACACCGCTCCGCGCTGCGGGTGCTGCCAGCGCAGCAGGGCCTCCACGCCGATCATGCGGCCGCCCACGTCCACCTGCGGCTGGTACTCGACGTGGAACTGGTTCTCGCGCCAGGCCTGGCGCATGTCGGCTGCCAGCGCCGCGTTGGCGCTGACCACCGCCTGCATCTCCGGATCGAAGAAGCACACGGTGTTGCGGCCCGAGCTCTTGGCCTGGTACATGGCCAGGTCGGCCTGCTTGAGCAATTCGCTGACGGTGCGGTCGCTGCGGCTGAACAGCGTCACGCCGATGCTGCAGGTGCTGTGGTGCAGGTAGCCCGGCAGGACGTAAGGCTCACCCAGCGCCGCAAGGATGCGGTCGGCCACCGCGCGGGCTCCCTTGGCCGGTTCCAGCGGCTTGTCGCCGCGGTTCTCCAGCAGGATCACGAACTCGTCCCCGCCGAGCCTTGCCACCGTGTCGCCCTTGGCCACGCAGGAACGCAGGCGCTCGGCCACCAGTTGCAGCAGCATGTCGCCCTTCTGGTGGCCCAGGGTGTCGTTGAGCACCTTGAAGTTGTCGAGGTCGATGAACATCAGCGCGCCTTCGCGCGGCCGCGCCGGATCGTTCAGCGCGGCATGCAGCCGGTCCATCAGCAGCTGCCGGTTGGGCAGGCGGGTCAGCGGGTCGTAGAAGGCCAGGTGCTGGATTTTTTCTTCGGCCAGCTTGCGCTCGGTGACGTCGCGGCCCACCGCCACCCAGTGCGTGAGCTTGCGCTCCTTGTCCCACACCGGCGAGACGTCCAGGTCGACCCAGAAAGGTTCGCCGTTCTTCTTGTAGTTGACCAGGTCCACCCGCGCGGGCCGCCATTCCTCCATGGCGGCGCGGATGCGATCCAGTGCGGACCGTTGCGTATTGGGACCCTGCAGGAGCCGCGGTGAGCGGCCGATCACCTCGTCTCGGGTGTAGCCGGTGCGCCGCTCGAACGCATCGTTGACGAACACGATGCGCGGCCCGGGCTCGCTGAAGGGGCCGGCCTCGGTGATGATCACGATGTCGTTCAATCGCGCGATGCTGCCTTCCAGCAGCCGAAGCTGCTGCTGCGCCCGGCGGCGGCTGGTGACGTCGCGCAGGTGCAGCGCCATGCCGCCGCCGAAGGGAAAGCCGCGCACCTCGAACCAGTTGGCCAGGCGCGCATCCAGCTCCTCGAACTCCAGCTTGACGGCTCGCGAGCACGCGCTGCGGAACTGCTCTTCCAGCCGCAGGCGCACCGTCTTCTGGAACGAGTTCCAGAAACGGCGGCCCAGCAGTTGCGGGCTGCCGGCGCCCAGCAGGCGCTCGGCCTGTTCGTTCAGGTAGCTGTACTGGCCGTTGCTGTCGACGGTGACGAAGGCCTCACCGCTGGCCAGCGCTGCGCCCATGCGCAGCAGCGTGCCGGGGCGCAAGCCCCGCGGCGCGATCTCCTGCACCGCGCCCTGCACGGCGACGACACGGCCCTCCTCGTCGCGCAGCGCTTCGCCCAGCGAGCGCACCCAGGCGCGGCGGCCGTCCGGCAGGACGATCTGCGCTTCCTCGTCGAACGGCGCTCCCTCGACCGAGCAGGCGCGCACGAGCTGCTCCATGCGGGGCTGGAACGCCGGCGCGTAATGCAGGCACACGTCCTGGGGCGGGGGCACATAGCCGGGCGGCTGGCCGTGTATGGCGGCGAGCTGGCCCGACCAGGACAGCTTGCCGCCGCCGGCGAGGTCCAGCCTCCACGCGCCGATCGACGCGGCTCGCTCCAGCATGGGCACGACGCTGTCGTCCAGCGCCGGTTCGGTCGAATGCATGGATCAGTGTCGCAACTTGGAAGTACGGGTACGGGTCCCGCGGGGCAACGGCCATGTTAAGACGGCTGCCGTGCGCGGGCCG
Organism: Acidovorax sp.; assembly: GCA_036675905.1. Classification (GTDB taxonomy): domain Bacteria; phylum Pseudomonadota; class Gammaproteobacteria; order Burkholderiales; family Burkholderiaceae_C; genus Ramlibacter. The sequence continues at coordinate 53,114 of JAKFEA010000073.1, read as the reverse complement.
GTAGGCCCATTCCTACCGCAGCTCGGGCCGGCGACGCAGTCGCCGGGCCATCGGTGCGAATAAAGTGGGTAACGCCTGATACGCCCCCTTACCCGCTGCAGAGTGCCGTGGACATCAAGACCTTTCTCGTCGAAGACAACGCCACCAGCCGCGACAACCTGGCCGGCGCGCTCGAGGAGTTGACCTGCGTGCGCGTGGTGGGCAGCGCCGGCGGCGAGGACGAGGCGCATGACTGGCTCGCAGACGGGCAGCATCCCTGGGACCTGGCCATCGTGGACTTGTTCCTGAAGTCGGGCAGCGGCTTGAGGCTCGCCCAGCGGCTGTCCGGCCGGCCGCCTGGCTGCAAGGTGGTGGTGTTCAGCAACTACGTCAACGCCGCGGTGCGCAAGCGCTGCGCCCGCATGGGAGTGGACGCCGTCTTCGACAAGTCCACCGAGATCGACGTGCTGGTCGACTACTGCGCGCGGCAATGCGCGCAGGCTGCGGCGCTGCAGCCGGCCAATGCCTGACGACTCAGGCCGGCATTTCACGGCAGGCCAGCATGCGCGCGAGTTCGGCGGCCGGCACGGGCGGGCTGTACAGATAGCCTTGGGCCTGGTCGCACTTGAGTGCCAGCAGTTCGCGCGCCTGCGCTTCGGTCTCCACGCCCTCGGCCACCACCTTGAGGCTGAGGTTGCGGGCGAGGCTGACGCAGGTGCCCACCAGGCCGCTGTAGGCCGCATCGGTGGTGATCCTGGCAACGAAGGAGCGGTCGATCTTCACCTCATCGACCGGCAGGGTGACGATGTAGGCCAGCGACGAGTAGCCGGTGCCGAAATCATCGATCGCCACCGGCAGCCCCAGCGCGCGCACCTGGCTGAGCACGTCGACGGCGCGCTCCATGTTGCTGATCAGCACGCTCTCCGTGACCTCGATGCCGAGCGCAGCGGCATTGCCGCCTGCGCGCGCCAGCGCGGCGCGCAAGTGCTGCACGAACTCGCCGTCGCGCAGCTGCGCGGCCGCGACGTTCACCGCGATGCGGGGCGCCGGCAGGCCGGCGTCGTGCCATAGCTGCCAATCGTCCGCCGCGCGCTCCAGGATGTGACGGCCGACGTCGCGGATCAGGCCCGTCGCCTCCAGCGCCGGCACGAACTCCGACGGCGGCACCAGGCCGCGCTGCGGATGGATCCAGCGGATCAGCGCCTCCACGCCCACGATGCGGCCGCTGGCCAGGTCCACCTTGGGCTGGTAGTGGTTGACGAACTCGTCGCGCGCCAGCGCTGCGCGCAACTGCGGCTCCAGGCGGTAGTGCGTGCTGGCCGCGGTGTCGACGTAGCGGTCGAAGAAGGCCGCCGGCTCGTCGCGCTCGATCGCCAGCTGCAGGGCGTTGTCCGCCGCGTTGACCACCTCGTCGAGCGTCGCACCATCGCGCGGGTAGGCGGCAAAGCCCAGGTGCACGGGGCAGACCAGCGTCAGCTCGTTGACCGCGTAGGGCGCCTGCAGCTGGGCTGCGACCCGGGGAGCCTGCAGCCGCGTGAAGGCGCCGGGCTCCATGTCGGGGAAGAACAGCAGGAACAACCCGCGCTTGATCCGTCCGATGAAGGCGCCCTGGTCCGCCAGCGCTCGCAGGCGGCCGGCGGTCTGCTGCACCAGCGCGTCGGCCACCCGGAAGCCGTGGGCGGTGCTGATCTGGCTGAGCGCCTTCAGCCGCACGAAGCAGACCACGCCCTGGCGCGGGTGGGCCGATTCGAACTGCGACTCGAAATGCAGCCAGTTGGGCAGGCCGGTCAGCCGGTCGGTCTGGGTGGCCAGGCGCAACTGGCGGCGCAGCCCGAGCTGGGAGCACACGGCGCGCCCCAGTCGCTCGAGCGCCTGCCGCTGCGCCGGCGTCAAGCGCCTGGGGATCTCGTCCATCACGCACAGCGTGCCGATCGCGCTGCCCTCGCGCGTGCGCAGCGGCACGCCGGCATAGAAGCGCACCGGCCGCGAGTCCGGGCCGTGCAGGAAGGGATCGAACCAGGGGGCGGCGGCTGCATCCGGCACTTCCAGGACGCTCTCCTTGCCCAGGATGGCGCGGGCGCAGAAGCCGGCGTCGCGCGCGGCGTCGGCCACGGGGATGCCGACGCGGGCCTTGTACCACTGGCGCGAGGCGTCGACGAAGGTCAGCGCCGCCATGGGCGTGCCGCAGACCCCGGCAGCCAGCTGCACCAGTCCGTCGTAGTCCTCGTCGGGCTCGGTATCCAGGATGCCGAAATCGCGCAGCTCGGCCAGCCGCTGCGGCTCGTCAGTCGGCAACAACGGCGCCGAATGCAGCATTGCCAGCTGGTCGGGCGTGAGGGGTTGGCCCCGCGTCGGCTTGGCGGGCTGCACGGCCCGCACTCGCCGCACGGCCGCCTCGGCGCGCGACAGGAGCTCGATCACCGCCGTCCTCCCGCGCCCTCCGGCGGGCCATCGCGCCATGAAGCCGCCATGCCCGCCGCGACGGGCATCCCGCGCTTACATGGCGTAAGGAAAGTTTTCATGGGCGGCCCCACTGTAGGGAACCGGCTCGTTACTGCTGTGTCAGCCGCGTAGCGCTCATGGCGTAGGACGCCGGCTACTCGACGGGAATGAAAAAGGCCAGTGCAAGTGCACTGGCCTTTCATGGATGGCGCGGCTGGCAGGATTCGAACCCACGACCCCTTGGTTCGTAGCCAAGTACTCTATCCAACTGAGCTACAGCCGCGAAGCCGGCGAGTATAGCAGGTGGCGCGGACGGGCCGACCCCGTCTGGGACGGCTGGTAGGGCGTGCTGGGCTCGAACCAGCGACCAAGGGATTATGAGTCCCCTGCTCTGACCAACTGAGCTAACGCCCCGACCGTGGACGGATTGTAGGGACGCGCCGCACGCCGGTCCGGGGTCGCAGGCGTCAACGCCCGTCCGACCCGGGTTTGTTGTGGCTCAGCGCATTGCTGACCAGCCGCGACGTGATGTCCACGATCTGGATCATCCGGTCGTAGGGCATGCGGGTGGGGCCGATCACGCCCAGGGTGCCGACCACCTGGCCGTCGACCTCGTAGGGGGCACTGACGACCGACAGCTCTTCGATGGGCACGACCTGGCTCTCGCCGCCGATGTAGATGCGCACGCCCTCGGCCTGGCTGGAGATCTCCAGCAGGCGCATGAGCTGCGTCTTCTGCTCGAACAGCTCGAACGCCTTGCGCAGGTGCGACATGTCGCTGGAGAAGTCCGACACCTCCAGCAGGTTGCGCTCGCCGGAGATCACCACCTCGTCCTGCGCCTGCTCGAAGGCCTCGGAGCTGGCCTGCACCGCCGTCTGCATCAGCTGCACGATCTCGCCGCGCAGCTGCTCCACCTCGGTCTTCAGGCGCTCGCGCACCTGCTCGATGGCCAGCCCGGCATAGTGCGCGTTGAGGAAATTGGCGGCCTCCACCAGTTGCTGATGGGTGTAGTCGGTATCGGTGAAGACGACGCGGTTCTGCACGTCCCCGTCGGGCGAGACGATGATCACCAGGTAGCGGCGCTCCGACAGCCGCATGAACTCGATGTGGCGGAACACCGAGTTGCGCTTGGGCGCCACCACCACGCCGACGAAGTGCGACAGGTTGGACAGCAGCTGGGCGGCGTTGGCGATCACGCGCTGCGGCTGGTCGGCCGGCAGGCTGGGCGCCGAGAACTGCTCGCGCTGCACCGTCATCATGGTGTCCACGAACAGGCGGTACCCGCGGGCGGTGGGCACGCGGCCGGCGGAGGTGTGGGGGCTGGCGATCAGTCCCAGCTGCTCCAGGTCGGACATCACGTTGCGGATGGTCGCGGGCGACAGCTCCAGCCCGGAGGCACGCGAGAGGGTGCGCGAGCCTACCGGCTGGCCCTCGGCGATGTAGCGCTCGACCAGCGCTTTCAGCAACAACTTGGCACGGTCATCGAGCATGGTGGGGCCTTGCGGCCATTCTAAGGAATCCGGGGGAGAAGCCGAGGTCGCAGGCGGTTTCTCGCGCGCTTCGCCGATGGTTTAATCTGCGGCGATGAAGCCCCTGTTCCAGCGCGTCGCCCTGATCGGCAAGTACCACGCCGCCGCCGGCGGGGCCGCGGCGGCGGGCAACCGCGCCGCGCTGGAGGACATCGCCCACTACCTGTCGGACGAGGGCTGCGACGTCGCGATCGAGCACGACACGGCCACGGCTTGCGGCATGGTCGGCTACACCGTGCTGGACGTGCCTGCCATCGGCGAGCGCTGCGACCTGGGCCTGGTGGTCGGCGGCGACGGCACCATGCTGGGCATAGGCCGGCAACTGGCCCGGCACGGCGTGCCGCTGATCGGCATCAACCAGGGGCGCCTGGGTTTCATCACCGACATCCGGCTGGACAGCTACCGCGAAGTGCTGGGCCCGATGCTGCGCGGCGAGTTCGAGGAAGACCGGCGCTGCCTGATGCTGGCCCAGGTGATGCGCGACGGCCACTGCGTGTTCAAGGCCCAGGCCATGAACGACGTGGTGGTCAACCGCGGCGCCACCTCCGGCATGGTGGAACTGCGCATCGAGGTGGATGGCCATTTCGTGGCCAGCCAGCGCGCCGACGGCCTGATCATCGCCACGCCGACCGGCTCCACGGCCTACGCGCTGTCGGCGGGCGGCCCCATGCTGCACCCGGGCAACCCGGCATTCGCGCTGGTGCCGATCGCGCCGCATACGCTGTCCAACCGGCCCATCGTCATCCCCGATTCGGTGGAGATCGCCATCGAACTGGTCGCCGGCCGGGACGCCAGCGCCAACTTCGACATGCAGTCGCTCGCTTCGCTGCTGCACGGCGACCGGGTCATGGTCCGCCGCTCGCAGCACCAGGTGCGCTTCCTGCATCCGCGCGGCTGGAGCTACTACGACACGCTGCGCAAGAAACTCCACTGGAACGAGGGCGGATCGTGAGCCTCAGGCGCATCGGGTTGCGCGATTTCGTGATCGTGCGCGAACTGGAACTGGAGCTGGGCGCGGGCTTCACCGTGCTGACCGGCGAGACGGGCGCCGGCAAGTCCATCCTGGTCGACGCTTTGCAACTGGCCTTGGGCGCGCGGGCGGACGCCGGTGTCGTTCGGGAGGGCGCAGCCCGCACCGACATCAGCGCCGAATTCGACCTGCACGCCGGCCTGCAAGCCTGGCTGGAAGAAGCCGGCCTCGAGGCCGGCGACAGCCTGCTGCTGCGCCGCAGCATCGACACCCAGGGCAAGAGCCGCGCCTGGATCAACGGCACCCCGGCCACGGCCGCCCAGTTACGGCAGGCCGGCGAACTGCTGGTGGACATCCATGGCCAGCATGCCTGGCAAAGCCTGACCCGCGCCGACGCGGTGCGCGAACTGCTCGACGCCTACGCGGGCGCTTCCGACGCACCCGTGCAGCAGGCCTGGCATCAGTGGCGGACGGCACGCAAGGCGCTCGAGCAGGCACGCGAGGCCCAGGACTCCCTGCAGCGCGAGCGCGAGCGCCTGGCTTGGCAGATCGGCGAGGTGGACAAGCTCGCGCCCGGCGACGACGAGTGGGACGAGCTGAACGCCAGCCACACGCGCCTGTCGCACGCCCAGGCCCTGCTCGATGCGGCCGGCGGCGCGGTGCTGGCGCTCGATGGCGACGAGGGGGGCGCCACCCGCCAGCTGTCCCACGCCCTCTCGCAGTTGCAGGCGCAGGAGCATCTGGAGCCGCAGTTCCAGGCGCTGATCGAAGTCATGTCCTCCGCCCTTGCCCAGGCCGAGGACGCCGCGCACTCGCTGCACACCTACCTGCGCAGGACCGACATGGACCCCGAGCGGCTGGCGCAACTGGACGAGCGCATGGCGCAGTGGCTGTCGCTCGCGCGCCGCTACAAGCGCGGCCCGGCGGAGCTCCCCGGCCTGCTGGCGACCTGGAAAGCCGAACTCGCCAAGCTCGACCAGGCCGCCGACCTGGCCGGACTGGAAACGACCGAGCAGCAGGCCTCGCGCGCCTACAAGTCCGCGGCCACGGCACTGTCCAAGGCGCGCGCCAAGGCTGCGCCCAGGCTGGCCCAGGCCATCACCCAAGCCATGCAAGGACTGGGCATGCAAGGCGGCCGCTTCGAGGTCTCGCTGCAGCCACTGGCCCAGCCTTGCGCGTCGGGCCTCGACGACGTGGGCTTCCTCGTCGCGGGCCATCCTGGCGCCACGCCGCGTCCGGTGGCCAAGGTCGCTTCGGGTGGCGAGCTTTCCCGCATCGCGCTGGCGATCGCCGTCACCACCAGTCGATTGGGCACTGCCGGCACTCTGATCTTCGACGAGGTGGATGCGGGGGTAGGCGGCGCAGTGGCCGAAACCGTGGGGCGGCTGATGAAGCAGCTGGGCCGCGACAGGCAGGTGCTGGCCGTCACGCACCTGCCTCAGGTGGCGGCCTGCGCCGACCACCACCTGGTCGTCTCCAAGCACAGTGACGGGTCGGCCACCACCAGCAGTGTTGCCGCCGTGCAGGGCGAGCAACGGGTCGCGGAAGTGGCCCGCATGCTGGGAGGCGAACGGCTGTCCGGCACCACGCTGGCCCACGCCAAGGAAATGCTGGGCAGCAGCGCGCCATGAGCCTGGAACTGGTCCTCATCACGGGCATGTCCGGGTCGGGCAAGACCGTGGCCCTGCGCGCGCTGGAGGACGCCGGCTATTACTGCGTGGACAACCTGCCGCCCGAACTGCTGCAGTCCTTCGTGGCGCTGGAGCAGGCCAAGAAGGCCCAGCAGCGGGTGGGCATCGCCATCGACGTGCGCAGTGCCACCGCGCTGCCGCTGGTGCCGCAGCAGCTGCGCCAGCTGCGCGACGGCGGCATGAACATCCGCTCGCTGTTCCTCGACTCCACCACCGACACGCTGGTTCGCCGCTTCTCCGAAACGCGGCGCCGTCACCCGCTGTCCAGCCAGGTCGCGGCCGAGCCGGCCGACCCGCTGGTGCGCCGGCGCGCGCTGGTCGACGCCATCGAGCTCGAGCGCGAGCTGCTGGCCGACCTGCGCGAGCAGTCCCACGTGATCGACAGCAGCACGATCCGCCCGGCCCACCTGCAAGCCCAGGTCAAGGCCTTGCTGGCCGCGCCGCCCAGCCAGCTCACGCTGGTGTTCCAGTCGTTCGCATTCAAGCGCGGCATCCCGGTGGACGCCGACTACGTGTTCGACGTGCGCATGCTGCCCAACCCGCACTACGAGCCGGCACTGCGCGACCTCACCGGGCTCGACGAGCCGGTGGCGGAATTCCTGCAGCAGCAGCCGGACGTCGAGCGCATGCGCGCCTGCATCGAGGGCTTCCTGCGGCAATGGCTGGAGCCACTGGCCCAGGACCACCGCAGCTATGTCACGGTGGCCATAGGCTGCACCGGCGGCCAGCACCGGTCGGTCTACCTGGTCGAGCGGCTGGCCGCGGCCTTCGGCGCGGACTGGACCACGCTCAAGCGCCACCGCGAGCTGGAACGCGCCTAGCTCGGCGTGCTTTCTGCCAGCAGGCGCCGCACCGGCGCCGGCAGGCCCAGCGCAGGCCATTCCTCGCCGGCGAACCACGCGCCTTCGCGCCGGCGCATGGCCGCCCCCGCCAGTTCCACCGCCACCGGATGCAGATGCAGGTCGCGGTGCGTCAGCACGTGCACGAAGGGTTCGCGATCGTCCAGCCGGCGCCGCGCCGCAACGGGCAGCGCCGAGGCGAGTGCTTCGCGCGAATCGAACACCGGCAGGCAGTACAGCCCGGCCCAGACACCCGGTGAAGGACGCTTCTCCAGCCAGATCGCGCCGTCGCGGGATCGCGCCTGCAACAGCCAGAGCGACTGCGAACTGCGTCGCGTGCGCCGGCTCTTGACCGGGTAGCGCTCCGGCGACGGCTCGCGCCGTGCGATGCACATGTCCTCCAGCGGGCAGAGCAGGCAGGACGGATTGCGCGCGAGGCATACCGTCGCGCCCAGGTCCATCAGGCCCTGGGTGTAGGCCGGCATGTCGCACGCAGCGGCAGGCAGCAGTTCTTCGGCTTGCGCCCACAACGCCTGCACGGCGCGAGCCTGCGACAGGTCCTCGCCGCAAGCCAGCACGCGCGCCAGCACGCGCTTGACGTTGCCGTCGAGGATGGCGGCGCGCTCGTCCCAGCAGAAAGCCGCGATCGCGGCCGCAGTCGACCGGCCGATGCCCGGCAACTGCTCCAGCGCGGCCGAGCTGGCCGGAAAGCTGCCGCCGTGTTCATCGACCACCCTCTGCGCGCACCGGTGCAGGTTGCGTGCGCGGCTGTAGTAGCCCAGCCCGCTCCACAGCGCCAGCACCTCGTCGAGCTGCGCGGCCGCCAGCGTCGCCACATCGGGGAATCGCTGCAGGAAGCGCCCGTAGTAGGCCAGCACGGTGGCCACCTGCGTCTGCTGCAGCATGACCTCGGAGAGCCAGACACGATAGGGATCCCGCGTGCCCTGCCAAGGCAGGGCCTGCCGGCCATGCCGCCGCTGCCAGCTCACCACGCGGCCGGCGATGTCGCGCGGCTGCGCGGTCATGCTCGTTGCAGTTGGGGGGTTGCGTCCGCAGCTTGCGCGGGAGTCGCGACCAGGTGCTGGGTCAGCTCCAGCAGCTTGGCGTCCAGCGCATCGAGCACACGGTCCTGCACCTCGATCTCGCCGATGCGGTCGTCCAGTCCGGTGGCGGCCTGCTGGATGCGCTCGATCGCCTCCAGCCGGCGGCTGAAGTTGCGCCGGCGCTCGCGCAATTGCGCATCGAGCTGGGCGGCCGCTGCCTTGTTCCACAGCTCCACCTCGGCCAGGGCAGACTCGTGCACCGCGCGCAGTCGGGTGGAAAGGGCCCGCACCAGGCGGTCGGCGAACTCGGGCTGCGCCAGGCGGAACGCGTTACCCATGCCCAGGTACTGCTGGTGGCCGCGCTCGACCAGGTCCAGGTCGCGCTGGTAGCGCGCCAGGTCGGGCTCCTTGGGCGGCTGCAGCGAGAAGCCGTATTCGGCATTGAGCTGCCGGAAGGTGCCGGTCAGCATGGACTGGATTTCGTCGCTGGTCGACTGCGCCTTGCGCAGGCCCTGGCGCAGGTGCTCGAAGGTGCGGGCGTACGCGCGCTTGACGCCCAGCTTGATGCCCGGTTGGCTCAATTCGCCGGTGAGCTGCGCCATCTGGTCCTTCAGCGACGCCGAGCCCAGCAGGTCGAACACCTCGCGCAGCAGCTTCAGGTGAACCGACCGCACCGCGTGGATGCGGGCGCCGCTGACGTCGAATTCGCGCTGCTCCTGCTCGATGCGCGAGCGCATGTGGCGGATCACCGAGGCGTTCTTGCCGCGCAGGCCCTTGAGCTCCAGCGTCTGTTCGGCCAGGTCGCGGCGGCGGATGTTCAGCGCGCGGCCGGCCTCGGTGCGCAGCTCGCCTATGCCCGCGGCCACGGCGGCGCGTAGGATGCGCTGCCGCTGGCCCATGACGCCCTCGCTCAACGCGTGTTCCAGCACCGGCAGCCGGCTGGCAGCCAGCAAGCCGGCGTCGTTCTCGACCTTGGCGACCAGCGCCTTCTGGGCCGACACCGGGATCACCTGCTCGCGCGGCAGGCCCAGGATCTCGGCCGACGTGGTTCGCTGGCGGTCGATCTGCGCCTGCACCTGCTCGGAGGTGCTCAGCGAGTCCCACATCGTGTCGATCTTGTTGAGCACCACCAGCCGCGCATGGGTGTCCTCGCCCTCGGGCAGCAGGTGCTCGCGCCAGATCGCCAGGTCGGACTTGGTGACGCCGGTGTCGGCGGCCAGGATGAACACCACCGCGTGCGCCTGCGGGATCAGGTTGACGGTCAGTTCCGGCTCGGCGCCGATCGCGTTCAGGCCCGGGGTGTCCAGGATCACCAGCCCCTGCTTGAGCAGCGGGTGGGCGATGTTGATCAGCGCGTGACGCCAGCGCGGCACTTCCACCCGGCCGTCGGGGCCGACCATGGGGTTGTCTTCCGGCGCGTCGTCGTGCCAGAAGCCCAGCGCCTTGGCCTCGTCCTTGCTGACGTGCCGCACCTCGGCGACTTTCTCGAAGGCCTGGGCGAGCTGGGCCGGGTCGTTGACGTCCAGGTCGACCCGGGTCCACTTCTCCGGTGCCAGGCGCCATTCCATCAACGGCTGCGGCTGCAGTCGGGTCTCGATCGGCAGCAGGCGCAGGCAGGGCGGCACTTCGCTGTCGTACCCCAGTTCGGTGGGACACATGGTCGTGCGCCCCGCGCTGGCCGGCATGATGCGGCGCTTGTAGCCGGCGAAGAAGATCGCGTTGATCAGCTCGGACTTGCCGCGCGAGAACTCGGCGACGAAAGCCACCATGACCTTGTCGGAGCGCATCTGCGACTCCAGCCGGCGAAGGCGTTCCTCGACGGCGGCGTCCAGCAGGTCATGGTCGCGCAGCCACTCCGACAGCAACTTCAGCCGCAAGGCGAACTCGCGCCGCCATGCGGCGTGCTGGTCGAACTGTTCGTTGAAGGAAGCGCCCACTGATCCCCCGTGTCGCTTGAATATAGCACCGGGGCTCAGCAGTGACTGTCACTTCTGGCAGTCCGGACAGTAGAAGCTGGCACGCTGGCCCTGGCGAATGGCGCGCACGGGCGTGCCGCACACGCGGCAGGGCTGGCCCGCCCGGCCGTACACCATGGCCTCGAGCTGGAAGTAGCCCGATTCGCCGTTGGCATTGGAGAAGTCGCGCAAGGTGCTGCCCCCTTGCCGCACCGCGCGCGCCAGCACGTCGCGGATGGCGCCATGCAGCTTGCGCGCGCGCGGCAAGCTGACGCGAGCCGCGCTGAGCGTCGGGCGGATGCCGGCCAGGAACAGGGCCTCCGACGCATAGATGTTGCCAACCCCGACCACCAGGTCGCCGGCCAGCAGCACCTGCTTGATCGGCGCCTTGCGCTTGCGCAGCGCGGCATGGAACACGGCGGGGTCGAAGCCTTCGTCCAGAGGCTCGACGCCCAGGCCGCCCAGCAGCTTGAGGGCCTGGGGCGATTCCTCCCGCGGCACATGGACCACGGCGCCGAACCGGCGCGGGTCGTTCAGGCGCAGCACGCCGCGGTCGGTGACCAGGTCGAAGTGGTCGTGCGTGCCGGCCTCGGGTGGCCCGGGCGCGAAGCGCAGGCTGCCCGACATGCCCAGGTGCAACAGCAGCAGGCCCTGGTCGAGGTCCACCAGCAGGTACTTGCCGCGGCGGCGCACGCTGCGGATCGTGCGGCCGACCAGATCGGCCGGCTCGCAGCCCAGTGGCCAGCGCAGCGGCTTGCCCAGCCGTACCGCCTCGATGCGCGCGCCCGCGATGCGGTCGGCAAAACTCAGGCGGGTGACCTCGACTTCCGGTAATTCAGGCATTGCGGCGCGCGCGAAGGGGCTTGGATTATTATGGTTTGGATGAACCGCAGCTCTCGCCTGGCTTGGGGCGCGCTCTTCCTCATCGCGTTGGCCCAGGCTGGCTGCGCACAGCCCGGGCCGATCATGCCCGGGGCGTCCGCCCCCAGCCCCGCCGCGTCCCAATCCGACCCCGTCACCAGCCCCCTCGACGCCGAGCTGTTCTACCAGTTGCTGCTCAGCGAGCTGAACGCGCGCGGCGAGGAGCCGGCGGCGGCGTTCTCCCTGATGCTGGATGCCGCGCGCAAGACCAACGACCCGGCCCTGTACCAGCGCGCCGTGGAGATGGCGTTCCAGAGCCGCGCGGGCGATGCCGCGCTGCAAGCGGCGCGCGCCTGGAAGCAGGCGCATCCGGGCTCGCGGGACGCCAACCGCTATGTCCTGCAGATCCTGCTGGCGCTCAACCGCGTGCCCGAGGCCATGGAACCGCTGCGAACGGAGCTGGCGCTCGCAGGCGAGCGCGACCGCGCCGCGGTGCTCACGGCCATTCCGCGCCTGTTTGCCCGCGTCAGCGACAAGAAGCAGGCGGCGACCCTGGTGGAGCAGGCACTGCAGGAGCAGTTGTCCGATCCGGCGACTGCTGCCGTGGCCTGGACGACGATCGGGCGGCTGCGCCTGGCGGCGGCCGACAACGCGGGTGCGCTCGACGCCGCCCAGCGTGGCCAGACCGCGGACCCGCAGTCCGAGAGCCCGGTGCTGCTGGCGCTCGAGTTGATGGACCCGCGCCTGCCACAGGCCGAGCCCATCGTCCGCAAGTACCTGCAGGGTCGTCCGCTGCCCGAGTTGCGCATGGGCTACGCACGCGCCCTGATCGATTCGCAGCGCTACACCGAGGCCACGCAGCAGTTGCAGGTGGTGACCCGCGAAAAACCGGAGCTGGCCCAGGGCTGGCTGGCACTGGGCACCTTGCAGGTGCAGGAAAACCGGTTCGCCGACGCCGAAGCCTCGCTCAAGAGGTATGTGGAACTGGCGCAGGCCCAGGGTTCCGCCGCCGAGCGCAGCCGCGGCCTGGCGCAGGCCTACCTCGCCCTGTCGCAGATCGCCGAGAAGCGGCGTGACTTCGCGGCTGCGAACGCCTGGCTGGACCGCATCGACAACTCGCAGGAACTGGTGGCCGCCCAAAGCCGGCGCGCTTCCATCCTGGCCCAGCAGGGCCGCCTGGACGACGCGCGCAAGCTGATCCACGCACTGCCCGAGCGCACACCGGCGCAAGCGCGGGCCAAGCTGACCGCCGAAGTGCAGTTGCTGCGCGAGCAGAAACGCTACAAGGCCGCCTACGACCTGCTGGAAAAAGCGGTGGCGAAGGACCCGGGCGACTCCGACCTGCTGTACGACCAGGCCATGCTGGCCGAGAAGATGGACAGGCTGGGCGACATGGAGCGGCTGCTGCGCCAGGTCATCGCAGCGAAGCCTGACTACCACCACGCGTACAACGCCCTGGGCTATTCGCTCGCCGATCGCGGCGTGCGGCTGCCCGAGGCGCGGCAGCTGATCCGCAAGGCGCTCGAATTCGCGCCCGGCGACCCCTACATCAGCGACAGCCTGGGCTGGGTCGAATTCCGCATGGGCAACCGGGCCGAGGCGCTGCGCATCCTCGAAGCCGCCTACAAGGACCGGCCCGACGCCGAGATCGCCGCCCACCTGGGCGAAGTGCTCTGGAGCCTGGGCCAGCGCGACAAGGCCCAGGGAATCTGGCGCGAGGGCCTGCTGCTCAACCGCGACAACGAAACGCTGCAGCAGACGATCAAGCGGCTGGGCGTCCATCCATGACCGGTGCGCCGCGCCTGGCTGCGCTCGCGCCGGCGGCGGCGCTCGCGCTGCTGGCTGGCTGCGCGCAGGTGCCGCGTGCCGCCGACTCCGCTTGGCAGGCCAGTGAAACGCACAGCGGCCGCCTGGCACTCTCGGTGGACGGCCAGCCCGGCCAGTCGTTTTCCGCCGCTTTCGAGTTGCGTGGCCGGCCCCAAGTCGGCGAACTCACCCTGCTCAACCCGCTGGGCGGCACCATCGCCGTGCTGCGCTGGGAGCCGGACCGCGCAGTCCTGCGAAGGCCCGGCCAGCCACCCCAGGGCTACGCCTCCATCGAAGCCATGCTCGAGCAGGCCACCGGCGCCGCATTGCCCGTCGCCGCGCTGTTCGACTGGCTGGCCGGCATCGCAACGCCGGTGCCCGGCTGGGAGCCCGACCTCTCGCAGTTGACCGAAGGGCGCCTGCGCGCCCGCCGGCTGGAGCCGCCGCCCGGGGCGGACCTGCGGATCGTTCTCGACCACTGAGCCATGCGCGCGCTCCACGACGTGCCGGCGCCGGCCAAGCTCAACCTGTTCCTGCACGTGGTAGGCCGCCGCGAGGACGGCTACCACCTGCTGCAGTCGGTGTTCATGCTGCTGGACTGGCACGACACGCTGCACTTCGAGCGCCGGCCGGACGCCGCGCTCAGCCGCGAGGACATCGGCAATCCCGTCCCCGACGACGACCTGGTCCTGCGGGCCGCCCGGGCCCTGCAGGCGGCGACCGGTTGTCGCGAAGGCGCTCACATCACCCTGGACAAGCGCCTGCCTTCGCAGGCCGGCATGGGGGGCGGCTCTTCGGATGCGGCCTCCTGCCTGCTCGCCCTGAACCGCCTGTGGCATACCGGACTGGGCGCGACCGAGCTGGCCAGCATCGGCCTGGCGCTGGGTGCCGACGTGCCCTTCTTCCTGCACGGCCACAACGCCTGGGTCGAAGGCATCGGCGAGCGCATCGCGACGGTGCCGGTGCCGGCCGCCCACTTCCTGGTCGTCAAGCCGCCGGCCGGCCTCGAGACCGCCGCGATCTTTCGCGCGCCCGACCTTCGTCGCGACAGCGGCGCTGCTATAATCTCGGGCTTTGCTGCAAACCCGCTGCAGTTCGGTCGCAACGACCTGCAGCCCGTGGCCCAGCGGCTTTGCCCCGAAGTGGGCCAGGCGCTGGAATGGCTGGCCTCGCAGGGGCTGGCCGGGCGGATGACAGGCTCGGGCAGCGCGGTGTTCGCGCCGCTGCCGCCGGGCCACAAGGTCCCGCCGGCGCCCACAGGCTGGCTGGTGCGGGAGTGCAGCAACATGGAAGTCCATCCGCTGGCACGGTGGACCTCCAGCGATGAGTCATCGGTGGCCGCTGATTGCAGCGGCCGACCCGTGTAGGGGAGTCGCCAAGTTGGTCAAGGCACCGGATTTTGATTCCGGCATGCGAGGGTTCGAGTCCTTCCTCCCCTGCCAAACCCTTTCGGGGCCGCAGCATTTTTTTGGGCTCCGGGTCATGTGAGGCCCGGGCCGATCGACGAGAAAACCGGTGTCTGACGCCCCTCAATCCGCTCCGCCCATGCAGGCCCTCCCGCACCCCGACTTCATGGTGTTCACCGGCAACGCCAACCCCGCGCTTGCCGCCGAGGTCGCCGAGCACCTGGGCATCTCGCTGGGCGCCGCCAGCGTCGGCCGCTTCTCGGACGGCGAGGTCACGGTGGAACTCAACACCAACGTGCGGGCGCGCGACGTGTTCGTCGTGCAGTCCACCTGCGCGCCGACCAACGAGAACTTGATGGAACTGCTGATCATGGTCGACGCGCTCAAGCGCGCCTCGGCCGAGCGGATCAGCGCCGTGATTCCCTACTTCGGCTACGCCCGCCAGGACCGCCGTCCGCGCTCCTCGCGCGTGCCGATCTCGGCCAAGGTGGTGGCCAACCTGCTGCAGACCGTGGGCGTCTCGCGCGTGCTCACCATGGACCTGCACGCCGACCAGATCCAGGGCTTCTTCGACATCCCGGTCGACAACATCTACGCCTCGCCGGTGCTGCTGCACGACCTGCGCACCAAGAACTACGAGAACCTGATCGTGGTGTCGCCCGACGTCGGCGGCGTGGTGCGGGCCCGCGCGCTGGCCAAGCAGCTGGGCACCGACCTGGCCATCATCGACAAGCGCCGCCCGCGCGCCAACGTCAGCGAGGTGATGCACGTCATCGGCGAGATCGACGGCCGCAACTGCGTGGTCATGGACGACATGATCGACACCGCCGGCACGCTGGTGAAGGCGGCCGAGGTGCTCAAGGAGCGCGGCGCCCGCAAGGTGTACGCGTACTGCACGCATCCGATCTTCTCGGGGCCCGCCATCGAGCGCATCGAAAAGGGCTCCGCCCTCGACGAAGTGGTGGTCACCAACACCATTCCGCTGACCGAAGCCGCGCGCGGCTGCAGCAAGATCCGCCAGCTGAGCGTGGCGTCGCTGATCGCCCAGACGATCCAGCGCATCGCCAAGGGCGATTCGGTCATGAGTCTGTTCTCGGAACAGGAAAACCTGTTCTGAGGCATCCGGCGGAGGCCGGCATGGGGCCGGTCTCGCCACAACCCGGAGCCACACTGGTCGCGGTGGGCTTTACAACACGGAGCTGATCATGAAATTCGTCGCTTTCGAGCGCGCCAAGCAGGGAACGGGTGCGAGCCGCCGTCTGCGCAATACGGGCCGCACGCCCGGCATCGTCTACGGTGGCGAGGGCCAGCCCCAGCTGATCGAGCTGGACCACAACGCACTGTGGCACGCCCTCAAGAAGGAGGCCTTCCACTCCACCATCCTGGAGATGGAGCTGGGCGGCAAGACCAGCAAGGTGCTGCTGCGCGACGTGCAGATGCACCCGTTCAAGCAGCTGGTGCAGCACGCCGACTTCCAGCGAGTGGACGCGCGCACCCGCCTGCACATGAAGGTGCCGGTGCACTACGTCAAGGCCGAGGAATCGCAGGCCGTCAAGCTGGAGCACTGCGTGGTCAACCACGTGATCTCCGAACTGGAGATCGCCTGCTTCCCCGGCGACCTGCCCGAGTTCGTCGAGGTGGACCTGTCCGGCCTGAAGAAGGGCATGTCGCTGCACCTGAGCGACATCACGCTGCCCAAGGGCGTGAGCGCCATCACGCGCGGCAAGAAGGACCCGGTGCTGGTTTCGGTGGTGGCCACCGTCGCCGAGGAATCGGCTGCCGAGGGCGAAGCCCCCGCCGCCGCGGCGGCTGCGCCGGCGGCCGAAGCCAAGCCGGCGGCCAAGCCGGCGGCCAAGGAAGCCAAGGGCAAGAAGTAAGCCCCTCACCCTGGGGGAACAAGGCCCGCTTCGGCGGGCTTTTTCATGGGCGGCCGCCGCGGCCGTTGCCCTTACCATCGACCGATGATCAAGCTGTTCGTCGGCCTGGGCAACCCGGGCCCCGAGTACGAGGGCACGCGGCACAACGCCGGCTTCTGGTGGGTGGACGCGCTGGCGCGAGAGCTCAAGCTGCAGCTCTCGCCCGACAAGGGCTACCACGGCCTGGTCGCGCGCGGCAACGTGGGCGGCCAGGCCGTTTGGCTGCTCGAGCCGCAGACCTACATGAACCTCTCGGGCAGGTCGGTCGCGGCACTGGCGCGCTTCTTCAAGATCGCGCCGCAGGAAATCCTGGTGGTGCACGACGAGCTGGACGTGGTGCCCGGCCAGGCCAGGCTCAAGCTCGGCGGCAGCCATGCCGGCCACAACGGGCTGCGCGACATCCATGCCCAGCTCGGCACGGGCGACTACTGGCGCCTGCGCCTGGGCATCGGCCACCCCGGCGTGAAGTCCGAGGTGGTCGACTGGGTGCTGCGCAAGCCGGCCCCCGACCAGCGCGAAGCCATCCTGGAGTGCATAGACCGCACGCTCAAGGCGGCGCCCTTGCTGCTGTCCGGCGAAATGGACAAGGCCACGCAGGTCGTGCACACCAGCAAACCACCGCGGCCCAAGCCGCCGCGCCCGCCCGAAGCAGGCTGAACCAGACCTGCGGGCCACCTTCGAGGGAGGAGACGATGAGAGCAATCCAGTCAGCGCTCGCGCTGTCGCTGGCCGCCGCTTCGGTTGCCGCGCCAGCGCAGGCCATCTACCGCTGCGGCGACAGCTACAGCCAGCAGCCCTGCGCCGGCGGCAGGGCGATAGAAGCCGATCCGGCGCCCACCGCGGCCGAACGCCGGCAGTCGGCCGCCGCCACGCAGCGCGACGCCAGGCTGGCCGACAGCCTGGAGAAGGACCGCCTGCGGCAGGAAGCACAGCCGGGTCAGCTGTACATCCCGCCGCCCAAGCTCGACGCGGCGGCCGAGCCGCACAAGTGGCCGGAGAAGAAGGCCACGCGCAAGCTGGACGTCTTCACGGCCAGCGCGCCGGCGAACAAGCCGCCCAAGGACAAGAAGAAGAAAGGCAAGGCCGCCGCCGCGTCGGACAAGTCCGCCTCGCAGGGCAGCGGCGGCGGCGCCGGAACGCTCGCCGTCAAGCGCTAGGAAGAAACCGGCGCCGGCCCCTCATCCACAAGGGGCTGCGGCGGCTGAGGTGCAGCCTGCTTCGGCGCCTGCGCCTGCAGGCGCCGGTACTTCTGCCACAGCGTTTCCCGGTCCTCCACGTGCGCCGGGTCGACCGGGATGCACGCCACCGGGCAGACCTGCACGCACTGGGGCTGGTCGAAGTGGCCCACGCATTCGGTGCACTTGGTCGGATCGATCCGGTAGATCTCGGGGCCGAGCGAGATCGCCTCGTTCGGGCACTCGGGCTCGCACACATCGCAGTTGATGCACTCGTCGGTGATCATCAAGGCCATGTCGAAGTCCTGCCAGTCAAAAGCTTTCACCCGAAGCGATCTGGCATTATCCGCGCCTTCATGAGCGTGTTCCTGTTCAAGCGCCTGATCACCCTGGTCGCAACCCTGCTAGGCGCTTCGGTGGTGGTGTTCCTGGTGCTGGAGATCCTGCCCGGCAACGCCGCCCAGATCCTGATGGGCCCCGATGCGTCGCCCGAGGCGGTGCAGGCCCTGGCCAGCAAGCTGGGCATCGACCGGCCGCCGGTGGAGCGCTACTTCGACTGGGTCGGCGGCATGCTCACCGGCGACCTGGGCACCAGCTACGCCTACAGCACGCCGGTTTCGGAGCTCGTGCTCGAGCGCCTGACCCTGACGGTGCCGCTGGCGGTGATGGCCATGGTGCTCACCTCGCTGATCGCACTGGCCGCCGGGATCTACGCCGCCGCCCGCCACAACAAGCTCGGCGACGTCGGCGTGATGGGCCTGTCGCAGGTCGGCATAGCCATTCCCAACTTCTGGTTCGCCATCCTGCTGATCCTGCTGTTCTCGGTGCACCTGAAGTGGTTCTCGGCCGGGGGCTTCCCGGGCTGGGAGGAAGGCATCCTCGAGGGCTTGCGGGCGCTGCTGCTGCCGGCGATTTCGCTGGCGGTGGTGCAGTCGGCCATCCTGGCCCGCTTCACCCGCTCGGCGGTGCTGGATGTGCTGCGCGAGGACTTCGTGCGCACCGCCCGCGCCAAGGGCGTGAGCGAGCGCGGCGCCCTGTGGGGCCACGTGCTGCGCAACGCCATGATCCCGGTGGTCACCATCATGGGCCTGCAGTTCGCCGAGTTGCTGGCCGGCACCATCGTGGTGGAAAGCGTGTTCTACCTGCCCGGCCTGGGCCGGCTGATCTTCCAGTCGATCTCCAACCGCGACCTGATCGTGGTGCGCAACTGCGTGATGCTGCTGGCGGCCATGGTGGTGATCGTCAATTTCGTGGTCGACGTGCTGTACGCCGCGATCGATCCGCGCGTCAAGGCAAGCGACATATGAGCGCCGTCCCCATCGTCGCCGCGCCGGCCGCGGCCGGCCAGGGCTTCTGGCGCCGCGCCCTGCGCCACCGCAGCTTCGTGATCGGCGCCGTGCTCAGCGTGCTGCTGCTGCTGGCGGCATCGCTGTCGCTGGTGTGGACGCCGCATTCTCCGTACGACGTGGACATGTCGGCCAAGCTGCTGCCGCCCGGGCCCACCTACTGGCTGGGCACCGACCCCTACGGGCGCGACCTGCTGTCCTTGCTGCTGGTGGGGGCGCGCGCCTCCATCGTGGTGGGCGTCATCGCCGTGGGCATCGGCCTGGTCATCGGCACCTCATTGGGCCTGCTCGCCTCGGCCAAGCGCGGCTGGACCGAGGAAATCATCATGCGGCTGGCCGACTTCGGCTTCGCCTTCCCGGCGATCCTGTCGGCCATCATGCTGACGGCGGTGTTCGGCCCCGGCATGGTGAACGCGATCATCGCCATCGGCATCTACAACATCCCGACCTTCGCGCGCATCACCCGCGCTTCGGCCAACGCCACCTGGGCGCGCGAGTTCGTGCTGGCGGCGCGGGCCTGCGGCAAGGGCGCCTTCAGCATCACCGTCGAGCACGTGCTGCCCAACATCCTGTCGGTGCTGATCGTGCAGGCCACCATCCGCTTCGCCATCGCCATCCTGGCCGAGGCGGCGCTGTCCTACCTGGGCCTGGGCACGCAGCCGCCGCAGCCGTCGTGGGGCCGCATGCTCAGCGAAGCGCAGACCCTGATGTTCCAGTCGCCGCTGCTCGCCGTCTTTCCCGGCGTCGCCATCGCCCTCGCGGTGATGGGCCTGAACCTGCTGGGCGACGGGCTGCGCGACCTGTTCGACCCCCGCCTCGCGCGCAAGCGCTGACCCGCCATGGCCCTGCTGGAAGTCAAGGACCTCACGGTGGTGCTGCAAACGCAGCGCGGACCGGCCCGCGCGGTGCGCGAAGTGAGCTTCACGCTCGAGCGCGGCCAGACCATAGGCCTGGTGGGCGAGTCCGGCTGCGGCAAGTCGATCACCGCGATGTCGCTGATGGGGCTGTTGCCCGAACAGTCGAAGGTCACCGGCAGCATCCGCTTCGAGGGCCGCGAGCTGGTCGGCCTGCCCGAGCGCCAGCTGTGCGCCCTGCGCGGCGACCGCATCGGCATGATCTTCCAGGAGCCGATGACGGCGCTGAATCCGGTGCACGCCATCGGCCGCCAGGTGGCCGAGCCGCTGCGGCTGCACCGCGGCCTGTCGGCGTCCGCCGCCCGCAAGGAGGCGATCGCCCTGCTCGACCGGGTGGGCATTCCGGACGCGGCGCGCCGCATCGACGCCTACCCGCACCAGTTTTCCGGCGGCCAGCGCCAGCGCATCACCATCGCGATGGCGCTGGCCTGCGGCCCCGACCTGCTGATCGCCGACGAGCCCACCACGGCGCTGGACGTCACCATCCAGCAGCAGATCCTGGACCTGATCCGCGAACTGGTGGCCGAGCGCGGGATGGCCATGATCCTGATCTCGCACGACCTCGGCGTGGTGGCGCAGAACGTCTCGCGCATGATGGTGATGTATGGCGGCTCGGTGGTGGAAAGCGGCGCCACCTCGCAGGTGTTCGCCAACCCATCGCACCCGTACACGCTGGGGCTGTTCGGCGCGCGTCCCCGGCTGGGCGGGGCGCGCGGGGCCCGGCTGGTCACCATTCCCGGCACGGTGCCCGAACTGGTCGACCTGCCGGGCGGCTGCCCCTTCGCGGGTCGCTGCGCCTGGACCCGCCCCGAGTGCCACGTCACCGTGCCACCGCCTTACGACGTCGGACCGGGGCAGCATGCCCGCTGCATCCGCCTGGACGCCGTGGCGGCCGACAAGGCCGCGGCCGCTGCTGCAGCCGAAAAGGAACCCGTCGAGTGACCACCCCCCTGCTGCAGGTCGAGAGCCTGGTGCGCCACTACACGATGCCGCGCGAGAAGCTGCTCGGGCCGCCGCCGGTGGTGCAGGCGCTCAATGGCGTGAGCTTCACGATCGAATCGGGCCGCAGCCTGGGCATCGTGGGCGAGTCGGGCTCGGGCAAGTCGACCCTGGCGCGGCTGGTGATGGCGCTGGACCCGCCGACGTCGGGCCGCGTGCTGCTGGAAGGTCGCGACCTGCACGCGCTGCCGCCGGAGGAACTGCGCCGTGCGCGGCGCGACTTCCAGATGGTGTTCCAGGACCCTTACGGATCGCTCGATCCGCGCCAGACGGTGGAGCGCATAGTCGCCGAGCCGCTCAGCGCCCAGGGCGGCAGCACCGCGGCCGAGCGCCGCGAGCGCGCCGCCGAGAGCCTTGCTTCCGTGGGACTGCGCGCCAACGACCTGGGCAAGTACCCGCACGAGTTCTCGGGCGGCCAGCGCCAGCGCATCGCCATCGCGCGCGCCCTGATCACGCGGCCCAAGCTGATCGTGGCCGACGAGCCGGTCAGCGCGCTGGACGTGTCGGTGCAGGCGCAGGTGCTCAACCTCATGCAGGACCTGCAGCAGCAGTTCGGCGTGACTTACATGCTCATCAGCCACGACCTCGCGGTGGTCAATCACCTGTGCGACGACGTGGCGGTGCTCTGGCAGGGTCGCATCGTCGAACAGGGGCCGCCTGCCAGGCTGTTCCACGCGGCGGAGCACCCCTACACGCAGGCGCTGCTCGATGCCGTGCCCAAGGCAGAGCCCGCGCGCGTGGCCGCGGCTATCGCATCCTGAGCAAATCCCTCTTGCCTTGCCGCGAGAATGTCGGGGATGATGCTTCGCACTCTGCAGTGGGCATCGGCCCGCCTTCGTTTCGTGAACTTCCCTGGAGAACAAACATGCTGAATCGACGGACCGTCCTTTCCTCCGCCGCACTGGCGAGCCTGCCGCTGGCGCTGCCCGAACTCGCGCTGGCCCAGGGCCGCAAGGACTCGATCGTGCTGGCCATGGCGCTGGAGCCCAGCCCGGGCCTGGACCCCACCGGCGGCGCCGCCTCCTCGATCGCGGAAGTCACGCTGTACAACATCTACGAGACGCTCACCAAGATCCATCCGGACGGCAGCGTCACCCCGCTGCTGGCCGAGAGCTGGGAGGTCTCGCCCGACCTGACCACCTACACCTTCAAGCTGCGCAAGGGCGTGAAGTTCCACAACGGCGAGCCGTTCAATGCGCAGGCGGTGAAGTTCTCGTTCGACCGCGCCGGCGGCGAGAAGAGCACCAACAAGGACAAGCGCACCTTCGCCAACCTCACCACGCGCGTGGTCGACGACAGCACGGTGGTGATCCTGACCAAGGAGATCGACCCCGACTTCCCCTTCCTCATGGGGCAGGCCACGGCCATCATCGTCGAGCCCAAGAGCGCCGACACCAATGCCACCAAGCCCACCGGCACCGGCCCCTACAAGCTGGAGAACTGGGTCAAGGGTTCCTCGGTCACGCTGGCCAAGTGGGACGGCCATCGCAACGCGGCCAACGTCAAGCTCAAGCGCGCCACCTTCCGCTTCATCGCCGACCCCGCCGCGCAGGTCGCCGCGCTGCTCGCCGGCGACGTCGACGCCTTCCCGCGCGTGACGCCGCGCAGCGTCGGGCAGTTCAAGGGCAACCCGCGCTTCCAGGTCGTGGTGTCGGGCTCGCGCGCCAAGACCATCATGGCCATCAACAACAAGAAGAAGCCCTTCGACGACGTGCGCGTGCGCCGCGCGGTGAACATGGCCATCGACCGCAAGGCGGTGATCCAGGGCGCCGGCGACGGCTACGGCGTGCCGATCGGCAGCTACTACCCGCCCAGCGCACCCGGCTACGTGGACCTGACCAGCGTCAACTCCTACAACCCCGACAAGGCCCGCGCCCTGATGAAGGAAGCCGGCGTGAGCGGGCCGATCGAGGTCACGATCACGCTGCCGCCGCCGCCCTATTCGCGCCAGGGCGGCGAGGTGATCGCCTCGCAGCTGTCCAAGATCGGCATCAACGCCAAGCTGCAGAACGTCGAGTGGGCGCAGTGGCTGTCCAACGTCTATGGCGGCGCGCACAACTACGACATGACCATCATTTCCCACGTCGAACCCTTCGACCTGGGCAACTTCGCGCGGCCCAACTACTACTGGAACTACGAGTCGCCCAAGTTCAACGAGCTGTACACCAAGTACAAGACCACTGGCAACGCCAAGGACCGCATGAAGCTGCTGGGCGACATCCAGCGGCTGGTCGCCGAAGACGCGCCCATGGCCTTCCTGTACCAGCCGCAGTGGGTCACCGTGGCCAGCAAGGACGTGAAGGGCCTGTGGAAGGACATGCCGATCTTCTGCAACGACCTGTCGTCCATGTCCAAGGCGTGATGGGGCCGGCGCATGTCGAAGCAGTCACCAGGCCATGCGCTGCATGAACTCCCCGCAACCGAACTCGTAGAGGGGTACCGCCGGGGCGAATTCTCCCCGGTGGAAGCCACCCGCTCCGTGCTCGGCCACATCGAGCGCTGGGAGAGGCACCTGCACGCGCTGTACCTGCTGCGGCCCGAACGCGCGCTGGAGCAGGCGCGCGCCAGCGAAGAGCGCTGGCGCCGCGGCGCGCCGCTGGGCCCGATCGACGGCGTGCCGCTCACGCTGAAGGACAACATCGCGACCGAGGGCGATCCGACGCCGCTGGGTACGGCGGCGGTGGAACTGGTGCCGGCGTCCGCCGACGCTCCGCCGGCCGCGCGCGTGCGCGAGAGCGGCGGCGTGCTGGTGGCCAAGACCACCATGCCCGACTACGGCATGCTGTCCTCGGGCCTGTCCAGCTTCCATGCGCTGGCGCGCAATCCCTGGGATCGCAGCAAGACACCCGGCGGCTCCAGCGCCGGCGCCGGCGCCGCCGCGGCAGCGGGCTACGGTCCGCTGCACGTGGGCACCGACATCGGCGGCTCGCTGCGCCTGCCGGCCGGCTGGTGCGGCATCTTCACGCTCAAGCCCAGCCTGGGCCGCATCCCGATTGATCCGCCCTACATGGGCCGGGCTGCGGGCCCCATGACGCGTACGGTGGCCGACTCGGCGCTGTTCATGCAGGCGCTCTCGGGGGCCGACGCGCGCGACTGCATGAACTTGCCCTGGCAAGACATCGGCTGGCAGGACGTGGAGGCCGGCACGCAACGCCTCAAGGGCCTGCGCATCGGCTTGCTGCTGGAGGCGGGCTGCGGCCTGGCGGTGCTGCCGGAGGTGCGCGCGGCAGTCGAGAACGCCGCGCGACTGTTCGAGCGCGCCGGCGCCATCGTGCAGCCCATGCAGCCCTTCATGACGCAGGGCATGCTGGACGGCATGGACCATTTCTGGCGCATGCGCTCGTACCTGGACATGAAGACGCTGCCGCCTGCGCGCAAGGCGAAGGTGCTGCCCTACATCCAGCAATGGGGCGACAGCGCGGCCGGCATGGGCGGCGAGGCCGTGTTCAAGGCCGTGAGCCAGTTCCATGCAACGCGCGTGGCGGCGGTCAATGCCTGCCGCGCCTTCGACTACGTGATCTCGCCGACCTCGCCGGTGCCGGCCTTCCCGGCCGAGCTGCCCTCGCCCACCAACGACCCGCTGCGGCCGCTGGAGCACATCGGGTTCACGGTGCCGTTCAACATGTCGGAGCAGCCGGCTTCGTCGATCAACTGCGGCTACACCTCGGGCGGATTGCCGATCGGCCTGCAGATCGCCGGCCAGCGCTTCGACGACCTCGGCGTGCTGCAGGTCTCGCGCGCCTTCGAGATGATCCGCGAGCCGCAGCGGCCCTGGCCCCAGCCGCCTTCCGAGGCGCTGGACCATGTCGACTGACGCGCTCGGCAACCCGGTCACGCTCGAGCCCGGCAGCGTTGCGCTGGCGGCCCTCGACGATTTCGTCCAGGGCTTCATTGCCAGCGAGGCGCGCGCCGTCAACGTGCTGTCGGCAGCCGAGGATCCTTCGCCCATCGTCCAGGCCAGCGTGGCGGCGGTGCACATGTTCGCGGAATCGCCCGCCGCACCCGGCAACGCCCGCCCCTTCATCGACAAGGCACTGGCGGGCGCCCGCCGCACGACGCCGCGCGAGCAGCGCTTCATCCACGCCGTTGCCGCCTGGGTCGAGGGCGACGTGCCACGCGCGATCCGCCTGCACCAGGAGCAGGCGCACGAGCACCGGCGCGACCTCGCTTCGCTCAAGCTCGGGCAGTACCACCTGTTCAACCGCGGCGATTCGCCGGGCATGCTGCGGCTGGCGCTGGCCGCACTGCCCGCCGCCGGCGACGTGCCCTACCTGCACGGCATGCTGGCTTTCGGCTGGGAGCAGTGCCATGGCCTGGAGCAGGCCGAGTTGCACGCGCGGCAAGCCATCGCCATGTGCCGCAAGGAGCCCTGGGCCCACCATGCGCTGGCGCACGTGATGCTCACGCAAGGCCGCATCGAGGAAGGCCATGCGTTCATGCAGGACGTCAGCGACACCTGGCAGGGCCTGAACTCGTTCATGGTCACGCACAACTGGTGGCACCAGGCCCTGTTCGCACTGGAGCTGGACCGCGCCGACGAGGTGCTGGCGCTGTACGACCGGCAGGTCTGGGGCGTGGCCAAGGACTACAGCCAGGACCAGGCAAACGCCGTCTCGCTGCTCGCGCGGCTGGAGCTCGCCGGAGTGGACGTCGGCGACCGCTGGCAGGACGTGGCCGACTACCTGGCGCCCCGCACCGCCGACCAGGTGCTGGCCTTCCTGGACCTGCAGTACCTGCTGGGCCTGGCGCGGGCCGGTCGGCCGGAGGCCGACACCCTGCTGCGCAACATCGAAGCCCATGCCCGCGTCGCGCCGCCGGCCGAGCGGGAGACCTGGCAAGACGTCGGCGTGCCGGCCGCACGCGGCCTGCTGGCCTGGGCGCGGGGCGAACACGCCACCGCCGCACGCGAACTCGGGCAGGCGCTGCCCCGCATGCTGGAGATCGGCGGCAGCCATGCCCAGCGCGACCTGTTCTCGCAGATCCAACTCGACGCGCTGGTGCGCAGCGGCCGGCTGGGTGGCGCCCAGAACCTGTTGCTGCCGCAACTGCGCCGGCAACCCGAATCGCGCCGCCTGCGCCGGCAGGCCGCGCAACTCCACGACTTCCTGGGCCTCGGTGACGTGGCCGATCGTTTCGCATGACCCTGGTGCTGCTGCCCGGCCTGGCCGGCAACGAAGCGATGTGGCGCGATCAGCTCGCCGGGCTGGCCGACTTGCGCCCCCAAGTGAGCGACGTCCACATGCGCCACGAGACCCTGACCGAGATGGCGGCCGGGTTGCTGGCCCGCTTTCCCGGCGAACTGGTGCTGTGCGGCGCCTCCATGGGTGGCATGGTGGCGATGGAAGCCGCCCGCCAGGCGTCCGGCCGCATTCGCGGCCTGGCGCTGCTGGGCACCACCGCCCAGCCCGAGGACGAGGAGATGCGCTCGGTGCGCGAGAAGGCCATCCGGTTGTTCGAGCAGGGGCGCGCCCGCGAGGTGATCGAGCCCAACGTCGGCATGGCGTTCCATCCTGACCGAGCCAACGATGCCCGACTTGCCGGCCGCTACCTCGATTTCGTGCTCGAAGCCGGGGCGGAGCAGCTGATCCGGCAGAACCGCGCCGTGATCGGAAGGCCCGATGCGCGCACCCACCTGCCCGCGCTGCGCTGCCCCGTGCTGGTGATGTGTGGCGAGGACGACCAGCTGACCCCGCCCGCGCTGTCGCGCGAGATCGCTGCGCTGGTGCCCGGCGCGCGGCTGGTGATGGTGCCGCGTTGCGGCCACATGCTCACCATGGAGCAGCCGGACGCCGTCAACCGCGAGTTGCGGCGATGGCTGAAAGCGGTACTGGACTAAGCGCGCCCAGGTTGCGGGCCTGGCCGGCTCAAGGCGCGCCCAAGGTGCGGACCTTGTCCATCAGGCGCTGCTGCACCGAAGGCGAGACGAACTTGTCGACCTCGCCGCCCAGCACGGCGATCTCGCGCACGAAGGTGCTGCTGATGAACTGGTACTTGTCGCTGGGGGTGAGGAACACGGTTTCCACGTCCGGCATCAGGCTGCGGTTCATGCCCGCCAGCTGGAACTCGTAGTCGAAGTCGGTCACGGCGCGCAGGCCGCGCACCATGGCCTTGCCGCCGCGCGCCACCACGAAGTCGCGCAGCAGCCCGGAGAAGCTCTCCACTTCGACCTGCGGGTACTCCCGCACCGATTCCCGGGCCATCTCGATGCGCTCGGGCAGGGAGAACATGGCCTTCTTGTGGTGGCCCGCGGCCACGGCCACGATCACCTTCTCGAACAGCTGGGTCGCGCGCCGGACCACGTCCTCATGCCCCAGGGTCATGGGATCGAAGGTGCCGGGATAGACGGCGATCACGGGATGGGTGTGGGCCATGGGCGCGTAAGGGAACAGGGGTCAATCGCCGGGCATTATGCGGCCGGGGCCGAGACCCGCCCGAAGAGGTGGGCGTGGACGGCCCCCGCCTTGAGGTGGCGGCGCAGTTCCAGGCCGACCCCGGCGGCCTGCGCATCGGTCCAGGCCGCAGGCGCCTCCAGGTAGACCAGCCCGCTTGGCGCCAGCGCAGGCACGGCGGCGGCCAGGGCGGATTCGAACAAGCCGGACTCGAACGGCGGGTCCAGCAACACCAGGTCCAGGCCGGCGCCGGCCATCTCCGCCAGCACGGCCAGCGCATCGCCGCGTCGCACCTCGACCGTGTCCGCAGACAGCTGCTCCTTGAGGTTGCGCAGTGTGGCTGCCAGCTCCGGGTCCTGTTCCACCAGCAGCACCCGGGCGGCCCCGCGCGAGGCAGCCTCCAACCCGAGCGCGCCCGTGCCGGCAAAGGCATCCAGGCAGTGCCAGCCGGACAGGTCCTGGCCCAGCCAGTTGAACAGGGTTTCGCGCACGCGGTCGGGCGTGGGCCGCAGGCCCGGCTTGTCGGCGACCGGCAAGCGGGTGCGCTTCCATTGGCCGCCGACGATGCGCACCTCATGGGAAGCGCCGCGGGCAGGGGGATGGACTCGGGCCATGCGGCAAGCTTACGGGAGGCCGAAAAAAGAAGCGGCGCGGCACCGGGGCGCCGCGCCGCACGACCTCTCTGTGGTTGCGGCCCTTGTTCTGTTCTGGAGGCCGTCCGAGTCCCTGTGTGACAGCAGGTGGCGCATTGTTCGGCAACAGCGGCGGCCGCACCCGGCAGACCCTGTCAGAGTTGACAGGTGGGCACGCGCAGGCGGCACTCAGGGCTTGGCGCCGACCGTCACCGTCGCCATGCGGGCCGGATCCAGCTTGCGTTGCAGGGCTGCGCGCACATCGTTCGCGGTGATGCGGGCGATCTTCTCCGTCCAGGTGTCCAGGTAATCCAGCGGCAGCCCGTACCAGGCGATCGCCGCCACGTTGCCCAGCAGCTTGCCGTTGCTGTCGATGCGCAGCGGAAAGCCGCCTATCAGGTAGTCCTTGGCCGCCTTCAGCTCGGCCTGCGCGGGTCCCTCGGCGACGTAGTCGGCCAGCACCCGGCGCGCGACGGCGATCGCTTCGTCAGCCTGGTCGGGCCGGGTCTGCAGTCCGATGGTGAATGCGCCGGCATGCAGCCCCGGCGAGAAATAGCTGTAGGCGCCGTAGGACAGGCCGCGCTTCTCGCGCACTTCGGTCGACAACCGCGACACCAGCCCGCCGCCGCCCAGGATGTAGTTGCCCACCACCAGCGCGAAGTGGTCGGGGTCGCTGCGCTCGTAGCCCGGCTGGCCGATCAGCACATGGGCCTGGGCCGAGTCGAAGGGAATCGCGACAGTCGCCGGCGCAGCCAGCGGCGGCACGTCGGACACGGGCGGCAGCGCCGGGCAGCTGCCCCCGGCTTGCGGCAGGCGCGACAGCATGCGGGCGACGATCGCGTCGGCCCGGGCGCGGTCCACGTCGCCCACCACGCTGACCTTGGCGCGGCAGGGCAGCACGTGGACGCGAAAGAAGCCTTGCATGTCCGGCACCCCGATCGCGGCGAGCGACGCCTCGGTCACCTCGGCGCCATACGGATGCCCGTCGAACACGGCGTGGTCGAAAGCCTTGCCTGCCACCGTGCCGGGGCGGGTGTTCGCCTCGCGGATGGCGGCCGACATGCGTTGGCGGTCGCGCTCCCACACCGCCAGCGGGAAAGCCGGTTCGCCGAACTGGCGCGCCGCCAGCCCGACCGCGCGGTCCAGCAACGCCGGATCGGTGAGCGAGCGCAGGCTGAAGCTCATCCGGTCGCTGCCGGCCTCGCCGCCGAAGCCGGCGCCCAGGTCGGCCCAGGCCTGGCTCAGCTGGTTTTCGTCCAGCGCCGGCTGCCCACCGTGCGCCAGCACGCCCTTGCCAGTCATGGCCGCCGTGACGCTGGCCAGCCCCGCCTTGCCGGCGGGGTCGCGCCGGCCTCCGCCATCGAAGTCGATCTGGATGTCGACCATCGGAATGCTGCGGCTTTCCACCAGGTAGACCTGCGCGCCACTCGGCTGCTGCCAGTGCTGGATCGGGATGGCGGCCCGGGCGCCCGCCCAGGCCAGCAGGAGCAGTCCGCAGGCCAGGAGGCGAATTGAACTCAACGGGGGTCGCATGCTCGCTCCCTCAATGCCGCAACCCGGGCGGCGGCGGCCGGCGCGGCTGCGCGGGGTCGCGGGGCAGCGGCCGCAGGATGCCCACGGTGAGCTGGTCGTCGCCGAAATACCGAGCGGCGACCGATTGCACCTGCTGCGCGGTCACGGCCTTGAGGCGCTCCATCAGCCGCTCGCTGGCATCGAGCGGCAAGCCCAGCGCCCAGAAACTGCCCAGCTCGCGCGCCTGGGCGAATACCGAATCGCGCTTGTAGACCTCGGCGGCGATCCAGCGCGTCTTGACCCGCTGCAGCTCGTCCTCGTTCACGCCTTCGCGCGCAACCCGGGCGACCTCGGCGCGCAGTGCGGCCTCGACCTGCTCGGGCGTCTTGCCGGCGGCCGGCACGCCGTCGAGCGTGAAGGTTTGCGGCCCGCGGCCCCACAGTCCGTTGCCGGCGCCGACGCTGTCTGCCACGCGGTCGGGGCCCTGGGTCAGCGCGCGCTCCAGCCGCGCGCCGCGATAGCCGTCCAGCACCGCGGCCAGCACGGTGAGCGCCACGGCATCGTCGGTGGCCGCGCCCCCATCGAAGCTGCGAAGCTGCGGCACCTTGAAGGCCAGCGACACGTAGGACTGCTCGGCAGGCGCCTTGTGCTGGGCGCGTCGCATGCCTGCCTGCACGGGCTCCTCGCGCAACTGGCGGGGCGGCACGGCCCGGGCCGGGATGCTGCCGTAGTGCTTCTGCGCCAGTCGCAGCACCTGCTCCGGATCGACGTCGCCAGCCACCACGACGGCGGCGTTGGCCGGCACGTACCAGCGCCGATAGAACTCGCGCGCGTCCTGCGCCGTCATGGCATCGAGGTCGGTGGCCCAGCCGGAGATCGGCCGCCGGTAGGGCGAGACGAGGAAAGTGACGGCGTCCAGCACCTCGTGCAGCATGGCGCGCGGCGAGTCGTCGATGCGCAGCCGGCGCTCTTCCTTCACCACCTCCAGCTCGCGCCTGAACTCCTCGTCGGCCCACCGGTTGTGGGCGAAGCGGTCGGCCTCCAGCCGCATCACCTCCTCCAGGCGGTTGGCCGGGATCTGCTGGTGGTAGCCGGTGTAGTCGTGGGCGGTGAAGGCGTTCTCGCGCCCCCCCATGGCGGCGATTCGGCGCGAGAACTCGCCCGGCGCCAGCTTGTCGGTGCCCTTGAAGAGCATGTGCTCCAGCACGTGGGCCACGCCACTGTTGCCATCCGTTTCATCGATGGCGCCCACG
Source organism: Acidovorax sp. (assembly GCA_036675905.1). Classification (GTDB taxonomy): domain Bacteria; phylum Pseudomonadota; class Gammaproteobacteria; order Burkholderiales; family Burkholderiaceae_C; genus Ramlibacter. Next base: position 22,457 of record JAKFEA010000073.1, on the reverse strand, counting down.
CGCAGCCACACCATGTGCACCGCCGTGGGGGACCGGTGGTCGGGCTTGACGATCAGCGCCATGCCATTGGCGAGGGTGAACCGGACCGGCTCGGCCGCCGCGCGGGCCGCATCGCTGGCGGGTGTCGCCGGCGGCTGCTGCTGCGCGGGAACTGCGCCAGCCGCCAGGAGCAGCGCGGCACAGCAGGCCGCCGCCGCGCATCGCAGGGGCTGTTTCATAGAATCCACTGATTCTAGAAACACCCTCGATGTTCAGTTTCTTTCGCAGGAAGCCGGCGGCGACGCCCGCACCTGCCCCCGCCCCCGACACACCTCCGCCCCCACCGGCCGCAACCGAGGCGGCCCCCAGGCCGGAACCACCGCCCGCAACGCCTGCGCCTTCGCCTGCAGTCGCACCGGCTCCGGCGCCCCAAGCCCCTGCAGCCCCGGCCGGCGGCGGCCTCATCGGCAGCGCGCTGGTGCAGGCCATGGACATCCCGGTGCCGGCGACCGTGGCGCCGGAGCGGCAGGGCTGGATGCAGCGGCTCAGCGACGGGCTGCGCAAGACCGGCTCCAGCATCGGCCAGGTCTTCACCGGCGGCCAGATCGACGACAACCTCTACGAGGAGCTGGAGTCGGCGCTGCTGCTGGCCGACACCGGCGTGAAGGCGACCCAGCACCTGCTGGATGAAGTCAAGCGCAAGGTCGCATCCACCGGCGCGACGCGGCCGGTGCAGGTCAAGAACATCCTGAACGAGGCGCTGGCGCAGATGCTCAAGCCGCTGGAGAAGGCGTTGGTGATCGGCGAGCGGCAGCCCACCGTGATCATGGTCGCGGGCGTCAACGGCGCCGGCAAGACCACCTCCATCGGCAAGCTGACCAAGCACCTCGCGGACGAGGGCGCCTCGGTGCTGCTGGCCGCGGCCGACACCTTCCGCGCCGCGGCGCGCGAGCAGCTGGCGATCTGGGCCGACCGCAACACGGTGGAAATCGTCAGCCAGGAAGGCGGCGACCCCGCCGCGGTGAGCTTCGACGCCGTCAACGCGGGCCGCGCGCGCGGCAAGGACGTGGTGATCGTCGACACCGCGGGCCGCCTGCCGACACAGCTGCACCTGATGGAGGAGCTGCGCAAGATCAAGCGCGTGGTGCAGAAGGCCCAGCCCGACGCCCCGCACGAGGTGCTGCTGGTCATCGACGGCAACACCGGCCAGAACGCGCTGGCGCAGGTCAGGGCCTTCGACCAGGCGCTGGGCCTGACCGGACTGATCATCACCAAGCTCGACGGCACGGCCAAGGGCGGCGTGCTGGCGGCGATCGCCCAGGAAAAGCCCGTGCCGGTGTACTTCATCGGCGTCGGCGAGAAACTGCAGGATCTGGAAACCTTCAACGCCCGCGAATTCGCGCAGGCGCTGCTGGGCTGAGGAGCATTTCATGGACAAGGCCGGCGAACCCCGCCTCACCTCCCTGTCGCACGGCGGCGGCTGCGGCTGCAAGATCGCACCCGGCGTGCTGTCGCAGATCCTGCAGGGCAGCGCCTCGCGCATGCCGGTTCCGCCGCAGCTGCTGGTCGGCCTGGAAACGGCTGACGACGCCGCGGTCTACCAGCTCAACGACGAGCAGGCGCTGGTGGCGACCACCGATTTCTTCATGCCCATCGTCGACGATCCGTTCGACTTCGGGCGCATCGCGGCGACCAACGCGATCTCCGACGTGTACGCCATGGGCGGGCGGCCCATCATGGCGCTGGCCATCGTCGGCATGCCGGTCAACGTGCTGTCCACCGGGACCATCGCCCGCATCCTGCAGGGCGGCGAATCGGTCTGCCGCGACGCCGGCATCCCGCTGGCCGGCGGCCACACGATCGACTGCGTGGAGCCCATCTACGGTCTGGTCGCGCTGGGGCTGGTGCACCCGAAACAGGTCCGGCGCAATGCGGGGGCCAAGGCCGGCGACGCGCTGGTGCTGGGCAAGCCGCTGGGCGTGGGCGTGCTGTCGGCGGCGCTGAAGAAGCAGGCGCTGGATGCCGCCGGCTACGAGCGCCTGATCGCCACCACGACCCGCCTGAACACGCCGGGCCCGGGCCTGGCGGCGCTCGACGGGGTCCACGCGATCACCGACGTGACCGGGTTCGGCCTGGCCGGCCATGCGCTGGAAGTGGCGCGCGGCGCCGGCATGACGGTGGCCCTGGACTGGGGCCGGGTGCCCTTGCTGCCGGGCGTGGCGCAGCTGGCCGCCGATGGCCTGGTCACCGGCGCCTCCGGCCGCAACTGGGTCGGCTACGGCGCCGACGTGCAGCTGCCGGACACGTTCTCCGACACCGAGCGGGCCCTGCTCACCGATCCGCAGACCAGTGGCGGGCTGCTGGTGTCCTGCTCGCAGGAGTCGGTGCGGCAGGTGCTGGCCCTCTTCCGCGAGCATGGATTTGCGGAGGCTGCGGTCGTCGGCGAAGTGCTCGAAGGCGCATCGCGCCTTCTGGTCCGCTAGGGTGGCGGGCCGACTTCCTGCTTGACCCAGGCGGCGTAGGCCGGGCTGGCCTGCATCGTTTGCCAGAGCAGCTGCGGCAATTCGAACGGGTGGTGCTCGGCGAAGAAGGCCTGCAACGCGGGCAGCTGCGAAGGCAGCGTCTTGACCGTGAGGCGCGCCTCCGGCTCGGCGCAGGTCCGGCCCTGCCACCGGTAGTGCGACTGCACGCCCTCTTCCAGCTGCACGCAGGCGGCCAGCCGGCGCTCGATGAGCGCTTGGGCCAGCCGGCGCGCGTCGTCGGCACTGCCGACGGTGGTGGTCAGGCTGAGGATGCCGTTGTCCGTGAAGTCGTCCATGGTGATTGATCCGCAGCAGGGTGGGGCATTGTTCCAAACGGGAGCCGAAGATCAAAAGGTTAGTGCCCACTCCCGTTCTGCTACAGGTTGTTTCCGGCTTTCACATGCGAGGAGGGAAACCTGCCAGTCGCCGGCAGGGTCCATCCGGCTAGCAGTTTCGGCTATGGCCGGGATTGAACTTGCCCGTTAGCACTCCCTCTAAGCGAGTGCTAATATGAAGTCCAACATGAAAGGAGCACCCGGCATGACAGCCTCGACGATGGGATCGCCCGGCGGTTCGCTGGCCCTCGCCAACCCTTGGGCCGTCGTTCCTTCGCTCGGCAACCTCGACGCCTACATCTCCGCGGTGAACCGCCTGCCCATGCTCACGCCCGAGGAGGAGCAGGAGTTCGCCCGCAGGTTCAGGGACCACGACGACCTGGAGGCGGCCGGCAAGCTGGTGCTGTCGCACTTGCGGCTGGTGGTTTCGGTCTCGCGCAAGTACCTGGGCTATGGCCTGCCGCACGGCGACCTGATCCAGGAAGGCAACATCGGCCTGATGAAGGCCGTCAAGCGCTACGACCCCGACCAGGGCGTGCGCCTGGTCAGCTACGCGCTGCACTGGATCCGCGCCGAGATCCACGAGTACATCCTGAAGAACTGGCGCATGGTCAAGGTGGCGACCACCAAGGCCCAGCGCAAGCTGTTCTTCAACCTGCGCTCCATGAAGCAGGGCTTCAAGGACGACGAGGATGCGCAGACCCACCGCGATACGCTGACCGATGCGCAGATCGACGTGATGGCCCGCGAGCTGAACGTCAAGCGCGAGGAAGTGGTGGAGATGGAAACCCGCATGTCGGGCGGCGACGTGCTGCTCGATCCCGCGCCGGCCGACGATGGCGAGGAATCCTTCGGGCCGATCGCCTACCTGTCGGACGCCAGCCAGGAGCCCACCGCCGTGCTGGAATCGCAGCAACGCGACGCGATGGCCACCGATGGCATCGCCGCTGCCCTGGACGGGCTGGATGCGCGCAGCCGCCGGATCGTGGAAGAGCGCTGGCTCAAGGTGAACGACGACGGCTCGGGCGGCCGCACGCTGCACGAGCTGGCCGCCGAGTACGGCGTCTCGGCCGAGCGAATCCGCCAGATCGAGGTGGCTGCCATGAAGAAGATGCGCAAGGCGCTGGCGGCCTACGCCTGATCCTGCAGGACACCACGGAGCCCGGCACTGCCGGGCTTCTTCTTGTTGGGCATGTGACAGCGCATTTGTAACAAACCTGTGACAATTGGCGCGTGCTCAAAAGGCTGGTCGTTCGCTGGTGGCTGGGTGGACTGTGGCTCATGGCTGCCGCGGCAGCCATGGCGGACGCGCTGCCGGGCGCGCCGGCGGCCTTCGTGCTCCAGCCGCAGGAAAGCTCGTTGGCGCTGGACGGCAAGGCGCTGGTCTGGGTCGAGCCCGGCCGCAGCCTCACGGTCGAGGAAGTGGAAGCCCAGGCGGCCAGGCTCCCCTGGACCGTGCGCCGGCGCGGCGAGCAGCACGACCTGGACGGCAAGGCGCTGTGGATCCGCTTCCAGGCCCAGGTGCACGACGGCAACTCCTGGTTCTTCGTGGTCGGCTCGTCCGGCATCGACCGCGTGCAGTTCTTCCATCGCACGGACCGCGGCGCCTGGGTGCGGCAGGAGGCGGGCGACAGCTTGCCGGTGTCGCAATGGCCGGTGCCGGGCCATTCACCGGCCTTCGAGCTGGCGCACTCGAGCACCCAGCCCATCACCTATTGGGTGCGGATCGAGCATGACCGGGTGAATTTCGCGGCGGGCCTGTCGCTGCACGGCCAGGCCCACCTGCTCGCCACCCGCGAGGGCGAGCATTTCCTGCTCGGTGCGTACTTCGGCATCGCGGCTCTGCTGGCCCTCATATCGCTGGCGAACGCCGTCACTTACCGCGATCGCAATTTCGCGTCCTATGCCGTCTACCTGCTCCTGTTCACGCTGGGTCAGGCGGCCTACCTCGGGGTCGGTTCGCAATACCTCTGGGAACCCTGGCTGACCTGGAATGCGCTGTCCACCTTCCTTCTTCCCGGGCTCTCCGGAGTGGCCGCCCTGTGGTTCGTGCAGGTGGTGACCGAGCCGGCGCGCTTCTCGCGCCTGCTGGACCGGATGGTCTGGATGCTGATGCTGGCCATGCTGCTGGCGGTGCTGGTGGACTTCTGGCTGCCCAGCCGCACCCTGTTCGGCGTCCGGCTGATTCTCACGACCATGGCCGTGGTTCTGATCGCCGTGCTGATCGGGCTGGTCTGGATCAAGGGCAATGACGCCGGCATCCGGCTCATCGCCCTGGGCTTCGTGCCGGTGCTGCTGATGGCGCTGTTTCCGCTTGCCCGCGGCCTTGGACTGATCCCGAACGGCATCCTGACGCGCTACGGCCTGGCCATCGGGGCCGCGCTGGAGATGCCGATCCTGTTCCATGCGCTCAGCCTGCGTTCGCGGCGACGGCGCGAGGCCCACGTGCGCGCCTCCGCCCTGTCGAACACCGATGCCCTCACCGGCCTGGCCGACCGGCCCACGATGCTGCAGCGAATGGAGGAGGCGACGGCGCGCGGCCGCAACCAGAAGCACTCGTTCGCGCTGCTGCTGGTCAAGCTGGCCAACCACGACGCGATCGCCAGCGAGTTCGGGGGCGAGACGCTGGACCGGGCACTGGTCGTGGCGGCTTCGCACGTGCGGCGGGCCGCGACCGACATCGACCTGGCGGCGCGCGTGGGCGAGCACGAATTCGCGCTGCTGCTGGAGGGCCCCACCGGCACCGATGCGGCCACGGCCCGCGCGCAGCAGATCGTCGCCAGTGGCCTGCGCGCGGCCCCGGCACTGCCCGGCGGCCTGACGTTGCGCCTGCACGTGGTGATGGCGCTGCTGCCGGACCGGCAGCCGGCTGCGGCGACGCTGGAATGGGCGTTGGCGGCGCTCGCCTCGGTGCGGCCCGAGTCGCGCAAGCAGATCCGCCCGCTCAACTTCTAGCGGCTGCGGCCGGCCGCGGGGCCGCGGCGGATTCCGGGTCCTGCCGTTAGCATTGCTGTCCTGCCCGGCAAGGTCGCCGGCGCGCCTGGATCACAGCAAGGAACCCGAACATGGCCCATCCCATTCCCCGTCGCACCGCGCTTTCGTTTGCCCTCGCAGCCGCATCGGGCGCCGCTTTCGCGCAAAAGGCGCGGCCTGCGGCGGTCCCGGCCGACTGGCCCAACAAGCCGATCCGGCTGCTGGTGGGCTTCCCCGGCGGCTCCACGCCCGACCAGGTCGCACGCACCCTGTCGGAGCCGCTGTCCAAGGCGCTGGGGCAGCCGGTGGTGGTGGAGAACAGGCCCGGGGCCGGCGGCAACATCGCGGCCGACATGGTCGCCAAGTCCACCGACCTGCACACCATCGGCATCCTGATCAACGGCAACATGACCATTGCGAAGATGCTGAATCCGGCGACGCCGTTCGACCCGCTCAAGGCCTTCGCGCCTATCAGCCTGATCGGCACCGCGCCGCTGCTGCTGACGGCGGCGAACGGCACGCCGGGCAGCACCGCGCAGGAGTTCTTCGTTGCCGCCCGCAACGCCGGCAACAAGTGGAGCTACGGCACGCCCGGCATCGGCACCGTGGGCCACCTCGGCATGGAGCTGCTCAAGACGCGCACCGGCATCGACCCGGTCCATGTGCCCTATCCCGGCAACCCGCAGGTGATCAACGCCATGATCGGCGGGCAGATCCAGCTGTCGCTGCTGCCGCCGGGCCTGGCGGCGGTGCAGATCCGCGCCGGCAAGCTCAAGGCGATCGGCGTCACCTCCCCCGGCCGCAGCGCTCTGGTGCCCGAATACCCGAGCCTGGACGAGGCCGGCGTGACACGCGGCTTCCAGCTGGAAATCTGGACCGCGGCGGCAGGCCCCGCCTCGATGCCGCGTCCGCTGGTGGACAAGCTCTCCTCGCTGATCTCCGACATCGCGCGCAGCCCCGAAGTGCGCCAGCGCATGTTCCAGCTGGGCTGGCAGGTGGCCGGCACGTCGGGCGAAGGCCTTGCCAAGCGGATCAAGGCGGACACCGCGCTGCTCGGCGGCGTGATCCGGACGCGCAACATAAAGGTTCAGTGACGGTTCGACCTGCGGTCGGTTGAAGACCGGAAACCTGGTCGTTCCCGCGAAAGCGGGAACGCACGCATTCCACTGAACCCGGGCGAGACCCCCCGGGGGCCTGCGGGCTATGCCTTCAGCAACTGCTTGAGGTCGCCGGCCAGCGCCTGCGGCCCGGTGCCGTAGCGCGTGTACAGGCGCAGGCGCCCCTGCGGGTCGTACACGAAGCTGGCGGCCGAGTGGTCCATGGTGTAGCTGCCCGGCGTCTTGCCTTCGGCCTTCTTGTAATAGACCTTGTAGTCCCTGGCCGTGGCTTCGACCTGCTCGGGCGTGCCGCGCAGCGCGATGAAGTCGGGCCCGAAGTTGGCCATGTAGGCCTTGAGCACCTCCGGCGTGTCGCGCTCGGGATCCACCGTGATGAAGATCCCCTGCACCTTGGCGCCGTCGGGGCCCAGCAGCTGCTTGGCCTGCGCGATCTCGCTCAAGGTGGTGGGGCACACGTCGGGGCACTGGGTGTAGCCGAAGAACACCACGACCGCCTTACCGCGGAAGTCCTGCAGCGTGCGCACCTGCCCGTCGGCGTCGGGCAACTGGAAGCCCTTGGCATAGTCCATGCCAGAGACGTCGATGGCGGAAAACTGCGGCTTGCTCTCGCCGCAGGCGGCCAGGGCGCCGGGCAGCGCGGCGGCGGCAAGCAATTGCAGGATATGGCGACGGTCCATGGGCACCTCAGAGCAGATAGTGATCCAGCAGCAGCGCGGCGAACAGCACGCTCAGGTGGACCAGCGAGAAACGGAAAGTCTTGCGCGCCAGCGCGTCGGAGTAGTCGCGCCAGAGACGGAAGCCGTACCAGGTGAAGCCGGCGCTCAGCGCCAGCGCCGCGGCCAGGTACAGCCAGGAGCTCATGCCGATGGCGAAGGGCAGCAGGCAGGCGGCGGCCAGCACCAGCGTGTACAGCAGGATCTGCAGGCGCGTGAATTCGCTGCCGTGGGTCACCGGCAGCATCGGCAGGCCCGACTTGCGGTAGTCCTCCACCCGGTACAGGGCCAGCGCCCAGAAGTGCGGCGGGGTCCACAGGAAGATGATCAGGAACAGCACCAGCGCCTCGGGTCCGACGTCGCCGCGCATCGCCGCCCAGCCCAGCACCGGCGGCATCGCGCCGGACGCACCGCCGATGACGATGTTCTGGGGCGTCCGCGGCTTGAGCACCACGGTGTAGATCACCGCATAGCCGACGAAGGTTCCGAAGGTCAGCCACATGGTGAGCGGGTTGACCGTCCAGTACAGAAGCAGCGAGCCGGCGGCGCACAGCAGTGCCGAGAACAGCAGGGCCTGGGTGTCCGACAGCTCGCCTCTCGCGGTGGGGCGCCAGGCGGTGCGGCGCATCCTGGCGTCTATGCCCTTCTCGACCAGGCAGTTGAAGGCGGCGGCAGCGCCGGCCACCAGCCAGATGCCCAGCGCGGCGAAGGCGGCCAGGCGCAAGTCCTCGAGCCGGGGCACGCCCGGCACGGCCAGCACCATGCCGATGACCGCGCAGAAGACGATCAGCTGGATCACGCGCGGCTTGGTCAGCGCGTAGAACTGGGCGGCCCGGGTCATGTCCGGACTCCCTCGCGGTGCCGCTGCCCGGTCGACAGCGCGTCCAGGGCGGCTGCGCCGGCCTGGCGGGTCTCGCACACGCTCCAGGTCAGCACCATCACCAGCAGCGCCGCACCGCCGGTGTGGGCGAGCGCGGCCAGCAACGGCCAGTCGAGCACCACGTTGGACAGGCCGCTCAGCAATTGCCACAGCGCCAATGCTCCGAGCAGCCGCGCCTGCCGCGGGAGCGCCGCGCGCAGCCGCCACGCCAGCACCAGCAACAGCGCGAGCACGACGTAGGCGGCCAGCCGGTGCACGTAGTGGATGGCGGTCAGCGCGGCGAAACTCACATGCTCGCCGGCGGCCGTCAGACCCAGCGGCCGCCACAGCTCGAAGCCCTGCGCGAAGTCCATGGCCGGCCACCAGCCGCCCTGGCAGGTGGGGAACTGCTGGCAGGCCAGCACGGCGTAGTTGGTGCTGACCCACCCGCCCAGTGCCGCCTGCAGCCAGACAGCGGCCGAGGTGGCCAGCAGCAGCGCGTACGTCGTTCCGGCCAGCGGCGTCCGGCCGCCGGTCCGCTCAGCCTGCCGATAGCCCACCGCCTGCCGCACCAGCAGCGCCAGCAGCACCAGTCCGCCCAGCAGGTGCAGGGTGACGATGGCCGGGAACAGTTTCATGGTGACCGTCAGTGCACCGAAGGCCCCCTGGATGCACACCCACACCAGCGTCGCCGTGGGCCACCAGGGTCCGACCGGCAGGTGCTCGCGCCGGCGCAGCACCCAAGTCGCCACCGCCAGCGTCAGGATCAGGACGCCCACGCCGGTGGCGAGATAGCGGTGCACCATCTCGATCCAGGCCTTGGTGTGCGTCACCGGGCCGGTGGGCATCTCGGCCTGGGCGGCGCTGATCTCCGCGTGCGCGCCCACCGGACTGGCGCTGGCGTAGCAGCCGGGCCAATCCGGGCAGCCCAGGCCGGAGTCGGTCAGCCGGGTGAAGGCACCGAAGACGACCAGGTCCAGGGTGAGGAACAGCGTCAGGCCGGTCAGCAAGGCCAGCCGGTGCACCGGCGAGGCGTTCCGGTTGCGCAGCCAGAGCCAGCCGAGCGGCCCGGCGGCCAGCACGAGGCCCGCGGCCATCATGTGCAGCGCCGGCGAGAGATCGACCAGGCTGGTCATTGGGCACGCCCCGGTTGGTCCCATCCGGCCGAGGCCCGCAACAGGCGATCCAGGTCGGCCTTGGCCTTCGCCGCGCCCTGGCGATCCAGTCCGGCCGGGAAGCGCATCATCCAGTTCCCCATCGGATCGACCACATAGAGATGGTCTTCCAGCGCATGTCCCGCGGCCGGTTGCAGCCAACGCGCCAGTTGCTCGCGCGGCACGCGCAGCACGGTGGCGGCGGCCAAGGCGGGTTGCAGTTCGGGCCGCAGCGGTGCGGCGTCGCCGACCAACCAGACCCAGTCGAGGCGGTCCTTGTCCTTTCCGAGCGCCTCGCGCATCTGGCGTTGCAGGTACAGGTGGTTCTCGCAGGGCTCCACGCAAGCGCCCCCGGCCACGCTGACCAGCAGCCACTGGCCCTTCAGCTGCGACAGCGGCACCGGTTCTCCGTCCGGGCTGGCGGCGACGACGGTGGGGAGCGGCAGCTGCGGCTGGATCAATTCGCCGAAATTGCGCCGCCCTTCCGGCCGCACGACGTAGTAGGTGAAGTACGAAGCGATGACGGGCGCCGCGCAGATCAGCAGCACGAAGAGCATCTTGAGGCGCCCGCGCGTCGTGCGCTGGGCTTCCTCCAGCTCGCGCGGACCCGGCAGCGCGTGCACCGTCAGATCGAGCGGCTGGTCAAGGGGTCCGGGCTTGGCGGCGGGGATGGATGAACTGGAGCCAGGCATAGAGGAAGGCGATCAGGCCGCACAGGGCCCACCACTGGAAGGCGTAGCCGTAATTGGTTTCCGGGCCGCGGCCACCGGTTTCCGGCCACTCGCGGCGCAGGCCCTGCGAGGCCGGTCCGGTCTGCTGCACCGACACCTCGGTCAGCAGCTTCAAACCCGTTTCGGCCGCAAACGGCGGCAGGTCGAGATTTTGCCGGATGGCCCCGGCGCCGGCCGAGCCGAACTGGTAAAGCTTGGCCGGAGGCGGGGCAATGCGGCCGTTCAGTTCCACTTTGCCGGCCGGTGTCTCGATCGGCGGAAGTTGCTCGCGCCGCTCGAAGTTGCGTGGCGCCCAGCCACGCTGCACCAGCACGACGGCGTCGCTGCCGGCCAGCCGCAGGGGGGTCAGCACGTAGAAGCCGACACGCCCTTCCATCTGCCGGTTGTCCAGGAGCACCGTGTGCGCGGGCAGCCAGTGCCCGCGCAGGCGAACCGGGCGGTGCAGCAGCTCGTGTCGGCCGGGCGACAGCAACTCGGCCTGGCCCAGCGGCGCCAAGCCTTCACGCGACTGGATCGCCTGCGCCAGCGCCTCCTTCTGGTGGGCGCGGTCCAGCTGCCACAGCCCCAGCGCAAACGTGACCCCAATCCCCAGCAGCGCGGCCAGGGTCAGGACCCAGGAGCGGGCGCACCTCATGGCGCTGCGCCGATAATCGGCGGCATGAAATACCTCGTGCTGCTGGCGTTCGTCGCCATCATTGGCAGCCTCGGGTCGGCCCTGTACTTCATGATGCGCGACGGCCAGGACGGCCGGCCCAGGACCAGCCGCATGGCGCGTGCGCTGGCCTTCCGGGTGGGCTTTTCCATCCTGCTGTTCATCTGCATCCTGATCGCCTGGAAGCTCGGGTACATCCAGCCTACCGGAATCCCCGCGGGGGCCTGAAAGCCCCGGCTGGAAAAAGCACAAGGCGCCCAAAGGGGCGCCTTGTGCTTTCCGGTGGCCGGTGCGAGGCCTACATCCAGTAGACCAGCACGTACAGGCCCAGCCAGACCACGTCCACGAAGTGCCAGTACCAGGCGGCACCCTCGAAGCCGAAGTGGCGATCGGGCGTGAAGTGCCCCTTCATCAGGCGCAGCGTGATGAAGAACAGCATCAGCATGCCCACCAGCACGTGGAAGCCGTGGAAGCCGGTGAGCATGAAGAAGGTGGAACCGTAGGCGCCGGAAGTGAGCTTGAGGTTCAGGTCGGTGTAGGCGTGGAAGTACTCGTAGCCCTGGACGCACAGGAAGGTGAAGCCCAGCAGCACCGTCAGCCACATGAAGGCTATGGTCGCCCCGCGCCTGCCTTCGCGCAGCAGGTGGTGGGCGATGGTCAGGGTCACCCCGGAGGACAGCAGCAGCGCCGTGTTGATCGTGGGCAGCCACAGCGGACCCATGGCCTGGAACGGCTCGATGGTGCCGGCCGGCGATGCGGTGACGCCGGGAGCGACGCTGGGCCAGACGGCCTTGAAGTCCGGCCACAGGATGGAGTTTTCCAGGCCGCCGAGCTCCGGCACCGAGTGCGCGCGCATCCACCACAACGCGGTGAAGAAGGCGCCGAAGAACATCACCTCGGAGAAGATGAACCAGCTCATGCTCCAGCGGAACGAGTAGTCCACCTTGCGGCTGTACTGTCCGGTTTCGCTCTCGTGGATGGCGTCGCGGAACCACTGGAACAGCACGCCGAACAGCCACAGCAGCCCGAACAGGAACATCCAGCGGCCCCAGCTGACGCTGTTGAGCCATTGCGCGGCGCCGAAGACGACGAAGAACAGGCCGAACGCGGCGAAGAAGGGGTGCCGCGAGGGCTGCGGCACGAAGTAGTAGGGCTGGCTGCCGCCGGCGGTTGCACTCATGGTTTCTCGACTCCTGCTTTCGATGCTCTTGAAGTTTTTTGCTAGGCGACCCAGTGGACCAGCCCGATCAGGCCGCCCACGATGACCGCAATGCCAACCAGCCCCACCGCCACCACGTGCAGCGGATTGGCGCGCTGGGCATCCTCTTCCCAGCCGCTGCGCTTGCGCACGCCGAGGAAGGACCAGGCGACCGTGCGCGCCGTTCGCAGGAAGCTCATGACCGCTCTCCCGCCGCGGCAACGGGCTGGACCGACGACACGGCGCCTGGCGCCGGCGGCGTGGACGATCCCACCTCGAAGAAGGTGTAGGACAGCGTGATCGTGGTGACGTCCCTGGACAGCTTGGGGTCGATCACGAAGGCCACCGGCCACTGCTTCTTCTCGCCCGGCTCCAGCGTGTACTGGTTGAAGCAGAAGCACTCCAGCTTGTTGAAGTGGGCCGAGGCCTGCCGCGGCGCATAGCTGGGAATGGCCTGCGCCGACATGCGGCGGTCCTGCACGTTCTGGAACTCGTACACCACCGTCGCCAGCTCGCCCGGATGCACCTGCACGCTGCTGACGGCCGGCTTGAACTGCCACGGGCCGCGCGCATTGGCGTCGAATTCGACGGTGATGGTGCGGCTGCGGTCGACCTGGCTGTTGGCCGCCGCGGTGGAGCCGCCCGGCACCTGCTTTTCGCCCAGCGCCAGGATGTTGATGCCGGTGAGTTCGCAGATGTGCTTGTAGATGGGGATCAGCGCATAGCCGAACACGAACATGCCGGCGGCCACCACCGCCAGCTTGCGCACCATCCTGCCGTTCTCGCCGCGCGCAGCCATCCCGTCAGCCTCCCCCCAGCAGGATCATCTTGGCCAGGAAGCCGAGGAAGAAGGCGAGCGCCACCGACGCCAGGATCAGTCCGAGGCGGCGGTTGGCCTTCTTGCGTTCCGGGTCGTTCACGGCTGCTTGCATGGGTCAGTGCGGCACCGCGCCCGGCGCGGCGTTCGGGTTGACGTGGCTGGGCAGCGCATCCAGGATGCGGGTGGCGCTGGCATCCAGCCGCGGCGGCGTCTCGAAGGTGTGGAACGGCGCCGGCGACGGCACTTCCCACTCCAGGCCTTCGGCGCCCTTGCCGTCCGGGTCGTTCCAGGGCCGCTGCGGCGCCTTCTCGCCGCGGCCGCGCATGATCGGCAGCACGACGAACACGAAGAAGTACACCTGGGCCAGGCCGAAGGCAAACCCGCCGAGCGAGGCCCACAGGTTGAAGTCGGCGAACTGCATGGGGTAGTCGGCGTAGCGGCGCGGCATGCCGGCCAGCCCCAGGAAGTGCATCGGGAAGAAGGTGACGTTGAAGGAGATCAGCGACCACCAGAAGTGGATCTTGCCGCGCGTCTCGCTGTACATGTAGCCGGTCCACTTGGGCGACCAGTAGTAGAAGCCCGCGAACATCGCGAACAGCGAGCCGGCCACCAGCACGTAGTGGAAGTGCGCCACGATGTAGTAGGTGTCCTGCAGCAGCAGGTCGATCGGCGCCATGGCCACGATCAGGCCGGTGAAGCCGCCGATCGTGAACACGAAGATGAAGCCCACCGCGAACAGCATCGGCGTCTCGAAGGTCATCGAGCCCTGCCACATGGTGGCCGTCCAGTTGAAGATCTTCACTGCCGTCGGCACCGAGATCAGCATCGTGGCGTACATGAAGAACAGCTGCCCGGTCACCGGCATGCCGGTGGTGAACATGTGGTGCGCCCAGACGATGAACGACAGGATCGCGATGGCGGCCACCGCGTAGACCATGGAGGCGTAGCCGAACAGGCGCTTGCGCGAGAACGCCGGCACGACCTGGCTGATGATGCCGAACGCCGGCAGGATCATGATGTAGACCTCGGGGTGGCCGAAGAACCAGAAGATGTGCTGGTACATCACCGGGTCGCCACCGCCCGCCGGGTTGAAGAAGGTGGTGCCGAGGTGGCGGTCGGTGATCGTCATCGTGATCGCGCCGGCCAGCACCGGCATCACGGCCACCAGCAGGTAGGCGGTGATCAGCCAGGTCCAGCAGAACATCGGCATCTTCATCAGCGTCATGCCGGGCGCGCGCATGTTGAGGATGGTCACGATGATGTTGATCGAGCCCATGATCGACGAGGCGCCCATGATGTGGATCGCGAAGATCGCGGCGTCCATCGACGAGCCCATCTGCAGCGTCAGCGGCGCGTACAGCGTCCAGCCCGCCGCCGGCGCGCCGCCGGGCATGAAGAACGAGCCCGACAGGATGAGGCCGGCCGGCACCAGCAGCCAGAAGCTGAAGTTGTTCATCCGCGCGAACGCCATGTCGCTGGCGCCGATCTGCAGCGGAACCATCCAGTTCGCGAAGCCGACGAAGGCCGGCATGATGGCGCCGAACACCATGATCAGGCCGTGCATGGTGGTCAGCTGGTTGAACAGCTCGGGGTTCACCAGCTGCAGGCCCGGCTCGAACAGCTCGGCGCGGATGCCCATCGCCAGCGCCCCGCCCACCATCAGCATGGTGAACGAGAACAGCAGGTACAGCGTGCCGATGTCCTTGTGGTTGGTCGCGTAGACCCAGCGGCGCCAGCCGGTCGGGACGTGGTGCGCCTCGTGGTGCTCGTGCGCGTGGCCGGGGGTGGGGAGAACTGCGCTCATGGCGTTACCTCGGGTGCTTTTTTCTTACTTGCGCGCCGCCAGCACTTCGGACGGCTGGACGATCTGGCCGGTCTTGTTGGACCAGTGGTTCTTGGTGAAGCTGATCACCGCGGCGAGGTCGGTGTCCGACAGCTGCTTCCAGGCCGGCATGGCGCCACGGCCGTTGAGCACCACGTCGATCTCCTTGGCCTTGTCGGCGTCCACCACGATGGGCGAGCCGTCCAGCGCCTTGATCGGGCCGCCGCCCTTGCCGTTTTCCTGGTGGCAGGCCGCGCAGTTGGCGGCGTAGACCTTCTCGCCGCGCGCCGTGATGTCGGCCAGCGTCCAGACCTTGCCCGGGTCGTCCTGCCTGGCCGCCATCTTCTTCTGCTGGTCGGCCACCCAGGCGGTGTACTCCTGCGCGCTGACGACCTTGACGTGGATCGGCATGTAGGCGTGCTCCTTGCCGCACAGCTCGTAGCACTGGCCGTAGAAGTCGCCGGTCTTCTCGCTGCGGAACCAGGTGTCGCGCACGAAGCCGGGGATGGCGTCCTGCTTGACGCCGAAGGCCGGCACACCCCATGCGTGGATCACGTCGTTGGCGGTGGTGATGATGCGGACCTTCTTGTCGACCGGCACCACCAGCGGGTTGTCGACCTTGAGCAGGTAGTCGTTGGGCACGTCGCCGTTGGCCCCCTGGTTGGAGATCACGCGGTGCGTGCTGTCCAGCGTGGACAGGAAGGACACGCCCGAGCCCTCGCCATTGAGGTAGTCGTAGCCCCACTTCCACTGGTAGCCCGTGGCCTTGATGGTGAGGTCGGCGTTGCCGGTGTCCTTGGAGGCGACCAGCACCTTGGTGGCCGGCAGCGCCATCAGGATCACGATGATGAAGGGGATCAGCGTCCAGACCACTTCCACCGTGGCCGATTCGTGGAAGTTGGCCGCCTTGTGGCCGACCGACTTGCGGTGCTTCAGGATCGAATAGAACATGACCCCGAACACCAGCAGGAAGATCACCGTGCAGGTGATCAGCATGAACCAGTGCAGCCACGAGATCTCGGCGGCGATGCGCGTGGCGGCTTCATGCAGGTTCAACTGGCGCACGCCGGGCCCGCCGGGCAGGTCGTTGACCGCGTGCGCCGCGCCGGCTGCCAGCGCGGCCGCGAGGCCGGCGAACTTGTTCGAAAGGCTCTTCATCGTTTCTGGTTCCGTCTACTCAATCACACAATCCGTCGCGGCGCCGCTCAGTGCGCCGCCCGCTCGCGCAGGGCGCTCCTGAGTTCCTGCGCCAACAAGGGCCGCAGCTCCGGGCGCAGGTAGCGGCCCACCTGCACCGAGCGCCCGCGGCCCGAAACCTCGATCAGCGATCCCCCGCCCGAGCGCGGCTCCACGCGCACCCAGTCGGGGTCGAATTCGGTGCGCTGCAGCTGGCCCGCGCTTTCCAGCTCCACCACGAGCCGGCGACCCTGCAGGCAGATGCGCTCGCCGTCCGCCGCGTGCCGGGCATAGGCCATGAAAGCCAGGCCGACCGCCGCGAGTTCGAGCCAGGCCAAAGGCATCACGAGGGTCGCGCCACGCAGCCAAAAGTACGCGGCGATCGCCAGCGAGGCGGCGCAAAGGGATGCATAGAACCATCCCAGCTGGGTCGGAGAGACCGAGCAGTTGCGCCGCAGGAACCAGACGATGGCCTGCCCCTGGACTGTCGCGAAACGAAAAACCGGCATCGACGGCACTGACCCAAATCAACAGGGCATTGTAGCCCCGTTGATGTGCATCAATTCCGCCCGTTCGCTACGGATTTGCCTTGCGGACGCTGAAGGGGCTGGCGGCCGCGCGCGCGTGCGGCTCGGGGCGCAGCGCGTGGCCGTAGACGATCTCGAACGTGAGCGCGAGCCGGCCCTCGTCGTTGCGCAAGCGCGCGCCGATCCCGTCCTCCAGCCTGGCGCGCCAGCGCCGGCCGCGCAAGGCGGGAAAGCGTTCCGGGTGCAGGTTGGCGCCCAGCTCGCGCAGTTCCGCCAGCAGCCGCTGCGGCGTCTCCCAGGTGAGCGTGATGCGCTCCATGTCCATCACGGGCTCGGCGAAGCCCGCCGCCACCAGCATGTCGCCCCAGTCGTGCATGTCGGTGAACTGCGGACCCGGCGGCGGCCAGCCGAGCGCAGCGTACAGCGCGCGCAACTCGCGCAGCGTGTCCGGCCCCAGGCAGGAGAACATCAGGAAGCCGCCGCTGGACAGGGTGCGCAGCCAGCGGGCAAGCAGTTCGGCCGGCCGCGGCTCCACGTGCAGGGCCATGTTGGCCCACACCATCTGCACCGACGCGTCGGCGACGCTTTCCGCCACTTCGCGGCGCGGCCCGCCCCAACGCTGCCACCAGGGGCGCTCCAGTGCCTGGCGTGCCGCTGGCCATCGCTGCGGCACCGGCTCCACGGCCACGCACTCGGCTTGCGGGTAGCGCTGCTCCAGCAGGGCCTGCGCGGCCAGTCCGCCGCGCACCGGCTCCCAATGCGCCCAGCGCTGCGGCGCCAGCCGGATCCACTCCAGGCGCTGCGCCATGCGGCGCGCGACTTCGTCGTGCAGCCAGGGCGAGCGCGGCGGCGCCGCGCTCAGCCAGCGGGCTGCGGCAGGCGGATCGATGGTGGGGGGAAGTTGGCCGGGCACGGGAAGGCTGCAAAGTATATTGACCGCCATGTTCAGGGACCTCTTGCAAGGCCTCTCGGCCGCGGCGCCGGCGCAGTGCGAGGTCTGCCGCGCCTGGCCGGCGCAACCGCTGTGCAGGCGCTGCCTGGCGCAGTTCGCCGCACCGCGCCAGCGTTGCCGCCGCTGCGCACTGGCGTTGCCAGCGGGCATCGACCAGTGCGGCCGCTGCGCCGCCCTTGCACCGCCGATCGACGCCTGCCATGCCGCAGTCAGCTACGGCTATCCCTGGGCCGGCCTGATCGCGCGCTTCAAGTTTTCGGGCCAGCCCGGCTGGGCCGACGCCTTCGCCCGCTTGCTGGTTTCACTGCAGCCCGTGCGCGAGTGCCTGGCGGCCGCCGACCACGTGCTGCCGATGCCGCTGTCGCGCGAGCGGCTGGCGGCGCGCGGCTTCAACCAGGCCCATGAACTGGCGCGCCGTCTCGCACCCGCGCGCACCGATGCCAGCCTGGCGCTGCGGCTGCGCGACACGCCGGCGCAGGCGCGGCTCGACCGCGAGGCGCGGCTGGCCAACCTGCGCCATGCCTTCGCGCTGGAGCCGGCCCGCGCGCACGAGGTGCGGGACCGCCGCATCGTGCTGGTGGATGACGTGATGACCAGCGGCGCTTCCCTGTTCGCGCTGGCCCGGGTCATGCGCGACGCCGGCGCCTCGCATGTGGCCGCGATCGTGGTGGCGCGCACCGAAGAGACCTGAGCGCATGTTCCACATCGTCCTGGTCGAACCGGAGATCCCGCCCAACACCGGCAACGTCATCCGCCTGGCGGCCAATACCGGCTGCACCCTGCACCTGGTCGAGCCGCTGGGCTTTTCGATGGACGACCGGCTGCTGCGCCGCGCGGGCCTGGACTACCACGAGTACGCCGAAGTGCGGCGGCATGCGAACTGGGACGCGCTCATCGCCGGCGAACGGCCGGACCGGCAACGCCTGTTCGCCCTGACGACGCATGGCACGCGGCGCGTGCATGACGTCGGCTTCCTGCCGGGCGACTGGCTGGTGTTCGGCGCGGAGACACGCGGCCTGCCGGCGCAGTTGCGCGAGACATTCCCGCCGTTGCAGCAGCTGCGCTTGCCCATGCGGGCCGGACAGCGCAGCCTCAACCTGTCCAATGCGGTGGCGGTGACCGTTTTCGAGGCCTGGCGGCAGAACGGATTTGCCTGAGCCGCCAACCCACACACTTTTCAGCAGACGGTTGCGGCCGGCCGGGCTTGAACCCCGCCCCTTCGGCAGTCAAGTACGAAGCGGCCCGCCCCCGCGGCGGCCTGTGGCAATCACTCCCTTGCGGCCTGCGCCCGTGCGCAGGCCTCTTTTTTGGGCGCGGTGCTCAGGCGTAGCGCCGCGCGATCGACTCGGCAACGCAGGCCGGCCGGTCGGTGCCTTCGAGCTCCACGGTCACCTTCCAGGTGATCTGCATGCCCCGGCCTTCCACCGGCTCGCAAGCCAGCAGGACCATGTGCCCGCGGATGCGGCTGCCCACCGGCACCGGCGCGGTGAAGCGCACCTTGTTGAGCCCGTAGTTCACGCCCATGCGGGTGCCTTCGATGCGCACCGCGCTCTCGAACAGCTTGGGCAAGAGCGAGAGGGTCAGGTAGCCGTGCGCGATAGGCGCCCCGAACGGGCCGGCCTTGGCCTTCTCCACGTCGACGTGGATCCACTGGTGGTCGCCGGTCGCCTCGGCGAACTGGTTGACCTGCTCCTGGGTGATGGTGAGCCAGTCGCTGACGGCCACTTCCTGGCCGACCAGGCCGGCCAGTTCTTCGAGGGAGGAAAGGATTCTCATGGGGCGGGGTTCGGCGGAAATTCGAGGGGCTGGGGCGCAGCCAGCCGCCTGCGGCCGGCTGTGCCATGGCCGACTCTAACCTGCCAGCCCGGGGCAGCCCGAATCAAGTACCCGTACGCAGAAGACGCGGAAGCAACGCAGAAGTCGCAGAAGCATTCAACTTTCTTCTTTGCGCCTTCTGCGTCACTTTTGCGATTTCTGCGTACGGATGTTCCGCCGTCAGGCCGCCCCGCCGAGCACGTCGCCGAACAGGACCCACTGCTTGCCGTCGAACCGGGCCAGCTGCGCCTGCTCCACCGGCGCATGGTCGGTGGCGCCGGTGTTCATTGCGATCCCGGGCAGCAGCAGGCCCGGCTTGAAGTTCTTGATGCTCTCCGCCTGCTTGCGGATGTTCTCGCGCGAGAAGTCGCTGCCGCACTGCTTGAGCGTCTGCACCATCAGCTCGGCCGCGAGCACGCCGTAGACGTTGCTGGCGTCGGCCACGTTGCCGTCGCGGTAGTACTTGCCCATGAATCCGCGCCACTTCAGCATGGCCGGGTCATCCTTCCACTGCGGGTCGTTGGCGTCCTTGTAGTAGTTCACGGTGACCAGCCCGACCGACTTGTCCAGGCCGGCCGGCGTCAGCACCGAGCCGACCGACGCGCCGACGTTGTTGAGGATGTGCAGCGGCTTCCAGCCCGAATCGGCCACCTTGCGCACCGCCTGTGCCGCGAACTTGGGCGTGGTGATGTTGATGAAGGTGTCGGCCCCCGAGGCCTTGAGCGTGAGGATCTGCGAATCGACGGTGGGGTCGGTGACCTCGTAGGTCTGCTCGGCCACGATCATCTTCGCCTTGTCGCCCTTGAGCACGTTCTTGACCCCGGCCAGCACGTCCTTGCCGTAGTCGTCGTTCTGGTAGAGGATCGCGATCTTCGCGTTGGGCTTGTTCTTCAGCAGGTACTGCGCGTAGATCTCGCCTTCGGTCTGGTAGCTCAGGTTCATGCCGAAGGTCCAGGGGAAGTTCTTCGGGTCGTTCCACTTGGTCGCGCCCGTGGCCACGAACAGGTGCGGCACCTTCTTGGCGTTGACGTACTTGTGGATCGCCGAGTTGCTGGGCGTGCCCAGTGTCTGGAACAGCGCCAGCACCTCCTCCTGCTCGACCAGCCTGCGCACCTGCTCCACGGCCTTGGGCGGGCTGTAGCCGTCGTCCACCGAGATCAGGTTGATCATCCGGCCGCCGATGCCGCCGTTGTCGTTGATCATCTTGAAGTAGGCCTGCTGGCACTTGCCGATGGTGCCGTAGGCGGACGCGGGGCCGCTGTAGGGCATGGTCTGGCCGAGCTTGATCTCCTTGGCCTGCGCGAAGGCGCGCAAGGGCAGCAGCGAGGCGCCGACGGCGGCGCCGGCACCCAGCACGAGGGAACGGCGGGGAATCTTGGGGAATGTCATGGTGCTTCCTTTCCAGTCACACAGTCACGCTTGCACACAACGCGGCCGCCAGGGTCGCTACCGGTTTGCCAGCCGATGCCGCACGAGCCGGATCAGGCCGGCGACGCCCGAAGGCATGAGGTACATGAAGCCGATCAGGAAGATGCCGTAGATCGCCCACGGCGCCGCCTTGGAGATCTGGTCGGCGATGTTGGGGATGAACTGGATGAACAGTGCGCCGTACAGCGCGCCCGAGATCGACGCCAGCCCGCCCACCACGAGGCCCACCAGCAGGGACAGCGACAGGAAGATCGAGAACGAGTCCGGCGAGGCGAACTGCACCGCGATCGCCGACAGCGCGCCGGCCACCCCGGTGTAGAGCGCCGACACCCCGAAGGTGAGCGACTTGTACATGGCCGTGTTCACGCCCATGGCCTGCGCCGCGATCGGCTGGTCGCGGATCGCCACCAGCGCCCGGCCCACCCGGCCGCGCAGCAGGTTCCAGCCGGCCCAGAACAGCAGGACGGTCCAGGCCAGCGTGAAGAAGTACAGCCAGCGGTCCTGCGACAGCGGCAGCCACGCGGGCGGGTCCGGCTTGATGATCACCACGCCCATCGAGCCACCGGTCCAGTGCTCCAGCGCCTTGTGCTTGAGGATCTGCGGCATCGCCACGCCCAGCGCGAAGGTCGCCAGCGCGAGGTACAGGCCCTCCAGCCGCAGGGCGGGCAACCCGAACAGGAAACCGGCCACCAGGCACACCAGGCCGGCCAGCGGAATGGCGGCCCAGTAGGGAAAGCCCGCCGACTCCATCAGGATCGCCGCCGTGTAGGCCCCGATGGCGAAGAACGCGCCGTGGCCCAGCGAGATCTGGCCGTTGTAGCCGGTCAGGATGTTCAGCCCCAGCAGCGCGATCGCATAGGCCAGCGCGAGCGTGACCTGGAACACCTGGTAGTTGCCCAGCACGAAGGGCAGCACGCAGGCCACCACGGCGAGCGCCGCCAGGCCGATCACACGCTTGCGCCCTCCGGCGGCCATGGCGCCGGCGGGCCGCAGCGCGCCCGGGCGCGCCGGCATGGCGGAGACGGAGGGGGGTGTTTCCATGCTGCTCATACGCGCGCCACGTGCACCTTGCCCAGCAGCCCGGAGGGCCGCACCACCAGCACCGCGACGATGATCACCAGCGCCACCGTCAGCTTCAGCTCGGTGCCCAGGTAGACGCCGACCACGTTCTCCAGCACGCCCACCAGGAAGCCGCCGAGCACGGCGCCGCCGGGGCTGTCGATCCCGCCCAGCAGCGCGCCGGCAAAGGCATACAGCAGGATGCCGCCCATCATGTTGGGCTCGAGGAACACGATGGGCGCCACCATGATCCCGGCCACCGCGCCGATGGCCGAGGCCAGCCCCCAGCCCAGCGCCAGCATCCAGCCCACCCGCACGCCCACCAGCCGGCTCGACGCCGGGTTCTGCGCGGCCGCCCGCATGGCCAGCCCGAGCGGGGTGAAGCGGAAGAACGCGAACACCAGCGCCAGCACGCCCAGCGTCACCGCGATCGAGCCGAGCTCGTGCGAGGACAGCAGGCGGGTGTCGAGGAAGCCGCCGGACGGGAAGGGGCTCGGGAACGGCTTGATGGTGTAGCTGTAGATCCAGCCGGCCAGGCTGTTGAAGATCACCAGCAGGCCGATGAAGACGATCACCACCGACAGCACCGGCGCGTTCTCCACCGGCTGGATGATCACGCGCTCG
>JAKFEA010000072.1:0-8517 GCA_036675905.1 Acidovorax sp. | reverse complement strand
CCGTGCCTGCCGCCGAGGTGCAGGCCTACGGGCTGCAGTCGATCACCAACCTGGTGGTGCGGCGCCGTTACGGCGAGGGCGGCCGCACGATCGCGCTCAACGCCCACGGCGACGTGGTGCCGCCGGGCGATGGCTGGCAGCATGACCCCTACGGTGCGCAGATCGAGGACGGCTTCCTGTACGGCCGCGCCACGGCGGTGAGCAAGGGCGATTTCGCCAGCTTCAGCTTCGCAGTGCGCGCGCTCGAAGCGCTGCAGGCGCCGCTGGCCGGCGGCGTGGAACTGCACTTCACCTACGACGAGGAGTTCGGCGGCGAGATGGGGCCGGGCTGGCTGCTCAGGAACGGCATCTCGCGCCCCGACCTGCTGCTCGCCGCCGGCTTCAGCTACGAGGTGGTGGTGGCGCACAACGGCTGCCTGCAGCTGGAGGTGACGGTGCACGGCGACATGAGCCACGCCGCCATTCCCGACAGCGGCACCGACGCGCTGCAGGGCGCCACCCACATCCTGCAGGCGCTTTACCGGCTGAACGAGGGGTACAGACTGGTGAGCTCCAAAGTCGAGGGCATCACGCATCCCTACCTGAACGTCGGCTGGATCGCCGGCGGCACCAACACCAACGTCGTGCCGGGCAAGGTGCAGTTCAAGCTGGACCGGCGGATGATCCCGGAAGAGGATCCGGCACAGGTAGAAAAATCGATTCGCGCCACCATCGAGGAAGCCGCGCGCTCGTTCGACCCGCCGCGCGGCGGCAAGGGCATCCGCGTCGACATCCGGCGCATCCTGCTGGCGCGGGCGATGGTGCCGCTGCCCGGCAACCAGCCGCTGGTGCAGGCCCTGCAGCGCAACGCGATGGCCGTGTTCGGCGAAGCGATCCCGGCCGTCGGCACGCCGCTGTATACCGACGTGCGCCTGTACACCGAAGCCGGCATCCCCGGCGTGATCTACGGCGCCGGTCCGCGCACCGTGCGGGAATCGAACGCCAAGCGCGCCGATGAGCGCCTGAACCTGGAAGACCTGCGCCGCGCCACCAAGGTCATCGCCCGCACGCTGCGGGACCTGCTGGCCCCCGCATGAGAAAGGGCCGCTTCGGCGGCCCTTTCCCTGGCGCTGAACGACCAGCGTGCTTACCTGACTCGGCCGCGGCGGAACAGGTTGACGATGGCCAGCAGGATGACGGCGCCGACCAGCGACACCAGCACCGAGCCGATGGTGATGCCCTCGTTGATGGTGCCCACGCCCACCATCGGCGAGATGATCCAGCCGCCGAGGAAGGCACCGATGATGCCCACGATCACGTTCAGCAGGATGCCCTGCTGCCCGTCGGTGCGCATGATCAGGCTGGCCAGCCAACCCACGACGCCACCCACGATCAACCAGATGAGAAAGCCCATGATGCACTCCTTATGCCGCGCACGGCGATTTGTTGCTAGCGGCCGGGCCCCTGGCCTCGACCCCCTGCCACCTCTCGCAGGCAGCCGGTGATGGCAATATGGTTGCGTGCCCCAAGCGCAGGCGTAGTCGGGCGCACAGGCTGACCGTGCGCGGGGTTCGCGTGGAAACGTCAGACAACCCCTACCTCAGCCCGGCCATTGCAAAGCCGCGCTTCCAGGCCGTTTTCCGGGCCGGCAAACAGGCTTCGCGGAGCTTCACCGGACCGCCGCGCAGGCCCCAAGCGCGCGCCGTTGCTGACGGCATGGTCCTACGGCCGTTGCGGCAGCTTGCCGCCCCTGCCCGCCAGCATGCTCCCGCATGCGACCGGCGGATCGGCTCCTAGATTGGGGCATTCGAGACCCGCAAGGAGCCCTTTCCATGAAGACCGCTTCCAGGCTGCGCTCGCGCATGCCCTTCGTTCTGTTCGCCGCGGCATCGCTGCTGGTCATGGGTGCCGCCATGGCCCAGGTCAGCCCGGCCGCATCCAGTGCCACGCCGGCCGACACCAGCGGCAACTACCGGCTGGAGTTGCAGGCCTGCAAATCCGGCAACACGCAGCAGGACCGCGCGACCTGCCTGGAGGAAACGCGCAACGCCCAGGCGGCCAGGCAGCGTGGCGCCCTCTACAAGGGCGCGAGCGATGCGCAGTACGAAGCCAATGCCAAGGCGCGCTGCGACGTGTTCAAGGACGCGGAGAGCAAGGCAGCGTGCGAGGCGCGCGTGATGGGCTACGGTACCGTGACCGGCAGCGTGGCGGGCGGCGGCCTGCTGCGCGAAGTCGAGACCGTGGTGCTGCCGCCGGGCCAGCAATCGGTCACCATCGAGCCCAAGACTTCCGATCCGGTGCTGCTGGTGCCGGTACCCGCCACCCGCCAATGACGGTCGACGCAGCGTCCTCTGGCCGCTCCAGCCCGCGCGCGTAACAGCGCGCAGCAGAGGCTGCGTCCTACACCGCCGGCACGCCCGGCGGCTAGTCTTGCAGCGTTGAAGCAGCGCCCAGCTGGACCGGGCGCCACGATGAGGACGCAACTCCATGGAAGAGCAGAAAGCGCCTGCCGCGCGGCAGCCGGACGAGCCGGTGCGTGCACGGCATGGCTACCGCAATGAGGTGAACTGGGAGGGTGGCTCCGGCCGGGGCGACATGCCCAGTGGGAATCCGTCCCGCTTCAGTGGACGCCAGCCCTACGGCAACCAAGGTCCGGTGGAGACGCCCAGCAGCGGCGAAGAGTACGCCGGCGGCAACCGGCGCGAGCGCTCCGGCCGCACGCTGGAACACCTCGAGCAGGCCAAGGGGACCCCGCCCTGAGGTGGCGCGTCAGAGGACGCCCAGCAGCATCAGGACGACGATCACCACCAGCGGCACGCCCAGCAGCCAAAGGATCACCGGCATTTGCATCTCCGTGGATGTGTGTTCGCCGCCAAGGTAGCGGGGATCGAATCCGGGCATTGACGGGCGCCGGCTACACACGAGGTAGGCGGCCGGCCCGGCGCCTTGTCGTCCGGATGGCGACCGGCCGCGGCGGCCGGCAAAGGGGCTTGCTCCTACAGGGGACGGTCGCGGCGCCCGGCATCATGCCCCGGCACGCGCGCGGCACTGGCAACGCCCGGAAGCCGCGGCGCGAAGACAAGGAGCCTGTGCAATGACCTCCATCCTCAGCCGGATGTCCCCCACCATCACCAACATGATCCGCATGGACCACACGCACGTGGTCTCGGCCTTCCACCAATACCAGCTGGACACGCCGGCGCGCGTGAAGAAGGGCCTGGTGGACAACATCTGCCTGGCCCTCGAGGTGCATGCGCAGCTGGAAGAGGAGATCTTCTATCCGGCCATGCGCGAGGTCGCGCCCGACGACGTGCTGGACAAGTCCAAGCCCGAGCACGACGAGATGCGCAGCCTGATCGCGCGGCTGCGGGCGCTGCAGCCGCAGGACGCCGGCTTCGACCAGACGGTGTTCGACCTGATGCGCACCGTGCTGCACCACGTGGCGGAGGAAGAAACGCAGCTCCTGCCCAAGGCCGAGCGCCTGCTCTCCGGGCAGTTGTCGGAGATGGGTTCTCGCATGACGCGCCGGCGCCTGCAGTTGCTCGGCCCGCGCAGCGGCGAGCTGGCCGGCAGCATGGCCCGCTCGATGAGCAGCGGCACGCTGCTGGCGGCCGCGGGCGCGCTGGCAGCCGCGGGCGGGCTGCTGCTGGCGCGCAGGTCGCCGCACGATGCGCAGCGCGAATCCTGGCTGCACACACCGCGCGCCGGGCACTGATCCGGCGCCGCTCCACTAGAATGCCCGCTCCCGGAAGCGTGGCAGAGCGGTCGATTGCACCGGTCTTGAAAACCGGCAAGGGGCAACCCTTCGTGAGTTCGAATCTCACCGCTTCCGCCACAGGCTTCCTCATATCGCACAGCGATGTGAACGGCGAAATCGTAAGTCTGGAACTATCGAAACGCCAGGCATCTAACGAGGAGCCGTCACTCGCTTTCAGGATGCTCTACTGACACTGTCCTCCGAGGGAAACGCGTGCGGAAGCACTGCAACGGCCGCAATCGCAATGGCCGTCCCCAGGAGAACATGAATGACAAGCCCTTCAGAGCGAGAAGCCGCGCCAGCGGGCCGATTGGCGATCCGACCCCGCAACCTGTCCGAGGTGGTGAAATTCACCGCACTGGCGGCAGTGCTCGCGATATTCATCGATGCAGCCATCGGGCACGCAATGATCTGGGGGAACGATCCGTACTGGACCTACTGGATCACCGACACGCTGCTCATGGCCACGGTCTTCGGCCTCGGCACGATGGTGTTCGGCATCGGCATCGGCATCGGCGCACTGATCACGGCGGTCCACGTGACGCTCCTCACGACCTATTACTGGTCCTTGTCGCCGATAGGACTGCCGTCGCAGCCGGAATGGCTCGACTTCGAACATACCTGGGCCACCGGCCTGCCCATCCACCTCGCCGTTTACTACATGGGTTATCTCGGCGCGCTCTGGCTGTGGGGCCGGCGCACGGCCGCGGCCGCGCGACACGAACACGCACCGCAGCGGTCGTTGCCCCAGATTGGCGCAGCGGCGCTGGCCGTCACCGCCGTGATCGTTGTCGCCATCGGCATCGCCCAGACCCTGGTGCTCCAGGAATTCCCCGGCGTGACCTGGTTCGTCATGCGCCTGGCCGTCGCGTTCCCGTTCACCGTCGCGTGGTGGATGATGGCCGGGACCGATCGAGCTTCCGCAATCGCCGGCGGCATCTCCCTGGCGCTGCTGCTCACCACCTACAGCCACTTCCTCGGACCCGTGGGCTTGCCGAGCGACCCGGCTCGCCTCCTCACGGGGGACTCACCGCCCGCCATCGTCCAGTGGCTGACGTACCGCGAGGAATTCATGGTGATGCTGCCGATCAGCGCAGGGCTTGCCAGCATCTGCTATCTGATGGCCGCTCGTTGGCACGGCACCGGGCTTTCCGATCGCTGGCCAACCACGCGGAAACCATTGTTTGCCGGTCTCGCGGCAGCGGCCGGCCTGGTGCTCCTCGGGATGGTCTCGGCACCTGATCTGGGACCCGAAGGCAATCGGGCGACCGTCACGTCGCGCGGCGCGGCGAGCGTCGCGCACAGCGATGGCGGCGAGATGGCGGCAGACGCGGCTGCCAGCCTGCGGATGACCGTCGAAAACGGAAATACCCACAGGACCCCGCTGCCCCCGCACGACAGGATCGATCTTGCAGCGACCGTACCGGGTCCGAACGGATCGGTCTATGAAATCAGGGCCACCCAGCCCATGGTGGCCGAGCCGGCCGGCCGGTTCACGACCTGGCAGGGAGTGGGTTTCGGGAAATGGCACGACGGGCGCAGCCGGATCGGCTTGGGCGATACGCCGGCGAGGCAATCGGACGTCGTGGTCTTCGCCTTGGGCGAAATTCGCACCGGCGGGCAGCTGGTGGCATCCGGAGTTCCCGTGCAGGTGAGCGCGACCGGTGGCGACGAGCGAGTGCTCGAGCTGCATGTCGGCAATGCCGGGTCGACGCTGATCCCTGGGTCGCTCCAGGTCCGATGGCAGGACTTTTCCGGCGGCTACTCGCACGAAAGCAAGCACGCGCGCTACCTGTTCGGCGGTGGCGTATTGCTGGTCCTGCTGGGCTTCACGTTTGCCGCGGCATGGCGGCAGCGCGCGGCACAGGGTGGCCGCAGGCGCTGACGCCTCATCCAGCGAGAAAGAGCTCTTGCAGGTCGCTGAGGAAATCGAAGCCGCGATCGGTGGGCCGCACCCGGCCGGCTTTCACTTCCAGCAATCCCTGCGACCGCGCCTGCGCCATCTGCGGCTCGATGGCCGACAGCGGCAGGCCGGTGCGCTCGAAGAAGGACTGCAGGGTGAATCCGCCGCGCAGGCGAAGCGCATTGAGCATGAACTCGAAGGGCAGTTGCCCGCGCGGGACCTCCTCCTCCTGCGTGACGGCATTGCCGGCCAGCGCCTTGTCCATGTACAGCCGCGGTTCGCGATAGCGCACCTGCCGCACGATGCGGTTCGGAAAACTCAGCTTGCCGTGGGCGCCGGCGCCCAGCCCCAGGTAATCGCCGAACTGCCAGTAGTTCAGGTTGTGCTTGCAGGCATGGCCCGGCTTGGCATAGGCGGACACCTCGTAGCGGTCCAGGCCGGCCGCCGATGTCATCTCGGTGATGCGGTCCAGCATCGAATAGGCAATGTCATCCTCCGGCAGCGGCGGCGGGTGCTTGGCGAAGAAGGTGTTCGGCTCGATCGTCAGGTGGTAGACCGACAGGTGCGGCGGCATCAGCGCCAGCGCCTGCGTCACGTCCTGCTCCAACATCGCCAGGTCCTGCCCCGGCAGCGCGTACATCAGGTCCAGGTTGAAGGTCTCGAAGGCCGCCGCGGCTTCTTCCGCCGCGGCGATGGCCTGGCTGCGATCGTGCACGCGGCCCAGTGCGCGCAGGTGCTGGTCGTTGAAGCTCTGCACGCCGATCGACAGGCGCGTGACGCCCGCATCGCGGAAGGCGCGGAAGCGGTCCTTCTCGAAGGTGCCGGGGTTGGCCTCCAGCGTGATCTCGCAGCCGGGCTCCAGCTTGAGCCGCGCGCGCACGCCCGCGATGAGCGATTCGATGGCTTGCGGCGAGAACAGGCTGGGAGTGCCGCCGCCTATGAACACGCTGTGCACGGTGCGGCCCCAGACCAGCGGCAGCGCCGCTTCCAGGTCGGCCATCAGCGCGTCGACGTAGCGCTGCTCGGGCACCGCGCCGCCCTGCGCCTCGTGTGAATTGAAGTCGCAGTACGGGCACTTGCGCAGGCACCAGGGCAGGTGCACGTAGACCGACAGCGGCGGCAGCGCCCGCAGCTGCAGCACCCCGGGGCGCAGGTAGTGCGCGGCGTCCTGGGCCGTGCTCACAGCCAGCGCTCCCGCATCAGCTGCACCATCTGGCGCGCGGCCTGGCCGCGGTGGCTGTGGGCATTCTTCACCTCCGGCGGCAACTGGGCGAAGGTCTTGCCGAACGAAGGGATGAACATCACCGGGTCGAAGCCGAACCCGTTGCCGCCGACTGGCTCGCGCGCGATCTCACCCACCGCGCGGCCCACGGCGATCAGTGGCTCGGGATCTTCCGGCGAGCGCACCGCCACCAGCGTGCTGACCAGCGCGGCGCGGCGGTGGTCGACGCCGCGCATCTGCTCGAGCAACGCGCGCACGTTGTTATCGTCGCCCTTGTCGTAGCCGAAGCGGGTGGCGTAGTACGCGGTGTCCACGCCCGGCAGGCCACCGAAGGCATCCACGCACAGGCCGGCGTCGTCGGCCAGCGCCGGCAAACCGCTGTGCCGCGCGGCATGGCGGGCCTTGGCCAGCGCGTTCTCGACGAAGGTGCGAAAGGGCTCTTCCGCCTCGGCGATGCCGAGGTCGGCCTGCCGCACCAGCTGCACGCCCAGCGGCTCCAGCATGGCCTGCAGTTCGGCCAGCTTGCCCCGGTTGTTGGAGGCCAGGACGATGCGGCTCACCATGGAAAGAAGCCCCCTCCCTTCAGGCCGGGAGTGGCGCTTCCAGCGCCTGCTGCTGCATGCGCACCAGCTCGGCGATGCCCTTCTCGGCCAGCCGCAGCAGATGGTCCATTTCGGCGCGGGTGAAGGCCGCGCCCTCCGCGGTGCCCTGCACTTCCACGTAATGGCCGGCGCCGGTCATCACCACGTTCATGTCGGTGTCGCAGGCCACGTCTTCCACGTACTCGAGGTCGAGCACCGGGACGCCCTGCACGATGCCCACCGACACCGCAGCCACCGGGCCGGTGATCGGCGATGCGGCGATCTTGCCTTGCTGCATCAGCTTGCCGACGGCATCCTGGGCCGCGACGAACGCGCCCGTGATCGCCGCGGTGCGCGTGCCGCCGTCGGCCTGCAGCACGTCGCAATCGATCTGGAGGGTGCGCTCGCCCAGGGCCTTGAGGTCGAACACGGCGCGCAGCGAGCGGCCGATCAGGCGCTGGATCTCCTGCGTGCGGCCGCTCTGCTTGCCGCGCGCGGCCTCGCGGTCGCCCCGGGTGTGGGTGGCGCGCGGAAGCATGCCGTATTCGGCCGTCACCCAGCCCTCGCCGCTGCCGCGCTTGTGCGGCGGGACCTTTTCTTCCACCGAAGCGGTGCATAGCACCCGGGTCTGCCCGAACTCGACCAGCACCGATCCTTCGGCATGGATGGTGTAGCCGCGCGTGAGGCGCACGGGGCGGAGCTGGTCGGGGGCGCGGCCGTTGGGGCGGGTGGAGGACATGCGGGGCTGGGGGCTCGAACTGGGGAACTGTCGATTGTCGCCGCTCCCCGGCCCGGAAGGCCCCGACCCCAATTTCCCCGTCAGCTCTTGCGCGCCGCCGAACGCCGGATCGCCTCGTTGATCTCGGCGATGGACCGCTCGATCGCGGCGTCGTCGAGGTCGTCGACCAGCGTGTCCATCACGCCGGCCTGGATGGTGGAGGCGAACACGCCATCGGAGATGCTGTCGGTGGAGACGCCATGGGTGGACTCGAAGACGTCCGGGGTCTCCCATTCGAGCGCGATCACCGTGGTGTTGTCGCAGCCGGGGCCGCCATTGCGCAGGGCAACCTCCACC
>JAKFEA010000071.1:0-1500 GCA_036675905.1 Acidovorax sp. | reverse complement strand
CGGGAACACGCGCGCCTGGTGCAGCTTCTCGGCGCGCATCCGCAGCATCTCGACCAGCCCCGGCTCGTCCAGCACCGGATCGGTGTCGGGCGGGCAGACCAGGCTGGTGACGCCGCCCGCCACCGCGGCCGCCATTTCCGATTCCAGCATGCCCTCGTGCTCGTGGCCCGGCTCGCGCAGCCGCACCGCCAGGTCGACCAGCCCCGGCGCCACGATGCAGCCGCGCGCATCCAGCACCCGGCTGGGGCTGAAGCCGGCCGGCGTGCCGCCGATCGCCACGATGCGCCCGGCCGCCAGCGCCACGTCGGCGATCTCGTCGCGGTTGCTGGCCGGGTCGATCACCCGGCCGTTCTTGATCAGGATCTTCATGCTTCGTTCCCCGCGACGATGCTCATGACGGCCATGCGCACCGCGATACCGAAGGTGACCTGCGGCAGGATCACGCTCTGCTGGCCGTCGACCACGGCGGAGTCGATCTCGACGCCGCGGTTGATCGGCCCCGGGTGCATCACGATGGCGTCGGGTTTGGCCAGCCGCAGCTTCTCGGGGGTGAGGCCGAAGCTCTTGAAGAACTCCTGCGACGAGGGCAGCAGCGCGCCGCTCATGCGCTCGTTCTGCAGCCGCAGCATGATCACCACGTCGCAGCCGCGGATGCCTTCTTCCAGCGTGTGGCACACGCGCACGCCCATCTGCGCCATGTCGCCCGGCACCAGCGTCTTGGGGCCGACCACCCGCACCTCGGCGCAGCCCAGCGTGGTCAGCGCATGGATGTCCGATCGCGCCACCCTCGAATGCAGCACGTCGCCGACGATCGCCACCGTCAGGTTGCTGAAGTCCTTTTTGTAGTGGCGGATGGTGTACATGTCGAGCAGCCCCTGGGTGGGGTGCGCGTGGCGGCCGTCGCCGGCGTTGATCACGTGCACGTGCGACGCGACGTGCTGCGCGATCAGGTAGGGCGCGCCCGACTCGCCATGCCGCACCACGAACAGGTCGGCCGCCATCGCCGACAGGTTGGCGATGGTGTCCAGCAGCGACTCGCCCTTGCTGGCCGAGGAGCGGGCGATGTCCAGGTTGATCACGTCGGCCGACAGCCGCGTGGCCGCGATCTCGAAGGTGGTGCGGGTGCGCGTGCTGTTCTCGAAGAACAGGTTGAACACGCTCTTGCCGCGCAGCAGCGGCACCTTCTTGACCTCGCGGTCGCTGACGCCGACGAACTTCTGCGCCGTGTCCAGGATGTGGGTCACGATCTCGCGCGGCAGCCCTTCCACCGACAGCAGGTGGATCAGCTCGCCGTTGCGGTTCAACTGCGGGTTGCGTCGGTTGAGCATCAATTCACCTGGAAGCTGAAGCGGCCCTGGTCGTCGCGCGCGAGCTGCAGCGACTGGCTCTCGGGCAGGGTCACGCGGGCGGCGGCGAAGTCGGCCTGCACCGGCAGTTCGCGCCCGCCGCGGTCGACCAGCACCGCCAGCTTCACGCTGGCCGGGCGGCCGTAGTCGAACA
>JAKFEA010000070.1:0-5449 GCA_036675905.1 Acidovorax sp. | reverse complement strand
GCGGTGATCGGCTTGCCGGCGAGCGCCTCGCCCAGCCCCTGCTTGACGTAGTTGGTGGCCTTGCCGATGTCGTCGGGGTTGCTCGACGGGATGCTGTCGATGCCGCCGGCATACACCAGTCGCCCGTGCGGATCGACGATGTACAGGTGCGGCGTGGTGCGGGCCCCGTAGGCGCGGCCGGTGCTGCCTTCCTCGTCCGCCAGCAGGTGGGTCGGTGCGGCCTTGCGCTCCTTCTGCCAGGCGACCACCTGGGCCGGCTCCTGGTAGTCGTAGGCGCCACGTGCCGTGGAATTGATCGAGAGCCACACCACGCCCTTGCCCACGGCATCCTGCTGCGTGGCCGGCATGTTGCCGCTGTCGTAGTGCTTGCGCACGTAAGGGCAGCCGGGATTGGTCCACTCCAGCACCACGTGCTTGCCGCGGAAGTCGGACAGCCGCACGGTCTTGCCGCTGGCGTCCTTGAGCGCGAAGTCGGGCGCCGGCTGGCCGACGGCGGGCGCGGCCTGGGCGGGTGCGGCAGCCAGGGCCGCGAGCGTGGCGAGCGAACAGGCGACGATGAACGGACGGCGCAGCATGGTGGCCCCTTTCACAGCGGCGATACGACGGACAGGACTTCCTCCACCCCCAGCACTTCGGACAGCACCACCGGCGGGCTGCCCTTTCGATAGAACACATAGACCGGCACGCCGCTGCGGCCCAGCGAGGCCAGCGCGGCGGTGATGGCCGGGTCGCGGCGCGTCCAGTCGGCGCGCAGCAGGGCGACGTTGTGGCGCTTGAGCGCGGAACGCACCTGCTCATTGGCCAGCGTGGTCTTCTTGTTGTACTGGCAGGTGACGCACCAGGCCGCCGTGAAGTCGACGAACACCGGCTGGCCCGCAGCGACGTACTGCTCGACCCGTGCCTGCGACCAGGGTTGCCAGTCGCCGTCGGCGCGCGCCGCCTGCTGCGGCGGTGGCGCTTGCACCAGCTGTGGCAGGGTCGCCCAGCCCAGCACCACCAGGCCCACGCCCGCCAGGCCGGCCAGCGCCGCCCGTGCGCGGCCGCGCAGCGTCAGCGTCCAGACCAGCAGGCTCATCGCCACCAGCAGCGCCAGCAGCGCGCCGGCGCCGTCGATGCCGCTTTGCTGGCCGAGCACCCACACCAGCCAGACCACGGTGGCGAACATGGGGAAGGCCATCAGCTTGCGGAAGACGTCCATCCACGCGCCCGGCCGCGGCACCCAGCGCGCCACGGCCGGCACCAGGCTGGCAGCCAGGTACGGCAGGGCCATGCCCAGGCCCAGCACGCCGAACACCAGCAGCGCCTGTGCCGGCGGCAGCGTGACCGCCAGCCCCAGCGAAGCCCCCATGAATGGCGCCGTGCAGGGCGAGGCGATCGCCACGGCCAGCACCCCCGACAGGAAGGCATTGCCCGCCGGATGCTTCACTTCCATCGAAGCGACCGACGAGGGCAGCAGGGCGCCGAATTCGAACACGCCCGCGAGATTCAGGCCGATCAGCGTGAACAGCGCAGCCAGCGCCGCGACCACCAGCGGCGACTGCAACTGGAAGCCCCAGCCGAGCTGCTCGCCGGCCGCGCGCAGGCCGAGCATCAAGGCCGCCAGCGCCAGGAAGGACAGCACCACGCCGGCGGTGTAGGCGAACCCGGCGATGCGACGCGCCCGCATGTCGTCGGCGTGCGCGGCGAAGCCGACCATCTTGATGGCCAGCACCGGGAACACGCAGGGCATCAGGTTGAGGATCAGCCCGCCGATCAGGGCGCCCAGCAGCGCAGCGGCCAGGCCGATGCCGGGACCGGACGGCTGCACGGCGGCCGTGTTGTTGCGCAGGGCCTCGGCCAGCGCCGGCGACACCGTGGCGGGAGCGGCAACGGCTGGCCAGGCACCTAGCACCTTCAGTTCGGCGCGCCAGCCTTCGCGGCCATCGGCCAGCACCACCGGCATCACCTGCGGGCTGGCGCTGCGCTGGGCCGACAGCGGCACGCGCGCGGTCCAGACCGCGCCCTTCCAGGCCTGGGTCCAGGCGCCGGCGGTTTCGATCACTTCCGGCGTTTCGGGCAGGAACTCCAGTTGCTTGCCGCGCACGGTGGCCGGCAGGCCCTGCACACGGATCTCGAGCGCACCGTCGGCGATCTGCGCCTCATGGCCGCCGGCGACCGCCTTGGGCTGCGCTGCGATCGCCGCCTCGAAAGCCTGCCCGTGCAGCGCGGTGCTGCCTCGCAGCGGCAGCTTCAGCGTGAACTCGCCGTCTTCCGGGATGCATTCCTGCCGGCAGACCAGCCAGCTGGCCTTGAGCTTGACTTCCAGGTCCTGCGCCAGCGGCGACAGCTTGAAGTCCGGCGCGATTGCCAGCGGCACCGGCAGCAGCACGGTGTTCTCGTAGCCGTAGTTCGCGAGCGTGCCGATCGGGATCTTCCTGGGCACGGGCCACTGGATGTCGCCGGCCAGCACCCCCGGTGGCAGCGTCCATTCCAGGCGCGTGGGAAGGCCGGAGTCACCCGGGTTCTTCCAGTAGGTGTGCCACTCGGGCTGGTGGGCCAGTTGCAGGCCCACCCACACCGACTTGCCGGGACCCACCCCGTCCGGCGCGTGCGCGAGCAGCTCGGCGCGCACGCGCTCGGTGGAGACCACCGGGGCGCCGTTGGCCTGGGCCAACGCAGTGCCCGCTGCCAGCAGGGACAGCAAGGCCGTACAGAGAAGGGCTATCCACCGACGCATAGGACCCGGATGTGAGGGGCAGGAAGTAACAAAGTTCCTCCCGGACTCGCGCCGGAAGGCAGCCAGCGATTTTGTTCCTGCCGGGGCAGGCCCGGCAGGAACAGCGATTTTCTCAGGCCCCTGCCGAGTCCGCTTCGGCTTCGGGCCAAAGCCTTGGAAACAGGAAGCGCAGGGACCGATGTTGCTCAGGCGAACCCGAGCACCACCCGGCGGGTGCTGGCCGACTTCTTTTCGATCTTGCTGACCACCACCGCGCCGATCTCGGCGGTGTTGGCGACGTGGGTGCCGCCGCAGGGCTGGTAATCGATCAGCGGGTCCCCGCCCACGCGGATGGTGCGGATGCGGCCGGTACCGCGCGGGGGCTGCACCGACATGCTCTTGACCAGCGTCGGGTTGGCGTCCAGCTCCTCGTCGGTGATGGAGTCGATCGCCACCGGGTGGGCGGCGGCGACGAGCCTGGCGATGCCGGCCGTGAGCTGCTCCTTGTCGAGCGGATCCGTCATGTTGAAGTCCAGCCGGGCGTACTCCGCCGTGATCGAGCAACCGTTCACCAGTTGCGGCACCAGGTGGCACAGCAGGTGGGTGGTGGTGTGGAAACGCATCAACCTGTGGCGACGCTCCCAGTCGATGCGGGCGGTGACCCGCTCACCGGGCCTGAGCACGGCCAGCAGGGCCTCCTGCCCCGGGGCGGGGACGTGCCAGATGCCGCCGGTGGGCTGCCCCTGCTCGTCCTTGGCCTTGCGGGCATCGGCAATGCCGAGCGTGCGGCCGCCCTCCAGCACCAGCACGCCGCTGTCGCCGGCCTGCCCACCGCCCAGGGGGTAGAACACGGTGCGGTCGAGCACGACGCCGCCAGGTTCGCAGGCGATGACCTTGGCGGTGCACTCCTGCAGGTATGCGTCCTGGCGGAACAACTCCTCAGTCATCGTTCGAACCTCTTCCGGATGGAACGGTGGATTTTGACGGCTTAGGCCGACACCCGCCTGCAACACCGGCGCCGAGACTGCCGGCATGGATGCTTCGAGACTTCCCGCCTGGCTGGTCACGGCGACGGCCTGCACCCTGGCGGCCTGCGCTTCGGGCGTCATCGCACAAGGGCCGCTGCCCGGCACCGGCCCCAACCCGCCGTTGCCGCAGCCGCAGGACAGTGGCCTGGTCCCCACGGTCAACATCGCGCCGGCCCAGGGATGGCCGCAGGGTGCCATGCCGAAGGCGCCCGCCGGCTTCCAGGTGACGGCGCTCGCGACCGGACTGGACCACCCCCGGTGGGTGTACACGCTGCCCAATGGCGACGTGCTGGTGGCCGAGAGCAACAAGCCCGAGATGCAACCCGGCGAGAAGAACGTCCATGCCGAGGGCCTGCGTGGCAAGGCGATGGGAATGGTGATGAAGCGCGCCGGCGCCGGCGTGCCCAGCGCCGACCGCATCACCCTGCTGCGCGATGCGGATGGCGATGGCGTGGCCGAGACGCGCAGCGTGTTCATGAGCGGCCTGCACTCGCCGTTCGGCATGGCGCTGGTGGGCAACGAGCTGTTCGTCGCCAATGCCGATGCCATCGTCAAGGTGCCCTACCAGGCCGGGCAGACGCAGGTGACGGCGGCGCCGGTGAAGCTGACCGACCTGCCCGCCGGCGCCAACCACCACTGGACCAAGAACATCCTGGCCAGCGCCGACGGCAGCAAGCTGTATGCGACGGTCGGGTCCAACAGCAACGTGGGCGACAACGGCATGGCCGCCGAGGAGGGCCGCGCCGCGATCTGGGAGGTGGACCGCGCGAGCGGCGCCAAGCGCCTGTTCGCCACCGGCCTGCGCAATCCCAATGGCCTGGGCTGGGAGCCGCAGAGCAAGGTCCTGTGGACGGTGGTGAACGAGCGCGACGAGCTGGGCGACAACCTGGTGCCGGACTACCTGACCTCGGTCAAGGACGGCGCGTTCTACGGCTGGCCCTGGAGCTACTGGGGGCAGCACGTGGACGAGCGCGTGAAGCCGCCGCGACCGGATCGGGTGGCCCAGGCCATCGCGCCGGACTATGGCCTGGGCTCCCATGTGGCCCCGCTGGGCCTGGTGTTTTCCGATGCGCGCATGCCGGCCCCTTACGCCAGCGGCGCCTTCATCGGCCAGCACGGCTCGTGGAACCGCGCCGAACTGGTCGGCTACGACGTGGTGTTCGTGCCGTTCTCGGGTGGCAAGCCTTCGGGGCCGCCGCAGCTCTTTCTCACGGGATTCCTGAGCCCCGAGGGAAAAGCCCATGGCCGGCCGGTCGGCGTGGCGCTGGACGCCAAGGGTGCGCTGCTGGTGGCCGACGACGTCGGCAATGCCGTGTGGCGGGTGGCGCCGGCGCGGTGAGACGAGGCTGGCCTGCCGCGCGGCCCGCTACCATGGCGCCATGCCGCTGCCTTCCCGCTTCTGGTCCGACCTGTCGACGCGGGACTTCGCGCGGCTGCAAGCCTCCGGCGATGCCGCGGACCTGATCGCAGTCCTGCCGGTGGCGGCGACCGAGCAGCACGGCCCGCACCTGCCGGTCAGCGTGGATGCCACGCTGGTCGAGGGCGTGGTGGTGGCCAGCGTGCAGCACCTGCCCGCCGATCTGCCGGTGCTGTTCCTGCCGACCCAGGCGGTGGGCAAGAGCAACGAGCACATCCGCTTTCCCGGCACGCTGACGCTGTCGGCCGAAACCACGATCCGGCTGTGGACCGAGATCGGCGAATCGGTGGCGCGCGCCGGCGTGCGCAA
>JAKFEA010000069.1:0-3740 GCA_036675905.1 Acidovorax sp. | reverse complement strand
TGATCGGCACCAACAACATCGACACCAATTCGCGCCTGTGCATGTCCAGCGCGGTCTCCGGCTACAAGCTGGCGCTGGGCGCCGACGGTCCGCCGACCTGCTACGACGATCTGGAACACGCGCGCACCGTGCTGTTCGCCGGCAGCAACATGGCCTACGCGCATCCGGTGTTATTCCGCCGCCTGGAAGCGGCGCGCGAGGCGCATCCGGAAACCAGGTGGATCGTGATCGATCCGCGCCGCACCGACACCGCCGCCATGGCCGACCTGCACCTGGCCCTGCAGCCGGGCACCGACGTGGCCCTGTTCAACGGCATGCTGCATCACCTGATCTGGGAAGGCCTGATCGACGCCGATTACATCGACGCGCATACCGAAGGCTTCCAGCCGCTCAAGCAGATGCTGCGCGAATACACGCCACGTTTCGTCGCCGATCTGTGCGGCGTGCCGGCCGAAGACATCGTCCAGGCCGCCGAGTGGTTCGGCCGCAGTCCGGCCGCGCTGTCGCTGTATTGCATGGGCCTGAACCAGTCCAGCCATGGCACCGACAAGAACCTGGCGCTGATCCAGCTGCATCTGGCCACGGCGCAGATCGGCAAACCGGGGGCCGGGCCGTTTTCGCTGACCGGACAGCCCAATGCGATGGGCGGGCGCGAAGTCGGCGGCATGGCGACCATGCTGGCGGCGCATCGCGAGATCGCCGATCCCGAACACCGCGCCGAGCTTGAACGTTTGTGGAAGCTGCCCGCGCAGGCCCTGTCCGATCGCCCCGGGCTGCCGGCGGTGGCGTTGTTCGACGCTTTGCGCAGCGGCAAGGTCAAGGCGGTGTGGATCGCCTGTACCAACCCGGTGCACTCGATGCCCGATATCAACCTGGTGCGCGAGGCCCTGGACAAGGCCGAGTTCGTGGTCGTGCAGGAAGCCTTCCTCAACACCGACACGGTGCCCTACGCCGACGTGCTGCTGCCTGCGACCAGCTGGGGCGAGAAGGAAGGCACGGTGACCAATTCCGAGCGCCGCATCTCGCGCGTGCGCGCAGCGCTGCCCGCGCCCGGTGAAGCCAGGGCGGACTGGTGGATCGCCAATGAAGTGGCACGACGCATCGAAGCGCGGCTGGCGCCACCGGGCGCGGTACCGCTCTTCGATTTCGCCGATACCGAAGCGGTGTTCGACG
This sequence comes from Acidovorax sp., assembly GCA_036675905.1. GTDB lineage: Bacteria > Pseudomonadota > Gammaproteobacteria > Burkholderiales > Burkholderiaceae_C > Ramlibacter. The sequence goes on along the minus strand of JAKFEA010000069.1, from coordinate 2,567 downwards.
AGCATCGCCGCCTCACCGTGGGACGCGATCTCGATATCGGCGGGCTGGACTATGCGCTGCTGGAAACCCAGGGTCCGCAGCAATGGCCGTTTCCAGCGGGCGCGAGCGAGGGCCAGGCGCGGCGTTATGGCGATGGCGTGTTCGCGACCGTCGACGGTCGCGCACGCTTCCATGTCACTCCCTACAAACCGGTGGCCGAGCCGATTTCGGCGCGTTATCCGCTGCGCCTGCTGACCGGTCGCCTGCGCGACCAATGGCATGGCATGAGCCGCAGCGGACGGGCACCGGGATTGTTCGCGCACGCGCCGGAGCCGGAGCTGACCATGCATCCGGATGATGCCGCGCGCCGTGGCCTGGGCTCCGGCGATCTGGTGCGCGTGACCAGCAAGCGCGGCGAACTGCTGCTGCCGCTGGCGGTGTCCGACGAGGTCGGTTCGGGCACGGTGTTCGCGGCGATGCACTGGAGCGGACAGTTCCTGGCCAGCGGCGGGATCAATGAAGTCAGCAACGGCGCGGTCGATCCAAAATCGTTCCAGCCCGAGCTCAAGCACGCGGCGGTACGGGTGGAGAAAGCGGCCTTCGCTTGGAATCTTCTGGCGGCGCGGCGCGGTGACGCCATTGCATTGCAGATTGCCGTACAGCCGCTGCTGCGCGAATGCGCGTTCGCTTCCCTCGCCTTGCGCGCCGATGCCGATCCGGCCTCGGGACAAGCCTGGCTGGTGTTGCGCGCCGCTGCCGAGACCGCACCGCCACAATGGTTGCAGCGCCTGGCCGAGGTGTTGCAACTGCAACCCGGCGAACAGGTGCTGGAGTACCACGATGCGCGCCGTGGCCTGCTCAAACGGGTCGGCTGGGGCAGTGGCGCGCATAACGACCGGATCGAAGGACTGCTGTTGGCCGGCGGCCCGCGCGACCCGGCCAGCGAAGCGCTGTTGGACATCGCCCTGGCCGGCACGGCGTGGACCGGCTCGCGATTGGCGGTATTCACCCAGCGCCTGCCCGATGGCGCACGCGATTCGGTCGTATGCAACTGCATGCAGGTCAGGGAATCGGCCATCCGCGCGCAGGTAGCGCAGGGCGCCGGAGTGCCTGAACTCAAGCAGGTCCTGGGTTGCGGCACGGTCTGTGGATCGTGCCTGCCGCAGCTGACGCAATTGTGCCGACAACCGCAGCGGGCCTGATGGCGACCGCCCGGACACCGCAACTCAAACCCAGATAACGGAGCATCCATGCGCAACGAATTCCCCACTCGTCCACACCACCGCGCAGGTGAAGTCGTCCTGCTGTCGGCCGGCCCCGGCGATCTGGAACTGCTCACCATCAAGGCGGCGAAAGCGCTGGCCGCGGCCGAAGTGCTGCTGCTGGACGACCTGGTCAATCCGCAGATCGTGGAGTTCGCACCGCTGGCCCGGGTGATCAGGGTCGGCAAGCGCGGTGGCTGCCGTTCCACGCCGCAGGCATTCATTTGCCGATTGATGCGGCGTTACGCATTGCAGGGCGCGCGGGTGGTACGGGTGAAGGGCGGCGATGCCCTGTTGTTCGGCCGCGCCGGCGAAGAGATCAGTTTCCTGCGCAATGCCGGCATCGAGGTACGCATCATCAACGGCATCAGCGCCGGATTCGCGGCGGCGGCCAGCCTGGGCGTATCGCTGACCCACCGCGAGCATTGCCATGGCATCACTTTCGTCACCGCGCATACGCAGGATCACGACGAACCGGATTGGGCGGCGCTCGCCGCCACCGGCACCACGCTGGCGATCTACATGGGCATGAACCGGATGGCTTCGGTCGCGGCCGCACTCTTGCCGCATTTGCCGGCGGATACGCCTGTTGCAGTGGTACAGGCCGCCAGTCAACCGGAGGAAACGCAGTTGCTCACCACGCTGGAGCGGTTGGCGGCTGATGCGCACCTGGTGCGCCTGGGCAGCCCCGGGGTGATTCTGGTGGGCGCGGCTTTGGCTGAAGCCGCCGCTTTCGCTGCGCCTGCCGCTCTGCCGCTGCAGGCGCTGGCCTGACCGCCGTACCGAGTACCGCAAACCGATGATGCTTTACCCGCAAGCGTTGGAATTGATCCTGCAAACATCGCCAGGCGTGGTTGTAGAACGCTGCGCTCTATCCAGGGCATTGGGGCGGGTACTGGCCGCCCCCGTGCTCAGTCCGCAATCGCTGCCGTCCTTCAACAATGCCGCGCTGGATGGTTACGCCCTGCCCGCCGGGGATTTCCCCGCGGGCGCGGAGTTCGCCCTAGAAGGCAGGCAGGCCGCCGGCGATGGCGCCGTCGCAGTAGCCGGCGATGCGGCGTGGGAAGTGACGACAGGCGCGCGCATGCCGCGCGGCCTGTCGACCGTGACGCCGGTGGAACAGGTGGAAGTGCTGTCGCGCGACGTCGCGGGCGAGCCCACGCGCATCCGCCTGCATTCGCCGGCGCGGCATTCCCAACACGTGCGCCGCATCGGCGAGGATGTCGCCTCCGGCCAAGCCGTGCTGGACGCGGCCACCTGGCTGCATGCGCCGCAATTGATGCTGCTTTCCGCACTGGGCATCGCCAGCGTCGCGGTGGCGCGGCG
>JAKFEA010000068.1:0-4010 GCA_036675905.1 Acidovorax sp. | reverse complement strand
CGCCCGCACCCGCACCCGCACCCGCACCCGCACCCTTGGCGGACGTGGGCGGATTGCGAGGCTGAGAGCGGCGGCGCTCAGGCGCCGCCGGCCACGCCCAGGAACTGGTCCAGGATGTGGAAGTGGTCGTCGTGGAGCCGGGTCTCCATGGCGGCCAGTTCCGTGATCGGCACCCACTGCGCGACGGCGGCATCGTCTCCGCCCTGCACCGGTGGCGGTGAGCTCGAGCCGAGGTCGAAGTGGTGTGCGTGCGTCACGATGCGGCCGCGCTGGCTGCGCTGCGGATGGTCGAACACCTGCACGCCGCGCAGCGCCCGTGCCACGTCGGCCACCGCCAGCGCAAGCCCGGTCTCCTCCACCAGTTCACGCAGGGTCGACTGCAGCACGGTCTCGCCCGGATCCAGGAAACCGCCGGGCAGCGCCCACAAGCCCTTGCCCGGCGCGCGCCCGCGCTGCACCAGCAGCACGTGGCCGCCGGCCTGCACGACCGCATCGACGGTCACCAGCACCACGGGCCAGGGCGCCACCGACCAGGCCTTCTTCTCGCCGGCGATGAGCCGCCACTCCTCGCGCAGCCGGCCGAAGGCGGCGCCGGCGATCCAGTCGCGGGCGGCCGCGGCCGTGGCGGGTGCAAGGTCCGGCTGAAAGCGTGCCAGCGCCTCCGCCGGGTCATCCGCGGCGTACAGCGCATCGAGCCGGCTGGCGGCGCGCGCATCGTCGTCGTGCCATTCGAGCTGCCACGATGGCGCGGCATCCTCGTGCGCCGGCTGCAGGAATCGGGGCAGCAGCACCAGGACCCGTGCATCCTCGCCGGCTCCTGCCTGCCGCAGGCCTTGTTCCACGGCTCGCCAGGTGCATACCGGGTCGTAGCGCTGGCGCAGCGGCACGAACGAGGTCCGTGCGCGCTCGCCGTCCGTCAGCGACTCGCCCAGCACCCGTGCGCGGCTCTCCCAATCCAGCGGATGCGCCGGCGAGGGCGCCTGCCGCGCCCAGTCGATGAACACGGTGCAGCGGAGCGCACGCGACAAGGCCGAGCGCACGCGCTCCACCTGGGCGCGGTCCGGCAACTGCCACTCGGCCACGCAGGCGGCCAGTGGCCAGGGATCATTCGCGGCGGCCATTCATCGCCCGCAGCGCCGCGCCGAATCCGCTCGCCGCGATCCGCTCGCGCGCGCGGCTGTCGGGGTCCGGCTCGCACAGGTAGATCTCCGAATCGGGGCGGCCCAGCACGCGCAGGCCGCTGGAGCGCAGCATGGCTTCGATGCCGGCGTGGTTGGGAACCCACCAGTTGGTCGGGTCGCCGGCAAAGCGGTGCTCGATGAAGGCCATCTTCGGCCAGCCCGGGTCCAGCAGGGGTTCGCGCTCGGTGATCGGGTGGTCGCGCGTGTCCGGGTACACGCCGTCCCCCGGCATGCTGAGCGTCTGGAACATCATCAGCCGCCGGGTGCGCTGCGCCAGCAGGTCCAGCGCCAGCAGCGGATAGCGCAGGTGGTAGAAGACCCCCATGAACCAGACCAGGTCGAAGGCCTCGTCCAGGGTCGCCAGTTCGTACACGCCCATGCGGCGGAACTGCACCCTGTCGGCCAGCCTCTGCACCTGCGCGGCCCAGCGCGCCTGCTTCAGGTAGTGCTCGTCGACGTCCACTGCCAGCACGCTGGCGCCGCGACGCGCCAGCTCGAAGCTGTAGAAGCCGGCGTTGCAGCCCACGTCCAGCACCCGCCAGTCCGACAGGTCGGCGGGCAGGTGCGGCGCGACCTGCTGCCACTTGAAGCTGGGAAAATCGCCGCCCAGGAAGTGTTCCGGCACGGTCTGCACGCCGCCGGGCAGGTGCAGGTTGTGGAACCAGGGGCCCAGCGCCTGCGCCTGCCGCTGGATCGTGTCGGCGTCGACGCCCATGCTCACCGCCCGATCGCGTGGTACTCGAACCCGAGCTGGCGGATGGCGGGGTCGTACAGGTTGCGCCCGTCGAAGATCACCGGCTGGCGCATCGCCTTCTTCAGCGCGTCGAAGTCCGGGCTCTTGAAGGCCTGCCAGTCGGTGGCGATCACCAGCGCGTCGGCGTTCTCGGCGCAGGCCACGGGCGTGTCGGCGTAGCGCAGCCGGTCCAGCAGCGACATGCGGCCGGCGAAGTCGTGCGCGAGCGCCGTCTTCGCCTGCCGCATGGCCACGGGGTCGTGCGCCATTACCAGGGCGCCGCTCTCCAGCAGCGCCTTGATCACGATGCGGCTGGGCGCCTCGCGCATGTCGTCGGTGTTGGGCTTGAAGGCCAGGCCCCACAGGCCGAACAGCAGGCCGCGCAGGTTGCTGCCGAAGCGCGCGCCGATCTTCTGCACCAGGATGTGCTTCTGCGCCTCGTTGACCGCCTCCACCGCTTCCAGCACGCGCAGGTGGCTGCCCTGCACGGAGGCGGTGCGGATCAGCGCCCGCACGTCCTTGGGGAAGCAACTGCCACCGTAGCCGGTGCCGGGGTACAGGAAGCCGTAGCCGATGCGCGGGTCGGCGCCCATGCCCTTGCGCACCTGCTCGATGTCGATGCCGGCGCCGGCTGCCAGGTTGGCCAGTTCGTTCATGAAGCTGATGCGCGTGGCCAGCATGGCGTTGGACGCGTACTTGGTCATCTCGGCCGCCCTCAGGTCCATCAGCAGCACGCGGTCCTGCACGCGGTTGAAGGGGGCATACAGGCGTTGCAGCAGCGCGCGCGCCCGCTCGCCGTCGGGCCCCGCCTCGGTGCCGATCACGATGCGGTCGGGCCGCATGAAGTCCTCCACCGCGGCGCCTTCCTTGAGGAATTCGGGGTTGGATGCGACCGCGAACGCCTGCGGGCCGTGCGGCTGGTTGCGCGCCTGAAGCGCTTCGGCGATCGCGATGCGGATCCGCTCGCCGGTGCCCACCGGCACCGTGGACTTGGTCACCACCAGCTTGAAGCCCCGCATCCAGCGGCCGATGCTGTCGGCCGCCGACAGCACCTGGCTCAGGTCGGCGCTGCCGTCCTCGGCCTGCGGCGTGCCCACGGCGATGAAGATCACCTCGCCATGGTTCACGGCCGAGGGGGTGTCGCTGGTGAAGCGCAGCCGCCCGGCGGCGCGGTTGCGGGCGATCACCTCCTGCAGGCCCGGCTCGTAGATCGGCAGCTGGCCGGCTTCGAGCAGGTCGACGCGGCGCGGATCCGAGTCCAGGCAGATCACGTTGTTGCCGCCGTCGGCCAGGCAGGCGCCGCTGACCAGCCCGACGTAGCCCGCACCGAACACCGTGACGTTCATGGCGCGGCCTCCAGGTCCAGGTCCAGCGCATGGGCCACCAGCTCGCGCGCGCGGTGCGCGGCCGTGTGGCCTTCGAGGATGCGGCGCCGCGCACGCCCGGCCATGGCCTGGCGCTCGTCCTCGCCCATGTCGCGCAGCACGGCCAGCACGTCGGCGGGACCTTCGGCCAGCACGATTTCGCGGCCGGGCACGAACAGTGTCTCGATGCCGGCCCAGCGGTCGCTGACGATGGGCGTGCCGCAGGCCGCCGCCTCGAACAGCCGCACGCTGGGCGACCAGCCGGCCTGCACCATGTCGGCCCGGGTGATGTTGAGCGTGAAGCGCTGGCGGTTGTAGAAGGCGCGGTGTTCGGCCGGCGGCAGGTGCGGCCGGTACTCGACGTTGGGCGGCCAGGCGATGCTGTCGGGGTACTGCGGACCGGCGACGGTGAAGCGGCCTTCGCTCCATTCGCGGGCGGGCTGCAGCAGCAGCCGCTCGACGCCGGGCTGGCGGTCGTCGCTCCAGGTGCCCATGTAGCCCAGGTCCCAGGCCGCCGCTTGCGGCTCGGGATAGTAGAGCTGCGGGTCGACCGAGCAGTACAGCACCCGCGCGCGCGGCGAGCCGAACTCGCGCTCCAGCCGGCGCAACGTGGGGCCGCCGGTGAAGGACAGGTACAGGTCGTAGCCGGCCACCTGGTCCGGCCGCAGGTAGTCGTGCTCGCCGCGCGCCAGCCGCGCCAGCGTGACCGGCGTGTCGATGTCGTAGAAGGCC
>JAKFEA010000067.1:0-2187 GCA_036675905.1 Acidovorax sp. | reverse complement strand
CGGGTAATGGCGGCCGTCGGGGTGGCTGTGGTGGATGAGCTCGTGCATGTTGCGCTGCAGGGCTTCGGCCGGCGTGTAGCCGAGCATCTGCGCGGCGGCGCGGTTGATGAAGACGCAGCGGCCAGTCATGTCGACGCCGAACATGCCTTCGCCGGTGGATTCGAGCAGCAGGGCGAGGCGGTCGCGCCAGCGGTCGTCGGCGGGGGAGGTGGACTCGGCGGTCGACATTGGCGCGGCCGGCGTCAACGCTGCGGGTGCTGTTGCCGGCGCGGGCTGGGCGGCCATGGGCTCAGGTGCAGTCGGCACGGCACCGAGCCCGACGGAGGCTCCGGCGTCAAAGGGCTTCGGCAGCATGAGGTCCACGGGAGACGCTGCGCAAGGCCCATGCCGGGCGCGAGCGCTTGGCTCCCAGTTCGTGCGGGGCGCGATGCCTTCTTGCGGGGCACCGGCGCCCCAGCGCGGGGCATCGGCCCTCGCTCCTTTGGGGAGAGAGTTGGGTGAGGGGCCCCAGTCAGATCGAGCGTTCCGGCTGGCCCTCACTTGCAGTGCGCGCAGCGGCCTGCATGCCGCTGCCGCTCAACGGGCTCGCCGCATGCGGCTCGAAAGCCCCGTCTCGCCCCCCGCCCTCTCCCAGAGGGAGAAGGAGCAAACCCGGAGCACTGCTGAATAGCCCTCGCCCTCTCTCACAGGGAGAGGCAAACGCGGGGCGCGGGCGTGGTGGCCCTGCCTAGGGCGCCGTCACCCGCATCTGCAGCACGAATCCCTGCTGGCGCTGCGCGTCGCGGCTCGACAGCACCCCGCGCTCCCGTGTGCCCTGCATGTCACCCGAGCGCGCGACGGTGACCCACTCGCCCATTGGCAACTGCACGGTGGTCAGCACGCCGGCCTGCTGCAGCGAGCCTTCGGGCAGCGGCTGCCCGTCGGGCGCATAGCGCGAGGGCAGTCCGCTCGAGCTGCGGTCGGACGCTTCGGTGCTCACTTCCACCGCCACCGGCGCATCGCCGCCCGGCCAGCGCGGCTGCACCACGAAGCCGCGGCCGGTCTCGACGAAGCCGGTTTCGGCGATGACCACCGGACCCTGCGGCGTCCACGCCCACTGCAGCCACTGCATCGGCACCGAAGCGCCGATGCGCACCGCCGCCCGGCCACCGTTGAGCACGCTGACCTGCTGGCTCGTGCTGCGCGCGTCGCTGCGGCCGCGCGCCTCGAACGTGACCCCGCCGCGCACTGATGCCTCGCCGTTCGGGCCGATCACCACCGCGCCCTGTTCGATGCCCCCGCCGTGCGTGCGCAGTTGCGACTCGTCACCTTGCCGCACCTCCACGAGCAGATTGCGCAGCGGCAGGCGCTCGGCGGCGTTTGCCGATGCCGCCGGCAGCAGGAGCGCCAGGGCAGTGAGGATCAGCGGGCGTCGTTTCATGAGTCCAGGATCAGAAGGCGGGCAGGCGACCTTGCCGCAAGCCGCCGGTCAGCGCAAGCGGGTTGGGAGATGTGTCGTGAAAGCATGCGCAACCGGCCGCGAACGATGGCGCGGGACGGCATGCAAACCCTATGGCCCGGAAGGCTCGGCGAAGCTCGCGCGAATGGCAGATGCGCGCGGAGCAGCCGCCGGTTCTGCGAGCCAGACCGGCCGAACGGGCGAACGCCAACCGCGATTCAGCCGTCGCGCGCCGCGCCGCCCTCGCTGCCGACGACCAGGCCCAGGCCCACACCGCCCGCCGCCGCACCCCCTCCGCCGCCACCAACGCCTCCACCCCCGCCGCCACCGCCAGCACCCCGACCGCCGCCGCGGCCCTCGCCATCACGGCCGGCGCGCTGCGAGCGCCCCGGGCCCGAATGCGGCAGCAGCAGGCTGTCCGGGATCGGGTCCAGGCCGAGCTGCACGCGCAGGTCGGCCCGCAGCGCCTCGACCAACGGCTGCGTGTTGACCGGCTCGCCACGCACCAGCGCCGTTGCACACGCCGCGGCCTCCTCCACCTGCGGCAGTGAGCCGAACAGCACGATGTCGGCCAGCGCTTCCTCGAGCTGCATGCGGTCGGCCTCGGCCGCCGGCGAGAAAGAGCCGGCCATGGAGCGGTAGGCGGCGGCCAGCGATTTCAGCCGCTCGGTCTCCTGCCGGTTCTCGCGCTGGCGCTGCGTCTGCACGCGGCCCATGACGAGCACGCGCAGTGCCAGCAGGATCACCGC
>JAKFEA010000066.1:0-12057 GCA_036675905.1 Acidovorax sp. | reverse complement strand
GGCGCCGTTGTCGACCAGCAGCCCGCCCAGCACGCTGGACTCGGCCTCCGCCGAATGCGGCGGCACGCGCAGCTGGCTGACCTGCCGGTCGCGCGGCGGGTCGTTCTCGACGGGGCTCAGGACGGCGGACATGCGGGCTTTCGGCTGGGGTTACCGATGCTAGCGGCCACTGTAGAAATGTCCAGGCATAACGCTGTTCACAGCGCGTGGAGAAGCTGTGGACGGCCGCCCAGAGCCTGTGGATTCGAACGCGGCGCCTCAAACGAAAACGCCGCCCGAGGGGGCGGCGTCATCGAAGGACAAGGCTGCGCAGCAGCCTTGTTTCCTGTTGGAGCGAAGCGGAAGCCTTATGCCGTTTCGCCGTACACCGTCACATTGATCTCCACCACCACGTCCGTATGCAGCGCCACGCCGACGGTGGACTCGCCCACCATCTTGATCGGGCCGCTGGGCATGCGCACCTGCGACTTGTGCACCTTGTAGCCCTGCTTCTCGAGCTCCTCGGCGATGTCGTGGTTGGTGACCGAGCCGAACAGGCGGCCGTCGACGCCGGCCTTCTGCGTCAGCTTCAGCGTGGTGCCGGCGAGCTTCTCGCCCTGCGCCTGCGACTCGGCCAGCTTGGCCGCCGCGGCCTTCTCCAGTTCGGCGCGCTTGGCTTCGAACTCGGCCTTGTTGGCCGCCGTCGCACGCCGGGCGCGGCCCGAGGGGATCAGGAAGTTGCGGGCGTAGCCGTCCTTGACCTTGACGATCTCGCCCAGGCCGCCCAGGTTGACGACCTTGTCCAGAAGAATGACTTGCATGTTGGTCGCTCCCCTCAGATGCGGTGCTGGTCGCTGTACGGCACCAGGGCCAGGAAGCGCGCGCGCTTGATGGCGGTGTTGAGCTGGCGCTGGTAGATCGCGCGGGTGCCGGTCAGGCGCGCCGGGGTGATCTTGCCGTTTTCGCCGATGAAGTCGCGCAGGGTGTCGACGTCCTTGTAGTCGATTTCCTCGACGCCGGCGACGGTGAAGCGGCAGAAGCGCTTGCGCTTGAACAGCAGCGACTGGGTGTTGCGCTTGGGACGCTTGTCCTTGTTGAATTTCTTGAACGTGGCCATGGTGTGCCTCTTTCTCTCAAACGGATTCGAACGACTGGATGTGGAGCACGGGGTGCTTGCCGTTGCGCGGCGTCGCCAGGAAGCCGGTGAAGCCCCAGGGGCTGCCGACCGGCTGGCGGGCGATGGCTTCCGCCACGCTGCCGATCGCCACTGCCTTGACCGCCGCCCTCACCTGCCGGGGCTGCCCCGCCTCCACCACCTCGGACTCGTGCTCGAGCCTCAGGTCCAGGGCGGGCAGGCCCGCCGGGGTGTGGCGCAGGGCGCCGATTTCGGCGATGCGGGCGTTCAGGGCGACGTGGTTCACCGGCGGGCGGGCCGCGGCGGCACGCGCCTTACGACTGGAACTCCGCCTGCTGGGCCTTGCGCGCTTCTTCGCGCTCGACGGTCTTCATCATCGCCGAGGGGCCGGTATCGGCCTTCTTCTTCACCACCGTCAGGTGGCGCAGCACGGCGTCGTTGAAGCGGAAGGCATGCTCGAGCTCGCCCATCACGTTCTGGTCGGCCTCGATGTTGATGCACAGGTAGTGCGCCTTGCCGAGCTTGTTGATCTGGTAGGCCAGCTGGCGGCGGCCCCAGTCCTCGACGCGGTGGATCTTGCCGCCGCCGGTGGCGATCATCCCCTTGTAGCGCTCCAGCATGGCCGGAACCTGCTCGCTCTGGTCCGGGTGGATCAGCAGCACGATTTCATAGTGACGCATGGACTCTCCTTGTGGTTGCAGCCACCCACCGCGTCAGCAAGGCAGTGTGGCAAGAAGGCAAAGCCGGGCATTATAGCAAGCGCGATCCTGCTCCCCGGCTGCATCCTCAACGCCGGGCAATCCAGCGCCGCCGGCCCGCCAGTCGCTGCACGTCCCGCCAGCAGCCGCATTCGGCCGCCACGCGCGGCCAGATGCGCAGCAGCAGCTCGCATTCGGCCAGCGCGTCGGCCGCGGCCTGGTGGCGGGCGGCGCAGCGGATGCCGAAGTGGGCCATCCATTCGTCCAGCGAGCGCGCTCTCACTTCCGGGTGCGTGACGCCGCACAGGGGCTCGATGTCCAGCCACGGCTGCGGCAGCCTGGCACCGAGCGCCACGCGCGCGTGCCGCTGCACCAGCGTGCGATCGAAGGCGGCATGGAAGGCCAGCAGTGGCGACGCGCCCGCGTGGGTGGCGAACGCCTGCAGGGCTTCGCGCGCCGGCAGCCCGCCGGACTGCCGAGCGACGCCGATGCCGTGCAGCAGGATGTTGTCGCGGCTGGAGGGCCGGTCCTGCTGCAGCACCACCTCGAAGCTGTCGCCCAGCTCGATCGCCAGCTTGCGCGAAGTCCAGTCGACGCGCACCGCCACCGAGGCGATCGCCAGCAGGCGATCGCGCGAGGCATCGAGTCCGCTGGTTTCCACGTCCAGCACCACCCAGCGGCCCTCGTCCACCGCGTGCGACCGCCGCCATCCGGGAAGCCAGCCCACCTCAGCGCTCGTAGTCCAGCCGCATGCGCTGCTGCAACCGGCGCGCCATGCGCAGGCTTTCCTTGAGGATGCGGCGATCCACGTCGTTCAGGTCCTGCACCCGCACGCGATTCGGCTGGTCCGGCACGCCGCCCTCGCCCAACTGCGCGCGCAGACGCAGCATCTGCAGGAACTCGAAGCCGGCGATCCAGGCGCCGGTCTCGGCGGCAGGCAGGCCCGCGATCTCGCCGAACGCGAGCAGGCGCTCGCGCGTGCCGGTGGCTTCGATGCCATGGGCCAGTCCGTACAGTCGCGCGGCATCCACGAACAGCGCGGCGCCCTGCAGCTTCAGGTCGATGCTGCCGGCGGCATCGGTCTCGATGCCGCCCAGCCAGTTGAGCGGCGGTTCCCGCAACAGCGCATTGGCTGCGAGCTGCTTGAGGAAGCGCGGCGTGCCCCGGGCCCAGCCCAGCACCTCGCCGCGCAGGCGCTGCGCCATCGACAGGTCGCCGGCCAGCCCGCGCAGGTCGAAGAAGATGCTGGTGTGCAGCAGGTCCTGCGGTGCGCCCTGTTCGATCCAGCGCGAAAAGCGCCCGCGCCATTCGGCCATCGTGAGGCAGCAGTCGGGCATGCACGCCATCACGCCGCCCCGGCACAGCGGGTATCCGCACGCATCCAGCGTGCCGTTCACATCCAGTGCGAAGCGCAGTAGCCGCCTGCGGAAATCGTGATCCGCACCGTCGGGCAGGATCAGTGCGTTGTCCTGGTCCGTCGCCACCGTCTGTTCGCTTCGGCCTTCGGAGCCCAGTGCGAGCCAGCACACCTGCTCGAGCGCCACGCCATGCTCGGCCGCCTTGATCTGGAGAATCCGCTGGGTGACGAGATCGTTCAGGTGGCTGACCAGGCCGGTCAACTGGCGCGCCTGCACGCCTTGTCCGAGCAGGCTGCGGGCGAACCGGCGCACGTCGGCGGCCGCGGCTTGCAGCGCCGGGACATCGGCGGCCAGCCGGATCGAAGTGCCCACGTGCTTGAGCGAGAGCCGCTGCAGCGCGAACAGGTCGCGCTCGGACACCACGCCAACCACTTCTCCGCCACTCGTCACCGGCACGTGGCGGATGCCGTGCCGCGACATCAGCAGCGCTGCATCCTCGGCACTGTGGTCCGCGGTGAGTGTCCGCACCGGCGATGTCATCACGGCCGCCACCGGCGTGTCCAGGGGCACCTCCGCCAGCGCCACCTTGGCCAGCACGTCGTGCCGGGTGAGGATGCCCTCGGCAGTCCCCCGGGTCCCGGTGACGATGATCGAACCGATGCGCCGCCGGGCCATTTCGGACAGCGCCTCTCGCAAGCTGGAGCTGGGCGCGCAGGTGACCGGCACATGGCGAGCCAGTTCGCTCAGGGGAGTCTCGAACGACTGTTCCGACAGCACCTCCGAAGCATGTGCATTGCGCATCGCGAGCCGCGACAGCTCGAGGAAGCGGCCGATCCGGCTGTTGAGGAACCCGGCAAAGGGTGCGTTGCGCGCGGCCAGCTCCTGCATGGCGGCCACCGGCAGTGCCAGCACGAAGGTGTCGCCCGCCGCCTCGTAGGTGGCAGTCACGGCCCGCTGGCCCAGCGCCGCCGCCAGCGGGAACAGGTCGCCGGCTTCATAGTGGGTCGCGCCGCCCGAGAGCTCGGCCACGCCTTTGCGGCGGGTGACGACGCCCTGGCGGATGAAGAAGACCGCCTGCACCACGCCGTACCCAGGCGCCTGCACCACCTCGCCGGGCGCGAAGTAACGCTGCTGGCTTTGGGCAAGGAAGAAGTCGATGGCATCGGGCGCCATCTGGGCGAACGGTGCGTGTCGCGCAAGCTCCGGCCGCAGTGCCGACAGCAGCCCGGGCGAGGGCGTCAGGGACGCTTGGGAGCTGCTGTCGGGCATGCGGTCGATTATGGGTGGCGCCCCGGTGACCCGAAGTCGAAAAAGCCCCGCGGGTTCACCGCGAGGCTTTGCTGCGGACCTGCGGAACTCAGGCCGCGCGGGTGCCTGCCAGGTTCGGGTACCGGACGTGCTCGACCAGCTCCTGCACCTTGGCGGTGGGCGCCGGCGTCAGCAGGCTGACGATGATGATGGTGGCAAAGCCCAGCGGCACCCCGAACACGCCGGCGGCGATCGGGGAGATTTCCCACCAGATGTTGTCGGCGATCGGCGAAGTCACGCCGAACACGCTGCGCAACCAGGGCTGGGTGGTCGCCATGTAGTAGAACGTGACGCCCAGGCCCACCACCATGCCGGCCACCGCGCCCATGCTGGACGCGCGTTTCCAGAAGATGCCCAGCACCAGCGCCGGGAAGAACGCCGACGCCGCGAACGAGAACGCCGCCGAGACCAGGAACAGGATGTCCGCCGGTTTCTGGGCGGCCACGAACGCCGCCGCCAGGGCCACCACCAGCAGGAGGATCTTGGACATCATCACCCGCCGGGCGGTCGGGGCGTTGGGGTCGATCATCTTGTAGTAGAGATCATGGCTCAGCGCATTCGCGATGGTGAGCAGCAGGCCGTCGGCCGTGGACAGCGCGGCGGCCAGGCCGCCGGCCGCCACCAGGCCCGAGATCACGTACGGCAGGCCGCCGATGGCGGGCGTGGCGAGCACCACGATGTCGCCGCCGATCTTCAGCTCGCCTAGCTGCAGCAGGCCGTCCTTGTTCACGTCCGTCACCGACAGCAGCGCCGGGTCGACCTTGTTCCAGGCCGAGATCCAGTACGGCAGGCTGTCGAAGGACGCGCCCACCACCGCGCTGAACATCTCGTACTTGACCAGCACCGCCAGCGCCGGCGCGGTGAAGTACAGCAGGAAGATGAAGAACAGCGACCAGGTGACCGACTCTCGCGCCTCCTTCACGCTGGGCGTGGTGTAGTAGCGCATCAGGATGTGCGGCAGCGCAGCGGTACCGACCATCAGGCAGAAGATCAGGGCCATGAAGTTGCGCCGCGAGTTATCGAAGGTCGCTTGTGCCTTCGGGTCGCCATTCGGGTCACCCGAGAAGATCTGGCCGTGGCGTGGCATCCCCGCCAGCGGCTTGTCGCGTGCCTCCGCGGCGGTCTTGGCGGCCGTCCAGGCCTTCACCGCGGCGGCCTCGTCCTTGGGCACGGCGGCAAGCTCCTTCTCGGCGGCCGTGAGCTGGCTGGCCAGCGCGTTGCCCGCCTTCAGGTCGGCGACCTTCTTCTCGGCAGCGGCCCGGTCAGCCGCCAGGGCCGCCTTGGGATCCTTGAGCTTCTCGCCGAACGCCGCTGCCTGGCCGGCAAAGACCTTGCGGACTTCCAGCTCCTTCGGGTCCTTGATCAGCTTCTCCTCCAGCGCCGTGACCTTCTCCATCTGGTAGCCGTACACCAGTTGCGGGACCGGCACGCTGGTCTGCTTCACCGACAGCCAGACCACCGGAATCATGTAGGCAATGATCAGGATGATGTACTGCGCGACCTGGGTCCAGGTCACCGCGCGCATCCCGCCGAGGAAGGAGCAGACCAGGATACCGCCCAGACCCAGGAACACGCCGAGCTCGAAGGCGACCCCGGTCAACCGGCTGGTGATGATGCCGACGCCGTAGATCTGCGAGACCACGTAGGTGAAGGAGCAGAGGATGGCGGCGACGATCCCGATGAAGCGCGGCACGTTGCCGCCGTAGCGCTCACCCAGGAAGTCGGGAATCGTGAACTGCCCGAACTTGCGCAGGTAGGGCGCAAGGAACAGCGCCACCAGAACGTAGCCGCCCGTCCAGCCCATGATGAATGCCAGGCCGCTGTAGCCCGTGAGGTACAGCGTGCCGGCCATGCCGATGAAGGAAGCGGCCGACATCCAGTCGGCGCCGGTCGCCATGCCGTTGTAGACCGCCGGCACGCGCCGGCCGGCGACGTAGTACTCGGTGGCGTCGGTGGTCCGGCTCATGATGCCGATGCCGGCATACAGGCCGATGGTGGCCATCAGGAAGATGAAGCCGATCCACTCGCGGTTGAGGCCAAGCTGCTCCAGAACGGCCAGGATGATCACGAAGGCGATGAAGCCGCCCGTGTAGAACGAATAGACCTTGTTGAGCTGCTTGCGGAATGCGGCGTTGCTGGCCGCAGAGGTAGTGGTTGCCATGGCTTATTCCTCTTCTTCCACGCCGTATTCCCGGTCCAGCTTGCCCATGTAGTACGCGTAGTAGCCGATCAGGGCCACGTACACGACCAGCGCCCCCTGGGCGCCCATCCAGAAACTGAACGGCCAACCGAAGAACTGGAAATTGAGGTCGCGTGCGAAATACGCCACGACATAGGTGACGACGAACCAGATCGCCAGCAGGATGCCGGTGATCCTCAGGTTCTTCCGCCAGTACTCCTTGTGCTTGTCTGTCAGCTGCATGCTTCGTGTCTCCTTATGGACCCTCCGGTCCCCAGCCAGCTCTTGCCAACGCCTGCGGCCCGGCCCGCGGCTTGCGCCGCCGGCCTTGCAACCGGGCCGCCCAAGTACCCCCTCAACTGGCGGGCGAGGCGGGCAGGCCCGTCTCGCGCTCCAGCTGAGCGGCCACTTTCGGTTCGAACCGGCTGAGGTGGCGGATGATCCGCCGCGCCTCGTCCGGCTCTTGCCGGTCCGCATGGACCCGGGCCAGCTGGTACCAGCCGTAGGGGCTCATGGGTTGCAATTGGGTGTTGCGCTTGAGCGCGTCGACGGCCTCTTCGAGGCGGCCCAGCCGGATCAGGCACAGGCCCAGGCCGTACCAGGCGCGGTCGAGCGCGGGCCGCAGTTCGACCGTGCGGCGGAATGCGGCTTCGGCTTCGGCGTAGCGTTCGCTGGCTTCCAGCAGGAAGCCGTAGTTGAACCAGTGGGTGCCGTCGTCGGGATGCAGCGCGAGCAATTGCGCCGCGGTGGCCAGCGCTGCTTCCCTGGCGCCGGACTGCGCCTGCAGGTTGACGATGCTGGCCAGCGCGTAGGCATCGCCGGGGAACTCCGCCAGCATCGCCTGCAACACGCGCGTCGCCGCCGCCCTGCGCCCGAACACGAGCAAAGCCATGGCGCTCCACTTGAATCCGAGCCAGCGCAGCCGCCGCATCAGGCCTGGCACAGGTGCACCCCGATGCGAACGCAGATGTCGATCTTGGTGATCGTCGCAACGATCCAGACGAAGGACACCATGAGGAAGGCCACCACCGGGAGATGGCGGTCGAGAACCACTTTGGGCGACACGAGCCGGGCGCCCCGCAACAAGGGGCGGGTCAGCACCTGGAACAGCTGGTAGACCAGGTTCTGCTCACGCTTGGCGCCGGCCAGGATTGCCAACACGCCCTGTCCCAGCAGGCACATCAGCGCAATCTCGGCCAGCAGCTTCAGGATCTCGACCAGCAACAGCAAACGCGTCTCCTTGAAGGGCTGCGCCATGCTTTTCAGGCGCGCTTACGGTCCGCTTACATGGTGAAGCGCGCGCCCTAGGGATTTCCCTCAAATTGCCATTCGCCCGCAGTGGATTGGTGCATGCCCGAACACAAGGCAGGCTCGGCAGTTCTATGCTGGGCTACCGACACGCCACTGGAGTAGGCCCATGGTCCAGAAGAATGCGGTGTACCGGAAGTCGACGCGGGGCTCCAACGCGCTTGCCACGCGCGATCCGGCGTTGAGCATGCGGCTGCGCTCGCTGCTGATCCTGGTCGACGGCAAGCGCAGCGCCGACGAACTCGCGCGCTTCTCCGCGTCGCACGAGGAGGTGCAGCAACTGTTCTCGCAGTTGCTGGAGCTCGGGATGATCGAGCCCCTGCAACCGCTGCCGGCCTCCGGGCCAGGCGATGCCGCAGGCGGCCAGTCGCCCCGCTCCGCAGCGGCGCCGGCGCGCATCGTGACCTTGCAGGAGGCGCGGCGGGCCGCAGTCCGCGGGCTCACCAACCTGCTCGGCCCCACGGCCGACGACCTGTGCATGCGTATCGAGGGCGCGCGCACCGCCCAGGACCTGCAGGTGGTGATCAAGCGCGCCGAGCTCGCCATCCGCACGGCGCGAGGCACCCAGGCGGCGGCCGCGTTCATGGCCGACATGCAAGCCCACAGCCCGGGCTGAGCCGCCAGTCAGGCCGGCATCGGCCGGCGGCGCGGGGCCAGGCTGGCCAGCACTGTCACGGCCGTGCCCAGGCCCACTCCGAACACGCCTGCACAGGACGGCAGGATCCCGAACCACTGCGGTCCGGGGCCGACCAGGCCCAGCGCGGCCCGCACGGAGGCGGCATTCGCCACCATGTAGTAGACGGTCACGCCGAAGCCCACGCCCATGCCGGCGGTGGCGCCGGCGCAAGTCGCTCCGCGCCAGAAGATGCCCAGCACCAGCGCCGGCACGAAGATCGACGCGGCCAGCGAAAACGAGGCGGCCACCAGCGGCAGGATGTCGGCCGGCTTGAGCGATGCCACCAGCGAGGCCAGCAGGGCCACGGCCAGCAGCGTGAACTTGGACAGGATCACGCGCTGCTCCGGCGTCATGTGCGGGCCGAGGTCATGGCTGTACAGGTCCCGCACCATGGCGTTGCTGATGGTCAGCAGCAGGCCGTCGGCGGTCGACAGGGCCGCAGCCAGCCCGCCTGCGGCCACCAGCCCGGAGACGATGTAGGGGAGCCCGCCGATCTCCGGCGTGGCCAGCATGATGATGTCGGCGCCCAGCCGGATCTCGCCGAACTGCACCCGCCCATCGCCGTTGACGTCGGTCACCGAAGCCAGCGCCGGATCCACCCGGGCCCACTGCAGGATCCAGGGCGGCAGGGCGTCGAAGCGGCTGCCCACCAGGTGCTGCATCACCTCGAACTTCACCAGAACCGCCAGCGCCGGCACGCTCAGGTAGATCAAAGAGATGAAGAACAGGGCCCAGACCACCGACTTGCGGGCCTGCGCCACGCTGGGCGTCGTGTAGAAGCGCGTGAGCAGGTGGGGCAGCCCCGCGGTGCCTGCCATCAGGCAGAACACCAGCGCGAGGAAGTTCAGGCGCGAGGCGTCGAATTCGGCCTTCTGCGCCGGGCTGCCATCGGGATCGCCGGCAAAAGGCCGGGCGTGCGGCGGCATGCCGGTCAGCGGCTGCGATCGGTTCAGGTTGTCCTGCAAGGCGCGCGTCCACAGGTCGCGCGCCACCGCCGGGTCGCGCGGCAGCGCAGCCAGTTCACGATGGGCGGCGACGATGTGCCCGGAGTCCGCGTCCTGCTCCTTCAGGCGGCGGATGCGCTGCTGCGCTGCCTCGCGCTCGCGTCGCAGGGAGCCCTCGACGTCCTGCAGCCACTCGCGGTACTGCTGGGCGCGCCGGCGATATTCGGCCTGCACTTCCTTCTCGTCCGGCGATGCCGCCAGCTGCCGCTCGATCTCGCCGATGCGCTGCAGCTGGCTGCCGTAGACCAGCGGCGCGACCGGATTGGCCACCTGCTTGTACGCGAGCCAGGACACCGGAATCAGGAACGCCAGCAACACCATCACGTACTGGGCGACCTGGGTCCAGGTGACCGCCCGCATGCCGCCCAGGAAAGAACACAGCAGCACCCCGCCCAGCCCGAGCAGGATGCCGATCTCGAACTGCACGCCGGTGAGGCGGGACGCGATCAGGCCGATGCCGTAGATCTGCGCCACCACGTAGGTGAAGGAGCAGACGATCGCGCCCAGCGCCGCCAGCCGCCGCGGCCACTCGCCGCCATAGCGCTGGTGGAAGAAGTCGGGCAGCGTGTACAGCTCCATCCTGCGCAGGTAGGGCGCCACCAGCAGCGCCACCAGGCAGAAGCCACCCGTCCAGCCGAGCACATAGGCCAGGCCGCCGGGCTGGCCCTGGGTGCCGCTGAAGCCCTGCAGGTACAGGCCACCCGCCAGGCCGATGAAGGAGGCGGCGCTCATCCAGTCGGCGGCGGCCGCCATGCCGTTGTACATGGCAGGTATGCGGCGACCTGCGACGTAGTACTCGTGAGCCTCGCTGGTGCGGCCCCACACGCCGATGGCGGCATAGACCATCACGGTGGCGAACAGCAGGAAGGGACCCAGCCAGTGGCGTGACAGGCCCTGCTGCTCGGCCCAGGCGAGCAGCAGCAGCACGGTGCACAGCCCCAGCACGTAGCCGGCCAGGATGCTCGCCAGCCGGCGCTCGTACTGCCTGTCCCTCTCGGCCATGCGATGGAGCCCTCCTCGCGGGCGCCATCATCGCACCGATGGGCTGCCTGCGAGAACCCTCAGCGCGCAGCCAGTTGCTGCCAGGTTGCGATCACGCTGTCCGGATTGAGCGAGATCGACGCGATGCCCTCGTCGGCCAGCCATTGCGCGAAGTCCGGGTGGTCGCTCGGGCCCTGGCCGCAGATGCCGACGTACTTGCCCTGGGCACGACAGGCGGCAATGGCGCGCGAGAGCAGCGCCTTGACGGCCGGGTCGCGCTCGTCGAACTCCGCCGCCAGCAGCTCCAGGCCCGAGTCGCGGTCCAGGCCGAGCGTGAGCTGGGTCAGGTCGTTCGAGCCGATCGAGAAGCCGTCGAAGAACTCCAGGAACTGCTCGGCGAGCAGCGCGTTGCTCGGGATCTCGCACATCATGATCACCTTGAGCTCGCGCTCGCCGCGTCGCAGGCCCTGGCGCGCCAGCAGCCCGGTGACTTCGCGCGCCTCGCGCAGCGTGCGCACGAAGGGCACCATGACCTGCACGTTGGTCAGCCCCATCTCCTCGCGCACGCGCCGCAGCGCCTCGCACTCCATCCGGAAGGCTTCCTGGAAGGCGCCGCTGATGTAGCGGGCCGCGCCGCGGAAGCCGAGCATCGGATTCTCTTCCTCCGGCTCGTAGCGGCTGCCTCCGATCAGCTTGCGGTACTCGTTGCTCTTGAAGTCCGACAGCCGCACGATCACCGGCTTGGGCCAGAACGCAGCGGCGATGGTGGCCACGCCTTCGGCCACCTTGTCGACGTAGAACGCGCGCGGCGAGGCGTGGCCGCGGGCCACCGATTCGACCGCCTTCTTCAGGTCGGCATCGACGTTGGGGTAGTCGAGGATGGCCTTGGGGTGCACGCCGATGTTGTTGTTGATGATGAACTCCAGCCGCGCCAGGCCCACGCCCTCGTTGGGCAGCTGGGCGAAGTCGAAGGCCAGCTGCGGATTGCCCACGTTCATCATGATCTTGGTGGCGACCGGCGGCATCTCGCCGCGCTGCACCTCGGTCACCTCGGTCTCCAGCAGGCCGTCGTAGATGTGTCCGGTGTCGCCCTCGGCGCAGCTGACGGTCACCAGCGTGCCGTCCTTGAGCAGCTCGGTGGCGTCGCCGCAGCCCACCACGGCGGGAATGCCCAGCTCACGCGCGATGATCGCGGCGTGGCAGGTGCGCCCGCCGCGATTGGTGACGATGGCGCTGGCGCGCTTCATCACCGGCTCCCAGTTCGGGTCGGTCATGTCGGTGACCAGCACGTCGCCCGGTTGCACCCGCTCCATCTCGGCCGGGCCGTGCACCAGCCGCACCGAGCCGGTGCCCACCTTCTGGCCGATGGCGCGGCCCTCGGCCAGCACGTTGCCCTTGCCCTTGAGCTTGTAGCGCGTCTCGGTCTTGCCC
>JAKFEA010000065.1:0-2011 GCA_036675905.1 Acidovorax sp. | reverse complement strand
ACCGCGGCCACCGCCTGGTAGTCCACGGTCGGCAGGATCAGCGGGTTCTCGCCCTGCAGGGCGGTGAGACGCTCCTGCAGGGCGGCGAGCTTGTCGCGCAATGCCGTGCGATCTGCCTCGCCCAGGCGTGGCGAGGGTGCGCCAGCCTCGCTGCTGGTGTCATCCAGTGGCTCGGCGGCGGCGCGCAGGCTGGCGCGGGTGGCCAGCAGCTCATCGACCAGGGCCTTTTCTTCGTTCCAGCGGCTTTCCAGCTCGGCCAGGCGTTCGCGCTCGGCGCCGAGGGCGGCCTCGACATCCTGCTGGCGCTTGCCGATGGCGATGCCGATCGCCTGTTCGCGGCCGATGATCGCCTGTTCGGTGGTCAACGCCTCGATGCGCCGGCGGCTGTCGTCCACTTCGGCCGGCACCGCATGCAGGCTGATGGCGACCCGGGCGCAGGCGGTGTCGAGCAGGCTCACCGACTTGTCCGGCAACTGCCGGGCCGGGATATAGCGATGCGACAGCTTGACCGCCGCCTCCAGGGCCTCGTCGAGGATCTGCACCTGGTGGTGCTGCTCCATGGTCGAGGCGACGCCGCGCATCATCAGGATCGCCTTGGCTTCGGAGGGCTCGTCCACCTGCACCACCTGGAAGCGCCGGGTCAGCGCCGGGTCCTTCTCGATGTGCTTCTTGTATTCGGCCCAGGTGGTCGCCGCCACGGTGCGCAGGCTGCCGCGGGCCAGGGCCGGCTTGAGCAGGTTGGCGGCATCGCCGGTACCGGCCGCGCCGCCGGCGCCGACCAGGGTGTGGGCCTCGTCGATGAACAGGATGATCGGCTTGGGCGAAGCCTGCACTTCCTCGATCACCTGGCGCAGGCGCTGCTCGAACTCGCCCTTCATGCTCGCGCCGGCCTGCAGCAGGCCGACGTCGAGGGCGCGCAGCTCGACGTCCTTGAGGCTCGGCGGCACGTCGCCGGCGACGATGCGCAGGGCGAAGCCCTCGACCACCGCAGTCTTGCCGACCCCGGCCTCGCCGGTGAGGATCGGGTTGTTCTGCCGACGGCGCATGAGGATGTCGACCAGTTGGCGGATCTCCTCGTCGCGCCCGACTATGGGGTCGAGCTTGCCGCTGCGCGCCTGCTCGGTGAGGTCGACGGTGAAACGCTTGAGCGCCTCCTGCTTGCCAAGGGCGCTGGGGGCCATGGCCCCGCTGGCCTCGCCCGGCGCGCTGCCGGCGTTGAAGCCGTCGCTGGCGGCCAGGCGGTTTTCCGGTGAGCCGCCGAGGTAGTCGTCGAAGCGTTCGATCAGGCTTTCCACCTTGATCTTGTCGAACTCGCGGGAGATCGCCGACAGCGCGTGGCGCAGGCCCGGCGTCTTGAGGATGCCGACCACCAGGTAGGCCGTGCGCACCTGGCTTTCGCCGAACATCAGGCTGCCGTAGACCCAGCCGCGCTCGACCGCTTCCTCGACATGCGCGGACAGGTCGGTGATCGAGGTGGAGCCGCGCGGCAGGCGCTCCAGGGACTCGGTGATGTCCCTGGCCAGGCGCGCCGGGTCGAGGTTGAACTGGCGGACCAACTGGTGCAGGTCGGAGTCCTGCAGCTGCAGGATCTGCTGCAGCCAGTGCACCAGCTCGACATAGGGGTTGCCGCGCAGCTTGCAGAATACCGTGGCGGCTTCGATGGCCTTGTAGGCCAGGCTGTTCAACTTGCCGAACAACGCGGCGCGGCTGATCTCACTCATGCTCGCTGCTCCTTATTCTGTTGTGCCGCTTGGCTGGCGTAGTCGCGGGCCAGCAGGAGGTCCGCGGCGTCCGAGGGCGGACGGCCGAGCCAGGTGTCGAAGCCCAACCGGGTCTGGCCGTCGAGGTCGATGCGCGGCACTTCGTCGCGCTGCAGCACCAGGTTGACCTCCCAGTCCAGCTCGTCGCCCTGGTGCTCGGCGACCCAGGCGGCCAGCTCGAGGAAGTTTTCCTGGCCGGGCAGCAGGCGTTGGTACTGTTCCAGGCTCAGCGGCCCCAGGCGGATGCGGAA
>JAKFEA010000064.1:0-33404 GCA_036675905.1 Acidovorax sp. | reverse complement strand
CGTCGACGTCGGCGCCAACGACCCGGTGCTCGATTCGCAGAGCTGGCACCTGGAGCAACGCGGCTGGACCGGGCTGCTGGTCGAGCCCGACCCGGACTGCGCGCAGCGCCTGCGCGAGCAGCGCACCGGCACGGTGGTCGAGCGCGCCTGTTCCAGCCCGGCCAACGCCGGCCAGATGCTGCTGCTGCACCGCGCCGGGCCGCACTCCACCGTGGAGGCGCAGCCGATCGCGCGCGGCACGGCGATCCCCGGGGAGTCGGTGGCTGTGCGCTGCGACACGCTGGACAGCATCCTGGCCGGGCATGGCGTGCGGCCCGGGTTCGACCTGCTGTCGGTGGACATCGAGGGCCACGAACTGGTCGCGCTGTCGGGCTTGGACTTCGGCCGCTGGCAGCCGCGGCTGGTGTTGCTGGAGGACCATGTCACCCACCTGGCCAAGCATCGCCTGATGCAGGACCACGGCTACCGGCTGCTGCTGCGCACGGGCCTGAACAGCTGGTACGTGCCGCAGGCGCAGGCGTTCAGCCATTCGCTGGGCGCCCGGCTGGAATTCCTGCGCAAGTACTTCCTCGGCCTGCCCCTTCGCAAGCTGCGCTACGCCCGCTGATCGCGAGGCGCGGCGGACCGCGGATTGGGGCGCGCGAGGTCCGGCCATGCGCCGCCGTCCTACAGCGCGGCGGCGGCGGTCTTCCTAGAGTGGCCGCAAGGACCATCGCCATGAACAAGCCTGCCTCCGCCCCCGACGTGGTGCCGCCGCACGAGCGGCCGGACCCCAAGGACGAACCGGTGCCCGAGGGCACCAACGAGACCATCTCCCACCCCGACGAGCGTGCCGAGCAGCACCCCGCGCGCGAGGACCAGAAGCCGCGCGGCCCCTACGTCACCGGCAACACCTGAGGGCGCGCCTGCGGGCGCGGCCCCACGAGCGCGCCGCCATCGGCGATGATGGCGGGACCTTCTGCTGCCCGGTTGCCCATGGCTTCGAGTCTGTTCCTGCTGCTGGATGACATCGCCACCTTGCTGGACGACGTCTCCATCCTGACCAAGGTGGCCGCCAGGAAGACCGCCGGCGTGCTGGGCGACGACCTGGCGCTGAATGCGCAGCAGGTGACGGGGCTGGCGGCGCACCGCGAGTTGCCGGTGGTGTGGGCAGTGGCCAAGGGCTCGGCGGTCAACAAGGTGATCCTGGTGCCGGCGGCACTGGTCATCAGCGCGCTGGCGCCCTGGGCGGTGCTGCCGCTGCTGATGCTGGGCGGCGCCTATCTCTGCTTCGAGGGGGTCGAGAAGCTCGCGCACGGTTTCCTGCACCGGGAGGAAAAGGAAGAGCGGCACAAGGAGCTGGAGCAGGCGCTCGCCAATCCGGCGGTGGACGTGCTCGCGCTGGAAAAGGGCAAGATCCGCGGCGCGATCCGCACCGATTTCATCCTCTCGGCGGAAATCGTGGTGATCGCGCTGGGCACGGTGGCGCAGCAACCGCTTCCCACGCGCATCGGCGTGCTGGTCGGCATCGCCGCCCTGATGACGGTGGGCGTGTACGGGCTGGTGGGCGGCATCGTGAAACTCGACGATCTCGGACTGTGGCTGGTCGCGCGCGGGCGCAGCTTCGGGACCGCGATCGGCAGCGGCCTCCTGCGCGCGACGCCGTGGCTGATGAAGGGGCTGTCCATCGCCGGCACCGCCGCCATGTTCCTGGTCGGCGGCGGCATCCTCACGCACGGCGTGCCGGCGCTGGAGCACGCCGTGGAAGAGGCCGCGCACGGGCTGCCCGGGCTGGCGGCCACCCTGTTGCCGCTGCTCGCCCATGCGGTGGTCGGCATGGTGGCGGGCGCCATCGTGCTGGGGGTGGCGGAACTGGCCAGGCGAACCCTGGCCCGCCGCGCGCCGGCCTGAGCGCCGGATTCCTACAGCCCGCGGGGGCCGCTGCTGGCGCGCCGGCATGGGCCGTGCGATTAGCTTGCGCGGGATGGACGCCTTGCCCGGATGGATCGACCTGCTGCAGTGGCCCGCGATGGCGGCCAGCGTACTGGCGGCATGGCTGGTGGCCTCCAGCCGCAAGCAGCGGCGCAACGTCGGCTTCTGGGTGTTCCTGGCCAGCAATCTGCTGTGGGCAGCCTGGGGCTGGCACGCCGGCGCCTGGGCGCTGATCGCGCTGCAGGTGGCGCTGGCCGTGTTGAACATCCGCGGTGTCTTCAAGACCGAGCAGCCTGCCGCGCCGGTCGACCAGGCTCAGGCGTGAAGTTCGGCGCCGCGCCTGCCTGAGCCGCAAATCGTGACAGTGACGGTCCTACAGGCCCTGCCGTTCTAAGCCCACTTCGACGGCAGGGAGGCGCCGCCTAATCTTGCGTCAGCCGGCGCGCCATGCCGGCGCGTTTCCAAGCATGTCAATCAAGGAGTTCAACATGAGCGCAACCAAGATCACCCTCACGAGCCTGGCGGCCGCGGCGGCACTGGCGTTCGGCGGCCTCGCCGTCGCCCAGAGTTCGAGCAGCAGCAGTTCCTCGCCGAGCGCCAGTGGCGGCACCGCCCCGGCCGCCGGCTCGCCGGCGCCGGGCGCCAAGGACCCTGCCACCAGCACGATGGGCGCCTCCGGGTCGAGCAGCACGCCATCCGCGTCCGGGTCGAGCAGCAGCGACAGCAGCACCAGCAGCTCGCAGCCTTCGACCAGCTCGTCCAGCTCGTCCGCGCCGAGCAGCGGCACCTCCATGGGCGCCAGCGGCTCCACGCCCGGCTCTTCGTCGTCCCCGAGCACCAGCTCCAGTTCGTCGAGCACGCCGGCGGCCAGCAGCGGCTCTTCCGACACGTCGAGCAGCAGCAGCAGCGGCGGCAGCACCATGGGTGCGTCCGGCAGCACGAGCGGCAGCACCACGGACAGCTCCACCGACAGCCGCGCGGCCCGCGCCGACCGCAACTGACGCCGGCCAGCTCCGGTGACCGGGCGGGCCTTGCGCCCGCCCTTTTCGTGGTCGCTGCGCCTTGAAGATTCCGCGCGAAATCCTGGGTCGTGACTGGCGCCCGCACGGGGCGGGCCGGGCTTCGCGCGCCGTGCTGCTGGCGCTCGGCCTGGCGATGGCCGCCGCGTGGATTGGCTGGCCCGGTGATCGCGAGGCCGTTCGCGCCGGATCGGCTGCAAGCCCGGCACCGGCGCAGGCGACCACCGCGACCGCCACCGCGACCGCGCGTGCGACCGCACCGCCGCATCGCGCTCCGGCGCCATCCTCGCCAGCCGCAACTGCGGCGCCCGCCGTGCAGGCGCCTGCGCCGCCGCGCCATCACCGTCACGCCGAATTCCGCGGCCAGCGCCCGCCGCCGGTCGTGCGCGAGGTGGCCGACTGGGCGGTGGATTCGGGCGACCATGGGTCGCTGGCCTTCGCCGTCGTCGACAAGCGGGGCGCGCGCGTGTGGCTGTTCGACGAGAAGGGCGTGCTGGTGCAGCAAGCGCCGGCCCTGTTCGGAGCCGCCGTCGGCGACGACCCGGTGCCCGGCATCGGCGAGAAGCCGCTGTCGCAGGTGCGCCCCGAGGAAAAGACCACGCCCGCCGGCCGCTTCGTTGCGGAACCCGGCGTCAACAGCCACGGCGAGGACATCGTGTGGGTCTCCTACGACCTGGCCGTTTCCATGCACCGCGTGCGACCGCTGGTCAAGGCCGAGCGGCGCCTGCAGCGACTGGCTTCGCCCACCGCGCGCGACAACCGCATCTCGTTCGGCTGCATCAACCTGCCGGTGGCCTTCTACGAGAAGGTGTTCGCCCCCCTGGTCCGCAGCACCGGCGCCGTCATCTACGTGCTGCCCGAGACTCGCACCGCGCGCGAGCAGTTCGGCAGCTACCCCGTGCCCCGCAGCGCGCATCGCCGCAGCTCCGCGGCCCCGCCTGCGTGAAATAAGGCACGCGACGCGCCAGACGTCGCCGCATCGCGCGGCGCTGCGGCAGAGCCAGCGCCGCTCCCACTAGCATGTCCCTGTCGAGCCGCCCTGCGGCTCGCGCGACAAGCGCCCCGGCACAAGGGGCCGATGGGGACTCGACATGCATTGGAAAGGCAAGGCGGCGGCGCTGTGCGCCGCCTGGGCGCTCGCTTGTGCCGCGGTTGCGGCTCCGCAGGCCGATGCGGGGCGGCATGGACCGGACGGCGAAGCGCGCGAGGTCGTGCGCTGGGTGATGGCCAGCGGTGATGCGCAGGGCCATCCGTTCGTGGTGGTGGACAAGAAGGAGGCGCGCCTGTACGCCTTCAGCGCCGGCGGGCAGTTGCTGGCGGCCACCGACGTCCTGCTGGGATCGGCGCCGGGCGACCACAGCGTGCCCGGCGTCGGCGACCGCGCCCAGTCCGGCACCCTCCCGCCGGAGGAACGCACCACGCCGGCGGGACGCTTCCTCACCCAGCCTGGCCGCAACCTCGAAGGGGAACACGTGATCTGGTTCGATTACGACGCGGCGCTGGCGATCCACCGGCTGCGGCCGGGCCGTTCGCAGCGCGTGCGGGCCGAGCGCCTGGCGTCATCCGCTCCCGAGGAGCGGCGGCTGTCGCTGGGCTGCGTGGTCGTGCCGGTGCCCTTCTACCTCGACGTGATCGAGCCGCTGCTGGGCCAACGCACCGGCGTGGTCTACGTGCTGCCCGAGACGCGGGAGGCGCTCGAAATGTTCATGCCGATGTAGCCCGGCGGCACCCCGCCCCGGCTACGTCGCCTGCCAGTGGTTCTCCGCGACCACGCAGCCGCTGATGCGCCAGCTCTGGTCCGGCTGCCGCTCCAGCGCGAACAGGGCGAGCCAGGACTTGTCGTCGTCGTCCTTGATCTCCACCAGCTGCAGCACGCCGCCGTCTTCCTGCTCGGGCTTGTGGAAGCTCACCGAGGACGGCCGGTAGACCATCGGATAGGCGCCGCGCACCATCGCCAGGAAGCGATTGGAGCTGCCGATGGCGGCGCGCACTTCCGGCGTGGCCGTCTCGAAGGCCTTGTCCGCATCGTCCAGCGCCAGCGCGGAGAGCTGGGCGACGATCACTTCGCGCACTTTCTGCGCCTCCGGCTCCGGCACCGTTTCGGCGGCAGCGCGCAGGTGCAAGCCGACGGCGGCCAGCGCCAGGGCGGCCATCAGGAGGATGCGGTGGGGAAGCCTGTTCATCGTGCGACTCCGGCGGAGGGGGCAGTGCATCCAGCGTAGGAAGTCGCCTCCGCGCGCGCTGTAGGCGCAAGGCGTCGCGCTTCGTGGCGCAAAAGCGTGAGCCGATGTGCGCCGTTTCGGCTCGGCACGCACCGTCAGGGGAAGGGGAGGGACGACTGCAACCGCCGCCAGGGGAGGCGGATGGCCCACCGGGCCCGCTGGACAATGTTCGTTCGTTTCGCGGGGGCGCGGAAGTCCGATACCTGTCTCGTGGCGCGGCGCCCGGTGGGCACGGCCGCAGTCTGGGCAAGGGCGCGGCGCATCCGCGCAAGCGGGTTGCCCGCCCGGCTGTAGGCGCGTTCCCGGAGCGCGCGCCCTCCGTCGCCTACCGCGCGTTGCTGCTGCGTCGCTTCATGCGCTCGATGATGCCCTCGCGGGTGGCGCGGATCTCCGCGGCAAAGGGATTGCCGGCGTCGGCGGCTGCGGCGTCGATCAGCGCCAGCGCCTCGCCCTGCCGGCCGAGATCGGACAGGATCTGGGCCAGGTTGTTGGCCAGGATGGCCGAGCGCGGGTGGCGCTGCCGGGCCTGGCGCAGGACGCGCTCGGCCTCGTCGAGCGCGCCGCGCGCATGCAGCTGGTTGGCCAGCCCGACCGCGGCGGCCAGGTTGTCGGGCCAGCGCTGCAGCGCCGTGGCGAAGGCGGTGGCCACGGACTCGGATGGGGCCACCCGCGCCATCGCGAGCACGGCGTTCATCCACGCGTCCTCGGTGGCCGTCGCCGGGATGCGTTCGGGCGGCGTGGCCACCATGGCCCAGTAGCCGCTGGCCATCCAGCTGCGCTCGAAGGCGGTGAACGGCATCTCCAGCCGCGCGGTCGTGCCCGAGCGCAGGTAGATGGTGCCGCTCGGGTAGTCGAACCCGTTGACCACCGCGTAGTGCCACTGCTTGGCCAGCACACCCACGTCCTGCAGCACCAGCACCGGGTTGCCGGCGGCGACTTCGCGCAGCAGGTCGCCGTAGCGCGGCGCGAGCACGTACGACACCCGCCCGTAGCGGCGCGCGGCAGCCAGCATCTCCAGCTGCAGGCTGCCGCGCCGCTCGGGGATGTAGACCTGGCCGATCAACGGCTCGGGCGTCACCGGCGTGCCGGTGTAGGCCAGCACGGTGGCCAGGGCCGCCGGGCCGCACTGGTACTCGGTCTGCGGAAAGAAGGGCACGCCTTCGAGGGACGTGCTTTGCGGCACCCCGGCCGGCCAGCCGGTGCGCAGCGCGACGGTCTGCGGCACCATCTGGGCACAGCCCGCGAGCACGAGCGCAAGGCCCGCGGCAAAGGCGCGCAGGCCCGCAAAAGCCGAAGCCCGCGCGAGGCGGGCTCCGGTGCCGATCACGCCGGTCATCCGGCCCGGCCGCCGGCCATCAGCGGCGGTACGCGAAGTACCAGATCGCGGCGGCGATCACGACGACGGCGAGCAAGGTGCCTCCGTCGGCGCCGGCGGGCGCCTGGCGGACGTCGGCGGCAAGCTGCTGCACTTCCTGGTCGCTCATCGCGGCCACGCGGTCACGCGCCTGCAGCGGATCCACGCCCATCGCCTCCAGTTGCGAGGCCGTGTCGGCACGCGCCAGCACCTCGAGCACCGCGGCACGGTCGGTCTGCGCGGTCGCCGGCGCCGCCTGGTCGGCGCCGATCAGGCCGGCGCTCGCCGTCTGGAAGGACAGCGCGAACATCGAGACGATCAGGGCGCGGCAGGTCATCTTCTTCAGGTTCATCTTCGGGCTCCTTGTGGGGTTGCGGTACGGGACGCGCGCCGGCTTGCGGCCCAGGCGCGAGGCCAATATACGCGCGCAGGCCATGCTTGTGTGGACTTGGCGCCACGGATGAGTAGCACCGTCCACACAGGCGCGGACGGCGGCTGTCCCCGGCCGCCACTGCCCTACTCGTTGTCGCCTCCCAGCACCGTGCCGAGCAGGCCCCCGGCGCCGAAGCCGCCCAGCACCGAGCCTTCGCCCTGCGAGCCGCCGCGCTGGGGTGCCGCCGCGAACACGCGCGAGGCCAGTCGCGAGAACGGCAGGCTTTGCAGCCACACCGTGCCTGGCCCCGCCATGCGGGCGAAGAACAGGCCTTCGCCGCCGAACAGGGCCGTCTTGACCTTGCCGACGTACTGGATGTCGAACGCGACGCCGGCGGTGTACGCGACCACGCAGCCGGTGTCCACCAGCAGCGTCTCGCCCGGTTTCAGCTCGCGCCGGACCACGGTGCCGCCCGCGTGCACGAAAGCCAGGCCGTCGCCCTCGAGCTTCTGCATGATGAAGCCCTCGCCGCCGAAGAAGCCGGTGGACAGCTTGCGCTGCAGCGCGATGCCCAGCGACACGCCGCGCGCCGCGCACAGGAAGGCGTCCTTCTGGCAGACCAGCGTGCCGCCCGTCTGGCGCAGGTCCATCGGCAGGATCTTGCCGGGGTAGGGTGCGGCGAAGGCCACGCGCTGCTTGCCCTGCGCGTTGTTGCTGTAGACGGTGGTGAACAGGGACTCGCCCGTCACCAGCCGCTTGCCGGCTCCCATCAGCTTGCCGAACAGGCCGCCCTGCTGGGCGCTGCCGTCGCCGAACACCGTGTCCATGGCGATGCCGGCGTCCATGAACATCATGCTGCCGGCTTCGCCGATGGCCGCCTCGCCGGGATCGAGTTCGATCTCGACGAACTGCATCTCCGATCCGCGGATCTCGTAGTCGATCACGTCCATTGCCATGTGCCTGCTTCCTTGACGTATGCGATGAAAAGGTACCGGCAGATGGTAGCGAACCGCGGCTGGGCCAGAATGGCCGCATGGACATTTCGCCCGACTTCTCCCGCGGTTGCGCCTGGCAGCGCGGCCAGTACCTGCCGGTCGACCAGGCCTCGATTCCGATCACCGACTGGGGTTTCCTGCGCTCGGATGCCACCTACGACGTGGTGACCGTGTGGCAGGGCGCCTTCTTCCGCCTGGACGCGCACCTGGACCGCTTCTTCGAGAGCTGCCGCCGCTTCCGGCTCGACCCCGGCCGCCCGCGCGACGAGGTGGCGCAGATCCTGGCCGGCTGCGTGCGCCGCGCCGGGCTGCGCGAGTCCTACGTGGAGATGATCGTCACGCGCGGGCAGCCGCCCTGGGGCTCGCGCGACCCGCGCCAGGCCGCCAACCAGTTCCACGCCTTTGCCGTGCCCT
Organism: Acidovorax sp.; assembly: GCA_036675905.1. Classification (GTDB taxonomy): domain Bacteria; phylum Pseudomonadota; class Gammaproteobacteria; order Burkholderiales; family Burkholderiaceae_C; genus Ramlibacter. The sequence continues at coordinate 25,116 of JAKFEA010000064.1, read as the reverse complement.
ACGTGTGGATCGCCAACGAGGAGCAGCGCCGCCGCGGCCTGAACGTGGTGGTGAGCGACGTGCAGCGCATTCCGCCTTCGAGCGTCGACCCGCGCGCCAAGAACTACCACTGGAACGACCTCACCATGGGCCTGCTCGGTGCGCTCGATGCGGGCGGGGACACGGTGCTGCTGTCGGATGCCGCCGGCCACGTGGTCGAGGGCCCCGGCTTCAACGTGTTCGCGGTGATCGATGGCGGGCTGGTCACGCCGTCCGAAGGCGTGCTGGAGGGCATCACCCGTCGCACCGTGATCGAGCTGGCGCAGTCGTTGGCCATTCCGGTGGCCTTGCGGCCGCTGCCCGCGGCCGAACTGCGTGGCGCCCAGGAGGCTTTCCTCAGCAGCTCGGGCGGCGGCGTGCTGCCCGTCACCCGGGTCGATGGCAAGCCGGTCGGCACAGGCGAGGTCGGCCCGGTCACCCGGCGCCTGCTGCAGGCCTACTGGGACCTGCACCGGGATCCGCGCTACAGCACGCCGGTCGAATACTGAGGAGAAGGGGCTGGCGCGTCGCCGCGCGGCTCACTCGGTCGGTTCGCCTTCGCGGCGGATGGTGTCGCGGTCGCGGTGCTCGCGCCGGTCGAGCTTGCCGAGCTTGCGGTCCAGCAGGTTCATCAGTCGCTGGGTGGCGCCGCGGAAGGCCTCGTCCTGGGAGGGCGCGTGGTGCGTGGCCGCAACCGGCTCGTGCCCGGCGATGCGCGCCTCCAGCATGCAGCGCTTGTCGTGCGCGCCGCTCTTGCCGCTGTTGGTGTCGCTCAGCTGGACCTCGATGCGGGTGATGTCTTCGCCGAACCGTGCCAGCGTGTCGTTGAGGAAGTCCGAGGCCCAGCGCTCGAGGCTGTCCTTGTTCTCGATGCCATTGCTGGTGTTCACCAGAACCTGCATGGGGCGCGTCCTTTCATGCTTGTGCTGCAGCCCCCAGTGTGGCCACGCGCTCCCCGAAGGGGTGTAGGACAAGGCAGGCTGCTGGCGCGGCGTCAGACTTCGCCGCCCAGCCGCTTGGCCAGGTTGGCCAGGTACTTCTCCACCAGCTTCTCGAACTCGGCCTCGACCACCGGCGCCACCACCACCTTCATCAACGCGGGCAGCGGCACGGTGAGCTCGCCGTCGATCTTCAGCTCGATGTGGGTGGAGCCCTTGCGCTCGGTGATCTTCCAGCCGCCGCCCACCTGGGCGTTGCCGATGCCGGGCACCGGCTTCCACGTCACGGTGCCCTTGGCCTTGCTGGCGCTGTAGCGGCTGGCGTACACGGTCTGGATGTTCACCTGCGGCGTGCCGACCTTGTCCATCTCCCACTGGTACACGCCGTCGCCCAGGTCGGTGAGCTTGTGCACCTTGGGGAAGAACGCCACCGAGGCGGGCACGTCCGACAGCAGCTCGAAAACCTCGGCCGCGCCGGCCTTGACCTCGAGCTCGTAGCCCATGTGGACGGGAACGGTGATCGCCATGCGGCCCTCCAGTTGTGCCTTGCCGACCGATTCTGCCAGCCGCCGGCGCATGGCCGCGCCCGGTGTTTAGCCCATCCGTGATTCCCCGGCGGAACAGCCGGGATTTCGCCGATGGTGTTACCTTCGTACCAGCCCCCGACACGGGCCAACCCTCCCGCGATTGACATGAGCCGACTGCAACAAGCCCTGAACCGCCTGAGCGCCGACCGGCTCAAGGGCATGCGCCGCGGCGTCGAGAAGGAGAGCCTGCGCGCCACCCCGGCGGGCAACCTGGCGCTCACCCCGCACCCGGCGGCGCTCGGCTCGGCGCTCACGCACCCCCACATCACCACCGACTACAGCGAGTCGCAGATCGAGCTGATCACCGGCGTGCACCCCACGCCCGAGACCTGCCTGGAGGAGCTGCTGCGCATCCACCAGTACACCGCGCGCAGCCTGCAGGACGAGATGATGTGGGCGTCCAGCATGCCCTGCCGGTTGCCGCCCGCCGAGACGATCCCGATCGGTCGCTACGGCTGCTCCAACGTCGCCCGCGCCAAGAGCGTCTACCGCATGGGCCTGGCGCACCGCTATGGCCGCCGCATGCAGACCATCTCGGGCATCCACTACAACTGGTCGATGCCGGGCGTGGACAGCGACGAGTACTTCGCGCTGATCCGCAATTTCCGGCGCCACGCCTTCCTGCTGCTGTACCTGTTCGGCGCCTCGCCGGCAGTGGCCTCGTCCTTCGTCGATGGTCGCCAGCACGAGCTGCAGACCCTCTCCGAAGGTACCCTGTACATGCCCCACGGCACGTCCCTGCGCATGGGCCGGCTGGGCTACCAGAGCGAGGCCCAGGCCAGCCTGGCGGTCAGCTACAACGGGCTGGACGGGTACGCGGCATCACTGCAGGAGGCGCTGACGCACCCCTACCCGGCCTACGAAGCCGTCGGCCTGATGAATCCCGGCGGTGAATACAACCAGCTGGCCACCAGCCTGCTGCAGATCGAGAACGAGTTCTACGGCACGATCCGGCCCAAGCGCGTGATCCGCCCGGGCGAGCGGCCGCTGCATGCGCTGCGCGAGCGCGGCGTCGAATACGTGGAGGTGCGGCTGCTGGACCTCGATCCCTTCGTCGCCGTGGGCCTGAAGGCCACCACCGTGCGCTTCCTCGACGTGTTCCTGCTGCACTGCCTGCTGGCCGGCAGCCCGCCCGACACGCCGGCGGAAATCGCGGAGATCGGTCGCAACCAGCACAAGACGGCGGCGTTCGGACGCCAGCCGGGCCTGCAGCTGGAGCGCGGCGGCAAGCGGGTGTCGTTGACCGACTGGGCCCGCGAGCTGCTCGACGCTTTCGCCCCGGTGGCGGCGGCGCTGGATGCCGCGCACGGCGCCAGCGACCATGCCGACACGCTGCGCGCCGCCCGCACCATGGTCGAGGATCCCGGGCTGCTGCCGTCGGCGCGCGTGCTGGACGTGATGCGGCAGGACTACGGCAATTCCTTCCTCGGCTTCGTGCGCGCGCAATCGCAGCAGATCCACGCCAAGCTGCTGTCGCTGCCGTTCAGCGCTTCCGAGCAGGCGCGCTTCGGGACGCTGGCCCGCCAGTCGATCGAGGAGCAGAAGGCGATCGAGGCACGCGACACGCTGGCCTTCGAAGCCTACCGCCAGCAATACGTTTCGCCCGAGCGCCTGGGCCTGACCCGCAGCGCGGTGGCGCCGGCGCTGGCGACCGTCTGACCCGCCGGCAGCGCCGGCTATCTCTGGTAACAGTTGTTGCGCTGCCACCGACAGGGCAGGCGCCACGGCCGAGCCACACTCGCTGCTGGGCTTCAGGGAAGCAGGAGCGACATGAACAAGCGAAGAGCGAATGCGGCCGTGCTGGCGGCGCTGCTGGCCATGACGGTCGGCGTGACGCCCGCCCGGGCGGACAAACCCGAATCGGCGGGGCAGGGCAAGGGGCACAAGCAGAAGGACGGTTACGGCCGCGAGGGCGGCAAGCACAAGCACGATCGAAAGGGTGAGCGGCGCGAGGCGCGCGTGGGTGCCTGGTTCGACGACCGCGACCGCCATGCGGCGCAGGGCTGGTACGACGACCACTACCGAAGCCGCAAGGGCTGCCCACCCGGGCTGGCGAAGAAAAACAACGGATGCCTGCCGCCGGGCCAGGCGAAGAAGTACGCGGTCGGGCAGCCGCTGCCCGCCAGCGTCGTGTTCTACCCGGTGCCGGCGGCCGTGGTGGTGCAGTTGCCGCCGGCGCCGCGCGGGCACAAGTACGTGCGGGTGGCCGCCGACATCCTGTTGATCGCGGTCGGCACTTCGATGGTGGTGGACGCGATCGCCGACCTCGGGCGCCTGTGACGGCGTAGGCCGGGCGGCGGCTGCCTACCAGGGACTGCGGATCGCCTTCAGCCCGATCCAGGCCGCCAGCGTGACGGCGACCACCGGCACGCTCAGCGCACTGGGCACGTAGAACAGCAGCGACAGGACAGGCGACTCCAGGAGCACCTCGACCACGCCGCCGAGCCCGTAGAAGAACAGGCCCCACCAGATCCAGCGCCAGAGGTAGGTGGGCAGCCAGTGCGCCTGCTCGCGGTTGTGGCGCCAGGCGGCGGCACGCTCGAACACGCTGCCGCGGGTGACGTCCTTGAACAGCCAGCCGAAGAAGAAATAGCGGTACAGAAGGGTGCCGAAGGCCAGGTCCTGCAAGGCGCGTTCCCGCTGACAGTGATCCTCGGGCGCCAGTGTTGCGTCCCGCTGGCAGGGGAGCTGTAGGAGCCGGCCGACCGCGTCCGTGGGCAGGCGGCGCGACCGTCCGCTAGCCTGCGCAGCTGTGGCCGTCGCTGCGCCGGAACGAGGTTCCGCGCGCCAGCGCGATCAGGCCGTCGCCGCCGGTCACGAGCAATTCCTCGCCCTGCTTTTCCAGCACCAGCGCGCCGACCTTGGTGGATTGGGTGCGCAGCACCTGGCCCTCGACGCGCCCTTCGATCGTGCGGCTGCGGCCCTTTCGCAGCAGTTCGCCTTCGACCTGTTCGTCGTGCTGGGTCAGCCGCAGGCTGAACTCGTGCAAGGGCCCCGCGCCGCACCACAGTCCTGCCACCTGGGCCGCCGGCGGCGGGTCGCCGATCGCGGATGCATCGCCGTTGGCGTGCGCCGCGCAGGCGGCCAGCACGAGCGCGGGCAACAGGGCGGAAAGCGGGCGGGCCACCATGGAACGCACCTTAGCAAAACGGCGCCCGCGCGTGCGCCGGACAAGGCGCCGGTCAGCCGGCCGGCTGGACCTTGCGGCTCATGAGGTAGAGGTGCAGCGCCCGCACGTCGGTTTCGCTCATCGCCTTGAGCGTTTCGAAGGGCATGACCTGCACCGGCGTGCCGTCGGGGCGCCGGCCGCTGCGAAACAGCGCCAGCAGCGCGTCCGCCGTGGCATACCGCGGCAGCACCGATCCCGGGCCGGGATTGAGGTTGGGTGCGGGCGGCCAGTCGGGCGGCGCGCCCGGAATGCGCCCGCCGGCCAGCGAGTGGCCATGGCAGCCCAGGCACATGTTGGCCACGTAGGCGCCGTGCGGCAGGTTCACGCCTTCGGCGACCGGCTGCTGGGGCGGCAAGGCATGGTCGATCTTGTCGGCGGAATCCTGGATCAGGCCGAAGCCGTACATCACCCGCGCGGGCAGCGGCAAGCGGATCTCGGCCGGCCCGCCCGGCGCCGGCGGCAGCGCGCGCACGTACGCGACCAGCGCCGCCAGGTCCTCGTCGGTGAATCGGTTGAAGTCCTCGCTCGGCATCACCCGCAGCGGGCGGCCGTCGGGCGCCACCCCGTGCCGGATGCTGCGCACCCAGTCCTGCGGCAGGTAGCGGGCGACCACGCCGGCCGGGCTGATGTTGGCGCCGTGGATCAACAGGCCGTCGTCCTCGGCGAAGGTGCGCCCGGCGCCGTTGGCCCCATGGCACTCGGCGCACCCGCGGCTGGCATACAGGTAGCGGCCGCGCTCCAGCGCCTGCACGTCGCTGGTGTAGGCCACCGGCCGAACGGGCACGTCGAGCCGGCGCTGGGCCTTGCGATCGGCCATCTGCAGGCCGGTGAACACCGCCGCGGCGGCGAGCAGCACGAGCAAGGCGACGGCAATGGCGCCGCGGCGCAGCCATTTCTTCATGGGGATCTCCTGGAAGGTGGGTGCAAGACAAAAGTCAACACCGACCGCAAAGATGACCGCTGGGCCAGCTGCCGTCAAGCCTGGCGTCCTGATGGGCCAGGCAGCCGGTGGCACATCGCTTGCCCGCTCGCTGCCAAGCTGGAGGACATGCCATGCGCCTGAAAGCGATCGATCATCCCCGCCGTGCCCTCACGGCCGCCCTGGCGGCCTGGCCGCTGCTGGCGAGCTGTGCCTCGGCCACGCGGCGCGGACAGCTGTCGCCCGGGGACCAGGTGCTGGCGCTGCGCGCCGCCGGCATCGGCCTGTACGAGTTGGCGGCCGGCCAGCTGGCGCAGGCGCGCGCGCAGCGGGCCGACCTGCAGGCGTTCGGGCGCGTGCTGGCCGAACACCACGAGGCTGCCAACGCGGCCCTGCTCACCCTGCTGCAATCGCGCGCCATCGCGCCGCCACCCACCATGCCGGCCTACCTGGAACTGCGGCTGGCAAGGCTGCGGCCGGATGGCGGTAGCAGGTTCGACCAGCGCTTCGTGCAGGTGGCCGGGCTGCAGGACCAGGAACGGCTCGTTGCGCTGCACGAGGACGCCGGCGTCGCGGCGGAAGACGCCTCGCTTCGCAGCTGGTTCAGCGGGCAGTTGCCGGCGCTGCGAAGCCATCTCGCGGTGGCGAGGTCGCTGGCTGCAGCGCCACCCGCCTGAAGCGGACGGCCTCCTACAGCAGCCCCGCGCCTGCACCGACAGACGTTGCCGGTGCGCTGCCTACAGTCAGGCCCGCGCCCGGGTGCACGGTGCGCCGGGCGCACACACTGGAAGGAGCCTGCCATGCGATCTTCGAAGTCTTCGTCCCCCGGCAGCAGCCGCAGCAGCGGCAACAGTGGCAGCCGCGGCAGCCGTGGCCAGGCCAATACCGGAAGCACGGGCCGCGCCGAGGCCGGCGAAAAGGCCGCCCGCACGAACACCCCGGCCAGTTCCGCCAAGGATGAACGCCATACGGGCAGCAGCAGCCGCGGCAAGAGCCGTTGAGGCTTGCCATGGCGCGGCGCCGGTGCGCGCCGCCCACCTGGACCGGCGCGCACCGGGGCTGCCCGCGCGACAGCCCTGCGCGCCCCCTTGGCCGACAATCGGGGGGTAATGCCTGACGTACTCCCTTCGATCACCAATCCCTCCAACTTCCGCGACCTCGCCGCCGACGTGCGCAGCGTGGCCATCCGCCCGCACGTGCTGTTCCGCTCCGACCACCTCGGCGCGCTCGATGCGAGCGACGCCCGGCAGATCCAGTCGCTGGGCGTGCGCCGCGTGCTCGACTTCCGCGGCATGGACGAGCGCGCCGCCGCGATGTGCGCGCTGCCGCAGGTGCAGGTGCATTCGCTGGCCATCGAACCCACCATCGTCCAGGTCCTGGCCGAGCTGGTCGAAGCCGGCCACCGCCTGGGCGAGGCCGAGGTGGTCAGCCACATGCAGGACACCTACCGCGGCTTCGTGCGCGGCAGCAGCCACCGGTTCGCCGAGTTCTTCCGGCTGCTGCTGGAATCGGACGACCCCACCGTGTTCCACTGCACCGCGGGCAAGGACCGGACCGGTTTCGCGGCGGCCCTGGTGCTGCACGCGCTGGGCGCCACGCGCGAGGAGGTGATGCACGACTACCTGCTCACCAACCAGCGCCTCAAGCCGCCGGCCTACGTCTGGCGCGGCCTCGACCCGCACGTGGCCCGGGTGTTGTGGGGCGTGCAGCCGGAGTTCCTGCAGGCGTCGCTGGACGCGATCGGCGAAGACTACGGCGGCCTGGACGCGTACCTGCGCGAGGGCCTGGGCCTGGGCCTGGCCGAGCACGAACGCCTTCGCGCCCTTTACCTGCGCTGAGTGCCCCGGGCGCGGATCGCCTGCAAGCGCGAGGCGCCACCGCCGCCCCCTGCCCGGACCGGGAGCGCACGCAAAGCCCTGCCGTTTTCCTACTTCATCGGCCTGCCGGCGACTACAGTTCGTGCGCTGCGCGCAGCTTCAACATGGCGCCACCATGGGCAAGCTGCTCTATCCCCTGATCGGCGTGCCCGCATTGGGTGCCGCCCTGTACGCGGCGGCGATCACCTGGCTCTGGTTCCGGCAGGAGCGACTGCTGTTCGAGCCGGCGCCGCTGCCCGCGGACGAACCCCTGTTCGGCGATGCCGACGTGCGCGAGTTCGGGGTGGACGTGCCGGGCGCGCGCCTCTCGGTCGCCCAGTTGCGGCTGCCGCAGCCGCGCGGCATGGTGTTCTACCTGCACGGCAACTCGGGCAACCTGCGCAAGTGGTTCACCGGCCTGGATGCGTTCCGCGAGCTGGGGCTCGACGTGGTCATGATGGATTACCGCGGTTACGGCAAGAGCACCGGCCGCATCGAGAGCGAGGAGCAACTGCACGAGGACGTGCGTGCGGTGTGGAATGCGGTGTCGGGGGACTACGCCGGGCGCCGCATCGTCATCTCCGGCCAGTCGCTCGGCACGGCGCTGGCGGCCCGGCTGTCGGCGCAACTCGGCGCCGCCGGCCAGCCGCCGGATCTGACCCTGCTGATCTCGCCGTACAGCAGCATGCGCGCCCTGGCCGACGAGCTGTATCCGTGGGTCCCCAGCCGCGTGCTTCGCTACCCGCTGCCGACGGCGGACCATGCCTGCCTGGTCAAGGGGCCGCTGATGCTGGTGCACGGCGATCGCGACGAATTGATCGGCCACCACCACAGCGAGGCGATCCGCAAGCTCTTGCCGACGTGCCGCCTGCTGCTGGTGGAGGGCGCGGGGCATGGCGACATGCACCAGTTCCCCTCCTTTCGCAAGGCCATCGCGTCGGCGCTGGTCGGCCTCGCAGGGCTGGGCGCGGCCCCGGTTTCCTACGCCGCGTCCGGCGAGGGGCCTACAGCCGCCGCGCCCTGAGGAGGCAAGGATGCGGGGATTCAACCCATCTGGAGGAACCCCATGGCCAAGCAATCTCGATCTCCCGGCGACGAACCGCGCAAGGATGATGGTCGCCCGGACGTGCAGCGCAAAGCCACCGGCGATCCAGGAAAGGTCGGCCTCACCAGCGACGAGCAGCCGGACCTGGTGGCGCCCAGCGGCGTGAACGAGCGGGACCACGGCGCCGCCGACGACAAACCCATGGGCGGCGGCTCCGTGAACCTCGACGACGACAGCGAATTGCGCCCGCGCGGCAACACCGCGCGAACCGGGGGCACCTGGGACGCGCAAGGCGGCGACAGTGGCGAGCTCGGCAAGCCGACCGGGCCGGGGCTGTCGGACCGCAACGGTCCCAGCGATCCCGACGCGAAGAAGTCGCCGCGGCGCCCGCAGTCCTAGCCGGGAGTTGCCGGCGTCCTACAGCAGCGGCGGAGGCATGCTGACAGGGTCCGGAAAGGCCGCCTGCCTAGAGTGCAGCGACCGCAAGGAATCGGCACAGCAGGAGGTTCGATGAATTCGCACAGCAAACTCGGCAAGGGGGAGCGCGCCCCGGAACAGGATCGCAAGGGCGAGCGCGCCCCGGAACAGGATCGCACGCGCAGCACGCCTGCCCCCGACATGCAGCCGGAGGACGCCGGCACCGCGGAAAGCGGCAACGAGCCCGCGCCGCAGCGGCAGGGCACGCCAGCCGAGAAGGCCATGAAGCAGGCCAGCAAGACGGACGCCGAAGCCGGCGAGCGGCGCCGCTGAGACCGGGGCCGACCATGACGCCAACCACCGACGATGCCCTCGACCTGCTCGATGCCGACCACCAGGCCTTGCGCCGCCTGTTCCAGGACTACCGCGCGCTGGCCGCCGGACAGGCTCCCGAGGCGCACCGCAAGGCGTTGGCCGAGCAGATCTGCCTGGAACTGACCATCCACGCCAAGCTCGAGGACGAGCTGTTCTACCCGCCGGTGCGCGCGGCCATCCGCGCGCCGGACCTGATGGACCGCGCCGTGGTCGAGCACGCCAGCGTGCGCGACCTGGTGGTGCAGATCCTGTCCATGGACCCGCACGAGGATCGGTACGACGCCAAGGTCGCCGTGCTGGGCGACTATGCCGATCACCATTTTCGCGAGGAGGTCGAGGCCGTCTTCCCGCGCGTGCGGGCCAGCCGGCTCGACCTGGAACTGCTGGGCCGGCGGCTCGCGGCGCGCCGGCGCGAGTTGCAGGCAGTGCCCGAGGCGCTGCGCGAGGAACTGCTGGCTTCGGTGCTGGCCTGAGCCCTCCGGGGCCGTGGCCGCGAGCGGCCCGCCTGCGCTTGTCCTACAGAGTTCGACAGTGGCAGACGACAGCCCCCCGGCTGGGCAGACCTAGAGTGGGCCCAGGCAGCGGCGGGCTGCCATGTTCCCTTGTCTTCCCAAGACACCAACCAAGGAGATCCAGATGAAGGCTTCCCTCTTTTCCAGCGCCGCGCTGGCGGTGATCGCTGCCGCCGCCATGTCGCTGACCGCCTGCGGCCAAAACGGCAGCGACACCGCGGGCACGAGGTCCGGCAGCAGCACGGCAGGCACCAGCGGCAGCACCACCTCGCCGTCCAGCAGCGGCTCGGGCGGTTCCACCAGCATGGGCAGCAGCGGCAGCAGCAGCACGTCACCCGGCAGCAGCTCGGGCACCAGCGGCATGGGCGCGAGCGGCAGCTCCGGCAGCAGCCCGAGCAGCAGCACCAGCCCGAGCACCAGTGGATCGAGCGGCAGCAGCGGCTCGGGCACGACCGGCTCGATGGGCGCGTCCAGCTCCACCCCCAGCACGGGCACCGGCACCACCACGCGCTGACGAGCGTCCCTACCCGCCCGTGGCCACCGGCCGGGCGGGGTCCCTGGACCATTCGCTCCAGCTGCCGGCGTACAGGCCGGTCGGGCCGAAGCCGGCCAGTTCCATCGCGATCAGGTTGGGCAGGGCGCTGACGCCGCTGCCGCAGTGGTGGACGACCGCGGCCGGGTCGTGCCCTTGCAACAACTGGGCGAATTCGGCGCGCAGTTCGGCCGCGGGGCGGAACCGGCCGTCGGGTCCGACGTTCTGCGTCGACGGGCGGTTCAGCGCGCCCGGAATGTGGCCCGCGACCGGGTCGAACGGCTCGACTTCGCCGCGAAAGCGTGCCGGCGCCCGGGCGTCGAGCAGCGTCTGGCGCCCGTTCTCCAGCGACGCCAGGACTTCGCCGGTCCCCACCAGCCGCCGCAAGGGCGGACCCAGCCTGAAGTTGGACTGGAAGTGCGCCGGCTCCTCACGGTCGGTGACTTCGCCCCCCGCGGCCTGCCATGCCTGCAGCCCGCCATCGAGTACGGCCACGGCTTCGTGACCCGCCCACTTGAGCATCCACCACAGGCGCCCACAGTAGCTGGCGTTCTGGCGGTCGTACACCACCGCCTGCATGTCGTTGGCGAGGCCCACGCTGCTGAGCCACATGGCGAACTTCTGGCGGCTGGGCAGCGGATGGCGGCCGCCCGAGGCCGCGTCCGCATGCGGGTGGTGCGAGCCGTCGGGTTCCACCATGCCCTGGTCGGACAGCGCGGTGTCGAGGTCGGCATGGACCGCACCGGGGATGTGCGCCTTGCGGTACTGCTCGGCGCCGGCGGCCGGGTTGGCCAACTCGAAGCTGCAATCGAACACCATCAGGCGCGCGCCTTCGGCCTGCAGCGCCTTCAGCTGTTCGGCGGTGATCAGCAGGGTGTACATGCTCAGTGCTCCTCGGCCGGCGAGTGGGGGGCGGCGCGCTCGCGCAGCACGGTGCCGGCGATGCCGCTGGCGACGATCAGCGCCATGCCGAGCCAGCCGATGGCCGGGATGACTTCGCCGAACAGCAGCACGCCGTACAAGGCGCCGAACACGAGCCCCGAGTATTGCAAATTGGCCACCACGAGTGTGGCGCCCTGGCTGTAAGCGCGCGTCATCGCCCATTGGCCGAGCGAGGCCAGCAACCCCACGGGCAGCAGCCAGAGTGCGTGCCAGTCCCAGGCCGTGGCGCCGATCACGAGCATGCCGCCGCCGCCGGCGAGCGCGGATCCGACCGCGAAGTAGAAGACCGTGCGCGACTCCGGCTCGCCGATGCGGCCCAGCGCCATCACCTGCATGTAGGCGAACGCCGCGCCCAGGCCGGACAGCAGGCCGACCAGGCCGGCGAACACCTGGTTCTGCTCGATGGTGGGTCGCAGCATCATCACGACGCCGGCGAATCCCGCGAGCACCGCCACCGCCAGCGGGCCTTGGCGCGGCGCGCCTGTTTTCGGGTTCCAGGCCAGCAGTGCACCGCCGACCAGGAAGGCGGCGATCCAGACGCTGCTCATGTAGTTGAGCGTCATCGCGGTGGCCAGCGGCAGGCCTGCGAGGGCGTAGAACCAGGCTCCCATCGATGCCACGCCGACCAGGCTGCGCCAGGCGTGCATGCCCGGGTAGGCGGTCCTCAGCGTCGTGCCCTGGCGGCGCGCCATCAGCCACATCAGCAGCATGCCGACCAGGCCGCGGTAGAACACCAGCTCGGCTGTGTTGAACCAGGCCGAGGCCACCTTCACGCACACCGCCATCGAGGCGAACGAGAAGGATGCGAGGAGCATCCAGAGTGCTTGCACGGATCGGCGGGACTCAGTCGGGCCAGGCGTGCGCGAGCCAGGGCTGGGCCGCCAGCCGCTGCCGCTCGAAGGCGGCTATGCGCCCGCGCTGCGCGAGCGTGGCGCCGATCCAGTCGATGTCCTCGGTCAGCAGCAGGAGCTCGCGCGCGCTGAGCGCAAAGGCGAAGCACTCGCCACCGGCATGCACGCCGCGCTGCAGCAGGTCGATGTCCACGCGCAAAGGCGCCACGGCAGCCAGCGCGAACAGTCGGTCGACCGCGGCGCGCTCCAGCACCAGCGCGGCAACGCCGTTGAGCGCGCAGTTCTGCCGGAAGATGTCGCCGAAGCTGGGTGCCAGCACGGCGTGCAAGCCCTGGTCGCGAATCGCCCAGACCGCGTGCTCGCGACTGGAGCCGCAGCCGAAGTTCTCGCGCGCCAGCAGCACGCTGGCGCCGCGCAGTTCCGGGCGGTTGAGGGGGAACTCGGGATTTGGCCGGCGCCGCGAGTGGTCGCAACCGAGGTCCCCCGGGTCGAGGTAGCGCCAGTTGTCGAACAGCACCGGGCCATAGCCGCTGCGCGCGGTGGACCGGCCGTACTGCTTGGGGAAGATGGCGTCGGTGTCGACGTTGGGGCGATCCAACGGCACCACCGTGCCGCCGTGGCGACCGCCCGGGAACGACGGCATCAGATCGAGAAGCGGCCTGCGCCCAGGCGCCGGCGGTACCACTCGTGGAAGTGCTGCATGCCGTCTTCCATCGGGCTCTGGTAGGGGCCGACTTCGTTCTCGCCGCGCTCCATCAGGGCCCTGCGGCCGGCGTCCATGCGCAGGGCGATCTCGTCGTCCTCCACGCAGGTCTCCATGTAGGCGGCCTGCTGCGCCTCGACGAAGCCGCGCTCGAAGGCAGCGATCTCCTCGGGGTAGAAGAAGGCCACCATGTTGAGCGTCTTCTGCGGCGAGACCGGGTGCAGCGTGGAGACGGTGAGCACGTGCGGGTACCACTCCACCATGATGTGGGGGTAGTAGGTCAGCCAGATCGCGCCGTACCTGGGCGGCTCGCCCTTGCGATACGCCAGCAGTTCGTTCTGCCAGCGCTGGTAGACCGGGCTGCCGGCCTTGCCCAGGCGATTGGCCACGCCGACGGTCTGCACCGAGAAGTTCTCCTTGAACTCCCAGCGCAGGTCCTCGCAGGTGACGAAGTTGCCCAGGCCCGGGTGGAACGGACCGACGTGGTAATCCTCGAGGTAGACCTCGATGAAGGTCTTCCAGTTGTAGTTGCACTCGTGCAGCTCGACCCGGTCCAGCACCATGCCGGTGAAGTCGAGGTCGGCGCGCTGGCGCATGCCGGCCAGCTCGGCCTCGATGTCCACCCCGTTGTCCTCGAACAGCAGGCCGTTCCACTCGCGCAGCCGCCAGTTGTCGAGGTTCAGGCAGGGGTCCTGCGGGAAGTGCGGCGCGCCCAGCAGGGTGCCGGCCTGGCTGCCGTTGCCGGCGCTGTAGGTCCAGCGATGCAGCGGGCACACGATGTTGCCGCCGCCCCCGGCGGTGGAGCCGCTGCCGCGCAGCATCACCGCCTGGCGGTGCCGGCAGACATTGGAGATCAGCTCCACGCCCTGGGGCGTGCGCAGCAGCGCCCGGCCCTCGCCCTCTTGCGGCAAGGCGTAGTAGTCGCCGATTTCCGGCACGCTGAGGGAGTGCCCCACGTAGCGGGGCCCACCCTGGAAGAGGGTCTCCATCTCGCGCCGGAACAGCGCCTCGTCGAAGTAGCTGGTGACTGGAAGTTGGCTTTGGGCCTGCTGGAATTGAAGACTTAAATCAGACATTTCACCTGACCTAGAGACTCCCCCTATGAAGGGGCAGGGAAAGCGCAGGATCCTGCGGACAGGGGCGCTCGGAGGGAGGGCGATTGTAGCCCCCGGGTCCAGATGGGGCCCGCCGTCCTAAAATCCACGGTTTTTCCCCGAGAAATCCATGCCCCAGGACCCTTCCAACCCACCGGCGAGCTACGAGGCGGCCCTGCAGGAACTCGAGCAGCTGGTGCAGGTGATCGAGTCCGGCCAGCTGCCGCTGGAGCAGCTGCTCTCGGGCTACAAGCGGGGCGCCGAGCTGCTGGCCTTCTGCCGCGGCAAGCTGCAGGCGGTGGAAGACCAGATCCAGGTGCTCGACGAAGGCACGCTCAAGCCGTGGACGCCGCAGTGACCGCAGCGCAGGCGCTCGCGCCCTTTGATTTCTCCGCCTGGAGCGCAGGGCGCCTGGCACACGTGGAAGCGGCCCTGGACCGATGGGTCCCGGCCGATGCCCCCGCAGGGCTGGGCGAGGCCATGCGCTACGCCGTGCTCGATGGCGGCAAGCGGCTGCGCCCGCTGCTGGTGCTGGCCGCCGCCGAAGCGGTGGGCGGGCATGCACAGGCCGCCCTGCGCGCGGCCTGTTCGGTGGAGCTGATCCACGCCTATTCGCTGGTGCACGACGACATGCCCTGCATGGACGACGACGTGCTGCGCCGGGGCAAGCCCACGGTGCACGTGCGGTTCGGCCAGGCGCGGGCGCTGCTGGCCGGCGACGCGCTGCAGGCGCTGGCGTTCGAGCTGCTGGCGCCCGAAGGCGAGGACATCGCCGCGTCGGTGCAGGCCGCCTTGTGCCGCCTGCTCGCGCGCGCCGCGGGCGCGCAGGGGATGGCCGGCGGCCAGGCCATCGACCTGGCCAGCGTCGGCCAGGCACTCACCGAAGGCGAACTGCGCCTGATGCATCGCCTCAAGACCGGCGCCCTGCTGCAGGCCAGCGTGATGATGGGCGCAGCCTCCGGCCAGCCCCCCGCGCGGGCTCTGCAGGCCCTGGCGCGCTACGGCGCCGCGGTCGGCCTGGCCTTCCAGATCGTCGACGACATCCTGGACGTCACGGCCGATTCCCAGACGCTGGGCAAGACCGCCGGCAAGGACGCGCAGCAGGACAAACCCACCTACGTTTCGCTGATGGGGCTGGAGCCCGCGCGGGCCCTTGCCCGCGAGTTGCTGGCCGAGGCGCTTGCGGCGCTGGATGCCAGCGCCCTGGCGGACACGCGCGCGCTGCGCGCCCTGGCCCGCATGGTGGTGGAACGCGAGAACTAGACCCATGGCAACGCTGCTCGAATCGATCAACTCCCCCGCCGACCTGCGGCGCCTGCCGCGCGCGCAACTGCCGCAGCTGGCCGACGAACTGCGCAACTTCGTGCTCGAAAGCGTCTCGCGCACCGGTGGCCACCTCAGCTCCAACCTCGGCACCGTGGAACTGACGATCGCGCTGCACTACGTGTACAACACGCCCGAGGACCGGCTGGTGTGGGACGTGGGCCACCAGACCTACCCGCACAAGATCCTGACCGGCCGGCGCGAGCGCATGGCCACGCTGCGCCAGCTCGGCGGGCTGTCGGGCTTTCCGCAGCGCGCCGAGAGCGAGTTCGACACCTTCGGCACCGCGCATTCGTCCACCAGCATTTCGGCGGCGCTGGGCATGGCCGTCGCGGCCCAGCGCAAGGGCGACTCGCGCAAGTCGGTGGCCATCATCGGCGACGGCGCCATGACGGCCGGCATGGCGTTCGAGGCGCTGAACAACGCCGGCGTCGCCGACTGCAACCTGCTGGTGATCCTGAACGACAACGACATGTCGATCAGCCCGCCGGTGGGCGCCCTCAACCGCTACCTGGCGCAGCTGATGAGCGGCCGCTTCTACGCGGCGGCCAAGAACGTGGGCAAGAACGTGCTCAAGGTGGCGCCGCCGCTGTTCGAGCTGGCCAAGCGGCTGGAGGAGCAGGCCAAGGGCATGGTGGTGCCGGCCACGCTGTTCGAGAAGTTCGGCTTCAACTACATCGGCCCGATCGACGGCCACGACCTCGAGTCGCTGGTCCCCACGCTGGAGAACATCCGCGACCTGCGCGGCCCGCAGTTCCTGCACGTGGTCACGAAGAAGGGGCAGGGCTACAAGCTGGCCGAGGCCGACCCGGTGGCCTACCACGGCCCCGGCAAGTTCGATCCCAAGGTGGGGCTGAAGCCGCCGGCCACGCCGCCCAAGCAGACCTTCACGCAGGTGTTCGGCCAGTGGCTGTGCGACATGGCGGCGCACGACAAGCGGCTGGTGGGCATCACGCCCGCCATGCGCGAGGGCTCGGGCCTGGTCGAATTCGAGAAGCGCTTTCCCGACCGCTACTTCGACGTCGGCATCGCCGAACAGCACGCGGTGACGTTCGCCGCCGGCATCGCCTGCGAGGGCCTCAAGCCCGTGGTGGCGATCTATTCCACCTTCCTGCAGCGCGCCTACGACCAGTTGATCCACGACGTGGCGCTGCAGAACCTGCCGGTGGTGTTCGCGCTCGATCGCGCCGGGCTGGTGGGCGCCGACGGCGCCACCCATGCGGGCGCCTACGACATCGCCTACCTGCGCTGCATCCCGAACGTGAGCGTGGCCTGCCCGGCCGACGAGAACGAGTGCCGCCAGCTGCTGACGACGGCCTTCGGGCAGGACCACCCGGTGGCGGTGCGGTACCCGCGTGGCGCAGGCGCCGGCGTCGCCGTGCAGCCGGGACTGCAGGCACTGCCCTTCGGCGAGGGCGAGGTGCGGCGCACGCGTGCCGGTGACGCCGGCAGGGGCGGCATCGCCATCCTCGCCTTCGGCACGCTGCTGTATCCGGCGCTGCAGGCCGGCGATCGGCTGGATGCCACGGTGGCCAACATGCGCTGGGCCAAGCCGCTGGACACCCGGCTGCTGCTGGACCTGGCGGAGCGCCACGACGCGCTGGTCACGGTGGAAGAGGGATCCATCGCCGGCGGCGCGGGCAGCGCCGTCGCCGAGGCGCTGCATGCGGCGGGCATCCGCAAGCCGCTGCTGCAACTGGGGCTGCCCGACACCTTCATCGAGCACGGCGATCCGGCGCGGCTGCTGTCGCTGCAGGGGCTGGATGCGGCCGGCATCGAGGCCTCGATCCGCAGCCGGTTCGGCGAGCTGGCCGCGCGCGCGGCCCCGGCGCTCAAGGTCGTCGGCTGACAGCTTGCCGGTGGACGGCTTGCCGAAGCCCGAAGGTTTCTGACGTTCCTCTGACAAAACGAAAGTGCTCGGGTGAGCCCGCAAGGGAAAACCCCTGAGTACCTTAGTGTGGGCATTCCTAGAATGGCGGCGACATTCGTTGTCATCCCTTTTTCGTATCGTCAGAGGAGTTCCCATATGGATCGTCGTTCACTGATCAAGCACGCCGGCATCGCCGGTGTGCTCGCCGCCGGGGTGGCTCCCGCCGTACACGCGCAGCCCGCCATCCGCTGGCGCATGGCTTCGAGTTTTCCGAAGTCGCTGGACACCATCTACGGCGGCGCCGAGGTGTTCTCGGCCAAGGTCAAGGCCATGTCGGGCGGCAAGTTCGAGATTTCCGCGCACGCGGCCGGCGAACTGATGCCGGCCTTCGGCGTGGTCGACGGCGTCCAGCAGGGCACGGTGGAAGTGGCGCACACCGCGCCCTACTACTTCTTCGGCAAGGACGAGTGCTTCGCGCTGGGCTGCGCCATCCCCTTCGGCCTGAACAGCCGGCAGATGACGGCCTGGATGTACGAGGGCAATGGCCTGAAGCTGATGCGCGAGTTCTACGCCCGCTACAACATGATCAGCTTCCCGGCGGGCAACACCGGCGCCCAGATGGGCGGCTGGTACCGCAAGGAGATCAAGAGCACGGCCGACGTGAAGGGCCTGAAGTTCCGCGTCGGCGGCTTCGCCGGCAAGGTGATGGAGCGCCTGGGCGCCGTGCCGCAGAACATTCCGGGCGGCGAGATCTACCAGGCCCTGGAGAAGGGCACGCTGGACGCCGCCGAGTGGGTGGGCCCGTACGACGACCAGAAGCTGGGCTTCAACAAGGTCGCGCCCTTCTACTACTACCCCGGCTGGTGGGAAGGCGGCCCGCAACTGGACGTGTTCGTCAACCAGAAGGCCTACGACTCCCTGTCTTCCGAGAACAAGGCGATCGTGGAGACCGCCGCCACCGAGGCGCTGGTGGTGATGCAGGCCCGCTACGACGCCCGCAACCCGGCGGCCCTCAAGCAGCTGGTAGGCGGCGGCAGCAAGCTGCGCCCGTTCCCGGCCGACGTGATGAACGCCGCGTTCAAGGCCTCGCTCGAGCTGTACGACGAGCTCAATGCCAAGAACGAGATGTGGAGGAAGATCTACGCCGACTACAGCAAGTTCCGCGCGGACCAGAACCTCTGGTTCCGCTTCACGGAAGCCACGTTCGACCGCTTCATGCAAAGCCAGAAGCTCTGAGGCAGCGCCGGCAGTCCTGAAAAGCCGCACTCGGGTGCGGCTTTTTTCATGGGCCCGATGTAGGCCCTAGTGATTCAGCCTCATGTTCAAAGCCGCACGAATTGCGGCTTTTTTCATTCCCTTGCCCATCATCGTGAATACGGGAGAAGAAACCCATGCCAGCCTTCTGAAAGGGTTCGGGCATGGGCCAGCCCATCATCAGCGCGCCCTTTTTCCAAGCGAACCTCACAGGAGTACCCCCATCCATGGATCGTCGTTCCATCCTCAAGCACGGCGGCGTCGCGGCCGTGCTGGCCGCGGGCGCCGCGCCGGCCGTGCACGCGCAGGCCGCAGTGCGCTGGCGCCTCGCCTCGAGCTTTCCCAAGTCGCTGGGCACCATCTGGGGCAGCGCGGAAATGCTCTCGCGCACCGTCAAGGCGCTGTCGGGTGGCA
This sequence comes from Acidovorax sp., assembly GCA_036675905.1. Taxonomy (GTDB): domain Bacteria; phylum Pseudomonadota; class Gammaproteobacteria; order Burkholderiales; family Burkholderiaceae_C; genus Ramlibacter. Next base: position 6,297 of record JAKFEA010000064.1, on the reverse strand, counting down.
AGTTCGAGATCTCGGTGCATGCCGGCGGTGAGCTGATGCCGCCCTTCGGCAACGTCGATGCGCTCACGAACGGCACCGTCGAGATGGCGCAGACCGCTTCCTACTACTTCACCGGCAAGGACTCGATCTTCGCCTTCGGCTGCGCGGTGCCCTTCGGCCTGACGGCGCGCCACATGGACGCGTGGATGGAGCATGGCAACGGCCGCAAGCTGATGGATGCCTTCTACGCCAAGTACAACATGAAGAGCTTCTCGGCGGGCAACACCACCACCCAGATGGGCGGCTGGTACCGCAAGGAGATCAAGACCGCCAATGACCTCAAGGGCCTGAAGATGCGCCTGGGCGGCGGCCTGTTCGGCGAGACCATGGCCAAGCTGGGCGTCGTGGCGCAGAACATGCCCGCCGGCGAGGTGTATCAGGCCCTCGAGAAGGGCACGCTGGACGCCACCGAGTTCGTCGGCCCCTACGACGATGAGAAGCTGGGCTTCCAGAAGGTCGCGCCCTACTACTACTACCCCGGCTGGTGGGAAGGCGGCGCCGAGCTGGAGTTCTTCGCCAACACCAAGGCCTTCGACAGCCTGTCGGCCGAGAACAAGGCGATCCTGCAGGCGGCCTGCGACGTGGCAGCGCGCGACATGACCTCCAAGTACGACGCGGTGAACCCGCCGGCGCTCAAGCGCCTGGTGGCGGCCGGCACGCAACTGCGGCCTTTCTCCAAGGAGATCATGGACGCCGGCTTCAAGGCCGCCTTCGAGGTGTTCGCCGAGCACGAGGCCAAGTCGCCCGAGTTCAAGAAGATCCACCAGGACATGCGCGCCTTCCAGCGCGACCAGATCCTGTGGGGCCGCTTCTCCGAGTACCGCTACGACGACTACATCCTCAGCGTGAAGCTCTGATTCGCTGCGCGGCTGCGCGCGGCGAGAAATGCAAAGAGGCCCTGCGGGGCCTCTTTGTCTTGGGGCCGCTCGGCTAGATTCGGGGGGATGGACCACCACGTGCCGCTGATCGCGACCGTGGCCGGGGGCCTGGGGCTGGCGCTGCTGCTGGGCTTCATGGCTGCGCGGCTGCGCTTGCCGGCATTGGTGGGCTACCTGCTGGCCGGCATCCTGGTGGGCCCCCACACGCCGGGCTTCGTCGCCGACGCCAGTCTTGCGGCACAGCTGGCCGAGATCGGCGTGATGCTGCTGATGTTCGGCGTCGGACTGCACTTCTCGCTGGGCGACCTGCTGGCGGTGCGCAAGATCGCCGTGCCGGGCGCCATCGTGCAGATCGCCGTCGCCACGGCCATGGGGGCGGGGCTCGCCAGCGCCTGGGGCTGGGCCCTGCCTGCGGCGGTGCTATTCGGCCTGTCGCTGTCCGTCGCCAGCACCGTGGTGTTGCTGCGCGCGCTCGAGAGCGTGGGCCTGCTGGAGACATTCAACGGCCGCGCCGCCGTGGGCTGGCTGATCGTCGAGGACCTGGCCATGGTGATGGCGCTGGTGCTGCTGCCGCCACTGGCGGCGATGTGGCAGGGACAGGGCAGCACGGGGCCCAGCCTCTGGCGCGGCCTGGCCACCACGCTGCTGCAGGTGGCCCTGTTCATCGGCCTGATGCTGATCGTCGGCCGGCGGCTCTTTCCCTGGGTGTTGTGGCACGTCCAGAAGGTCGGCTCGCGCGAGCTGTTCACCCTGTGCGTGATCGCCGCGGCCGTCAGCATGGCCTACGCCGCCACGATGCTGTTCGGTGTTTCCTTCGCCCTGGGCGCGTTCTTCGCCGGCATGGTGCTGCGCGAGTCGGAGTTCAGCCACCGTGCGGCACAGGAATCGCTGCCCCTGCGCGATGCCTTCGCCGTGCTGTTCTTCGTCTCGGTCGGGATGCTGTTCAACCCGGCCGTGCTGATGGAGCAGCCGATGCGCGTGCTGGGCGTCACGGCGGTCATCCTGGTGGGCAAGTCGGTGGCTGCGGCCGTGGTGGTGCTGGCGCTTCGCTACCCGCTGAACACTGCGCTGACCGTGTCGGCCAGCCTGGCCCAGATCGGCGAGTTCTCCTTCATCCTGGTCAATCTCGGCGCGGCGCTGCAAGTGGTGCCCTCGGAGGCGCAAAGCCTGGTGGTCGCCGGCGCGATCCTGTCGATGGCGCTCAACCCGCTGGTGTTCCGCGCCATCGGGCCGTTGCAGCGATGGCTGCTGGCGCGCTCGCAGCTGGCGCGCGACCTGAATGCGCGCCACGATCCGCTCGCCGAACTGCCCATGAGCACGGACGAGAGGTTCCTTGCCAGGCAGGTGGTGCTGGTGGGCTACGGAAGGGTCGGACGCGACATCGCGCAGGCGTTGCGCGACGCAGGCCTGCCGTTCGTAGTGGCGGAAGAGAACCGCGATCTCGTCGAGAAGCTGCGGGCCGAGGGCGTGCCCGCCGTGGCCGGCGATGCCGCGCAGCCCGAGGTGCTGGTGCAGGCCCACATCGCCCGGGCGCGGTTGCTGGTGATCGCCACGCCCGATACCTTGGGCGTGCGCCAGATGGCCCACAACGCTCGCCTGCTCAACCCCGGCATCGAGATCGTGGTGCGCAGCCACAACGCAGCCGAGGCCGAGCTGCTGGAGCGCGAGCTCTCCGGCAAGGTGTTCCTCGGCGAGCACGAACTCGCGCGCGCAATGACGCGGCACGTGCTGGAGCGCTGTTCCCACGCCTGAAGCCCAAAGCAAAAGGGCCCGCATTGCAGGCCCTTTGCGTCGCGGTGCGTGCCGCCTATTTCTTGTTGAAGAGCTCGTCGATGCGCTTCTGTTCTTCGTCGGCCGACGTCATGCCGGAGCCGCCCTGCATGGGTGGCGGCGGGGCCAGGTTGACGTCGGGGGTGCCGTAGTTCGGCATCACGGGGATCTCGATCTTGACGTCGTCGATGTTGATCTTCTCTGCCTTGTCGTGCGACACGATGCCCGGGAAGCCGATGATCAGGCCGACCATGATGATCTGGATGACCACGAACGGGATGGCGCCCCAGTAGATCTGCCCGGTGGTCACCGGCGCGATGCGCTGGCCGGTGAGCTTGTCGGTGTACTCCTTCTCCGGTGCCACGCTGCGCAGGTAGAACAGGGCGAAGCCGAACGGCGGGTGCATGAACGAGGTCTGCATGTTCACCCCCAGCAGCACGCCGAACCAGATCAGGTCGATGCCCAGCTTTTCCGCCACCGGCGCCAGCAGCGGCACCACGATGAAGGACAGCTCGAAAAAGTCGAGGAAGAAGGCCAGCAGGAAGATCAGGATGTTCACCACGATCAGGAAGCCGACCTGGCCGCCCGGCAGGCTGGTGAGCAGGTGCTCCACCCAGCGCGGGCCATCGACACCCTGGAAGCTGAGGCTGAACATGGTGGCGCCGATCAGGATGAACAGCACGAAGCTCGACAGCTTGGTGGTGGCGTTCAGTGCCTGCTTGAGCAGGTCGAAGCTCAGGCGCCGGCGCGCCATCGCCATCGCGAACGCACCCAGTGCCCCCATGGCGCCGCCCTCGGTGGGCGTGGCGATGCCCAGGAAGATGGTGCCCAGCACCAGGAAGATCAGGAACAGCGGCGGAATCAGCACGAAGGTCACGCGCTCGGCGATGCGTGACAGCAGGCCCAGATGCAGCGCCTTGTTGACCACTGCCGCGAAGAACGCCAGCAGCACGCCGGCGGCCATCGACATGACGATGGTCTCGTCCTTGGGCACGGTGGCGACTTCGGTGCCCGTCCACCAGCTGACCACGGCCGGGTAGTTCTGGCCCAGCAGCAGCGCCACGGCGGTGCTGATGGTGGCCAGCACCACCAGCGAGGGCAGGCCGTTGCCGCCATCGGGCTGGCGGAAGGTGCGCGCCTCCGGCGGGAGCGCCGGCACCATGTGGGGCTTGAAGATCGCGAGGATCACCACCCAGACCAGGTACATGCCGGTGAGGATGAAGCCGGGAATGAAGGCGCCCTTGTACATGTCGCCGACGCTGCGGCCGAGCTGGTCGGCCAGCACGATCAGCACCAGCGAGGGCGGGATGATCTGCGCCAGCGTGCCGGAAGCGGCGATCACGCCGGAGGCCAGCCGCCGGTCGTAGCCGTAGCGCAGCATGATGGGCAGCGAGATCAGGCCCATGGAGATCACGGAGGCGGCGACCACGCCGGTGGTGGCCGCCAGCAGCGCACCCACGATCACCACCGCCACCGCGAGGCCGCCGCGGATCGGGCCGAACAGCTGGCCGATGGTGTCCAGCAGGTCCTCGGCCATGCCGCTGCGCTCGAGGATCAGGCCCATGAGCGTGAAGAACGGCACCGCCAGCAGCGTCTCGTTCTGCATGATGCCGAAGATGCGCAGCGGCAGCGCCTGCAGCAGCGACTCGGGCAGCACGCCCATCTCGATGCCGATGAAGCCGAAGAACAGGCCGCAGGCCCCCAGGCTGAAGGCCACCGGGAAGCCCAGCAGCAGGAAAAAGATCAGGCCCACGAACATGATCGGGGCCATGTTTTGCGTGATGAACTCCATCGCGTCTCCTCTTGTTCCTCGCGCGGCCCGTCAGGCCTTGTTCTTCTGTTCGGCCAGGCGGCGGATCTCCTCGGCCAGTTCCTCCTCGGCCGACTTCTCCGTCTTCTTCACCGCCGGGTCGGAGATCAGGTCCATGCCGAACGCAATGCGCTTGACCAGTTCGGACAGGCCCTGCAGCAGCAGCAGCGCGAAGCCCAGCGGCATCATCAGGTAGACCGGCCAGCGGATCAGCCCACCGGCGTTGGACGACATCTCGCCCGATCGCCATCCCTGCAGGAAGAAGGGGATGCCGTACCACAGCACCGCCAGCGCCACCGGCAGCAGGAAGCAGGTGAAGCCGAAGATGTCGATCCAGTTCTGCGTCTTGCGCGAGAAGCGGGAATAGAAGACGTCGATCTTCACGTGCTCGCCATTGAGCAGGGTGTAGCCGGCGGCCAGCAGGAAGGCAGCGGCGAACAGGTACCACTGCACCTCGAGGTAGGCGTTGGAGCTGGTGTTGAAGGCCTTGCGCACCGAGGCGTTGACGCCGCTGATCACGGTGGAGGCGAGGATCAGCCAGATCACCCAGCGGCCGACGATGCCGTTGAGCCAATCGATGGCCCTGGAAAGTTTCAGAAGTGCCTGCATGCCGACTCCGGGGGGAATGGAAGCTCGTATGTGACACCGGGCGCCGCTGCAAGTGCAGCCCGGCGCCCGGCGGATTTTTCAGCCCCGCCATTGTCGGGTATGAGCGCCACGGTGGCTGACGAAATGATTACTTAAGATGCCAGTGTTATCCCCTACGCGAAGCGGTTCGCATAATGGCCGGATGGCATCGACCGGTCTGGCGCTCGCGCCCCAGGGCATCGACCAGCCGGACATGCGCCGGGCGGGCGCCGAACGGCTGTCGCTGGCGCTGATGGACGCCCGCAACCACACGCTGCAACTGCTGGCCTGCTACGAGGACGCCGCGGCCGGCGGGCTGCAGGTGCCCATGCGCCCCGGCCTCGAGCAGCCGCAATGGATCGCCGGCCACGTGGCCTGGTTCGCCGAATACTGGATCGGCCGCAACCCGCGCCGCGCGCTCGGCATGCACTGCCCCGCCGATGCGCCGCGGCTGGGCTCGGTGGAACCGATGGCCGACCGCTGGTACCACCCGCTGCTGTCGCCCCGCGAAGCGCGCTGGGACATGCCGCTGCCGGCAGGCGCCGACCTGCGCGCCTGGCTGATGGAGACGCTGGAGCGCACGCTGGAGCAGCTGGAACATGCGTCGGCCGGTGATGACGGCCTGTACTTCTACCGCGCGGCGCTGTTCCACGAGGACCTGCGCGGCGAGCAATTGATCCGGCAGGCCCAGGAACTGGGGCTGGCGTTGCCCCTGCAGCCGCCCGCGGCAGCGGCCGCGCGCGAGTCCTTGCAGCTGCCGGCGTGCCGCTGGGAACTGGGCTCGGAGCCCGGCGGATTCGTGTTCGACGTGGAGCAATGGGCGCACGAGGTGGACGTGCCGGAGTTCGAGATCGACGCGCAGCCGGTCAACTGGAGCCAGTTCGTCGAGTTCGTCGACGACGGCGGGTACGACCGGCAGGAGTTGTGGCGGCCCGAGGGCTGGGACTGGCTGCAGCGCATGGCGCAGACGGAAGGTCGCCGCGGACCGCGCCATGTCGAACAGATCGGCGTCGCCAGCGGCGCGGTGCTGCAGTCCTTCTTCGGCAAGGCAACCCGGATGGCGCCGCAGCAGCCGGCCCTGCACCTGAGCTGGTGGGAAGCGGATGCCTGGGCCCGCTGGCGCGGCCGGCGCCTGCCCACCGAAGTCGAGTGGGAGGTGGCCGCCCACCGCGC
>JAKFEA010000063.1:0-3390 GCA_036675905.1 Acidovorax sp. | reverse complement strand
CCGGCACCGACATCGGATCGAACGGCGCGCCCTCGTCGCGGAATTCCAGGGTCAGCAGATCGCCGGCGATGGCGATGTCCACCGACAGCTCGTGCTGGCCCACGTCGCCGCCATCCGCGCCGCCGCCATAGGCGATGGCGTTGCTGGCCAGTTCCTCCACGATCAGGCGCACGTCGCCGCGCACGCCGGCGTCGATGCGATGGCGGGTCAGCACCGCTTCCAGCGAGGTGTTGAGGTCTTCCACGCGGGCCTGCTCACCCGGGACGATCAGTCGTATCAGCATCTCGGCTACTCCTTCAGTCGGGGGATCGCGGTGGGCCCAGGCGGATCGCCAGCACGGTGATGTCGTCCGATTGCGCGGCAGTGCCGGCATGGGCATGCACTTCGGCGATCACCTGTTCGCAGTTCTCCCGCGCACTGTAGCCGGAACGTACGACCGCCTGCAGCCGCGCGCCGCCGAACGCCTCGTTGGCCGGATTGAAGGCCTCGGTCACGCCGTCGGTATAAGCCAGCAGGCCCATCCCGGGCTGCAACTGGCCGTGCCACAGCGGGAAGCGTTCGCTGACCTCGAAACCCAGCGGCGGCCCGGACTCGAATTCGATCGTTTCCACGCGCCCGTCGGCGTGCACCAGCAGCGGCGCGTCGTGGGCGGCGTTGGCCAGGGTGCAGCGCCCGTTGCGCACGTCGACGTGGCCGCACAGCACGGTGGCGAACATGCAGGTCTCGTTGCCTTCCACCAGCCGCCGCGAGGCCTCGGCCAGGACCTGGTCCGGCGCGGCGTAGGCATGCGCGGCCACTTCCAGCACGGTGATGGCGCGGGCCATGAACAGCGCCGCCGGCACGCCCTTGTCGGAGACATCGCCGATCGCGAACCACAGTTCGCCTTCGCCGCGTTCGAGGAAGCAGTAGAAGTCGCCGCCCACCTGCTTGGCCGCCTCCAGTTGCGCATGCGCCTCCAGGCGCGCGCCGTCGCGTTCGATCACCCGTCCGGGCGACAGCATCGACAGCTGGATGTCGCGCGCGATCGACAGTTCGCTCTCCAGCTTCTGCCGCGCCGCGCCCATCTCGCCGATCTCCACCAGCTGCTGCTGGATCGACGTGCGGGCGTGCTCAAGGGTGCGGGCCATGCGCCCGACCTCGTCGCGGCGGCCGGTGTGCGGCACCGGCCAGTCGTACTGGCCGCGGGCCAGGCGGGTGGTGGATTCGGCCAGGTGCTCCACCGGCCGGCTGATGCGCTTGGCCAGCTGCCGCACCACCAGCGTGGACACCAGCGCCAGCAGCGTGCCGATGGCCATCAGCAGGTACAGCGCCCGGTCCAGGCGTTCGACGATCAGCCGGTAGGACTGCGCCACCAGCAGCGACCAGCCGCTGTTGCCCACCGGTTCGACCACGGTGTAGCGCTTCTCGCCCATCTGCGCGTCGGTGTGGGTGAACTGCCCGGCCTGGCGCAGGCGCACGGCCCGCGCCACCGCGGCCAGGTCGCCGCGGCCGTGGCGCTGGATGTAGCCGTCCAGGGTTTCATGCAGGGCCACGCCGGGCTCGGGATTGACCGCGAGCATGCCGGCCGGGGCCACCAGCGACACCCGCCAGCCCGGCAGGTGGGCCAGGCTCTCGAAACTCTCGGTCAGCTGCTCCAGCGGCAGGTCCAGGCTGACCATGCCGCGGGTGGCCGCGCCGCGACCGGCCGGGCGCAGCGGCCGGTTGTAGGTGACCATCCACAGGTTGCCCGCGGTGCGGTTGAAGTAGGGCTCCGACCACCAGCCCGTCGGCGCCGCCAGCGTGCGCCGATACCACTCCCGGTCCTGGTAGTCGAAGCGGTCGGCGATGAAGTCGCGGTCCTTGCCGTCGGCGGCGATGTAGCGCGCGAACGCGCGCCGGCCCTTGCGCGGTTCCAGCACCAGCAAGCCGCCATTGACCCCGGGCGTGGCCCGGACCATCGCCCGCAGGGTGGTGGTGAGTTCCTCCGCATCCAGGTCGGAGTTGGCGACCAGGTCGGACAGGCCGTCGGTGGTGATCATCACCGTCTGCATGCGGGTGTCGAGGCGCTGCGCGGCTTCCTGCGCGCTGGCGCGGGTGTTGCGGTGGGCGTCGTCCAGGATCGCCTTGCGCGCGAACCAGGCGATGGCCAGGACCACGCCCAGCAGCAGCAGCACGTTGAACGTGCCCGACCACAACGCGATCCGCGTGCGCAGGCTGTCGCGCCGGCGCACGGCGTCGACGCGGGCCTGTGGACTTTGCACGACCTTCGGTCCGGCTCCGGACATGACCGCTTCCCTGGAATCCCCCCGGCCGATCATAGGCCGGTATCCGGCCCGGTGACGGGTCTTCGTCGCAAAACCCCGCACCGGTCTGTCCCGGGACAGGCAGGCGCCGCGGGGATTTGCGGCGCCCGCTGCAACACTCCATACGTATGCGTAGCGAGGCCGGGCGCGAGAGCCTGCGTTACACTCCAAGGTTCACAAAAAACGACAACGACCACGCGACAGGCGTGGTGCAACGGGAGTGGTGATGAACTGGTTGAACGAGATGTTGCAGGGCGATCCGGATCCGGCGGAAACCCGCGAGTGGATCGAATCCATCAAGGCGGTGATCGACGCCGAAGGCCCGCTCCGGGCCCACCAATTGCTGGAAGGCATGGTCGAACTGACCCGCCGCTCCGGCGCGTTCCTGCCGTTCTCGCCCACCACCGAATACATCAACACGATCGCGCCCGCGCTGGAAGCCAAGTCCCCCGGCGACGCGAACATCGAGTGGAAGCTGCGCTCGATCATCCGCTGGAACGCGATGGCCACCGTGGTCCGCGCCAACCGCAAGCCCGGCGACCTCGGCGGCCACATCGCCAGCTTCGCCTCCAGCGCCACGCTGTACGACGTGGGCTTCAACCATTTCTGGCGCGCGCCCAGTGAAAACCATCCGGGCGACCTGCTGTTCGTGCAGGGCCACTCCTCGCCGGGCATCTACGCGCGTTCGTTCCTGGAAGGCCGCATCAGCGAATCGCAGCTGGACAACTTCCGCATGGAAGTCGACGGCCGCGGCATTTCCTCGTATCCGCATCCGTGGCTGATGCCCGATTACTGGCAGACCCCGACCGTGTCGATGGGCCTGGGCCCGCTGGCGGCGATCTACCAGGCGCAATTCATGAAGTACCTGGAGCACCGCGGCCTGATCGAGAAGTCCGACCGCAAGGTCTGGTGCTTCATGGGCGACGGCGAATCGGACGAACCGGAAAGCCTGGGCGCCATCGCCCTCGCCGGCCGCGAAGGCCTGGACAACCTGGTGTTCGTGGTCAACTGCAACCTGCAGCGCCTGGACGGTCCGGTGCGCGGCAACGGCAAGATCATCCAGGAGCTGGAAGGCGTGTTCCGCGGCGGCGGCTGGAACGTGATCAAG
>JAKFEA010000062.1:0-2046 GCA_036675905.1 Acidovorax sp. | reverse complement strand
GGCAAGATCGACCGCGTGATCGTCGACGCACCCTGCTCGGGTTTGGGCACGCTGCGCCGCAATCCGGACCTGAAGTGGCGCCAGAGTCCGCAGCTGGTGCAGGAGATGGCCGGGAAGCAGGCCGCCATCCTGCGCAGTGCGGCACGCCTGCTCAAGCCCGGCGGGCGGCTGGTCTATGCCACCTGCAGCGTCCTGCCGGACGAGAACGAGGCCATCGCCGAAGCCTTCAGCGCCGATGCGGCCGATTTCAGGCCCGTGCCCGTGTCCGGCATCCTGCAGCACCTGGGCGTTGCGGGCAACCGCCTGACCAGCAGTGCAGGGGGCCTGTACCTGAGGCTGTGGCCGCACCGGCACCGCACCGACGGGTTCTTCGCCGCTGCCTGGCAGAAGGCCTGAAGCCCAGGCCCGGCCGGCAAAGTGGACGCAGGAGCGGCAATGACGCCGCCGGCAGGGAAATTGCGTCCGGCAAGGAACCGTCTTGCCTAAAATCAATCGGATGGGTTGCGGCATCCTGCCGCCCTCGCCTGAAAGATCCCCGACACATGTTGCTCCCCGAGTGGGCCGTCCTCGAAGCGGCCATCGACTGGCTGGCCCACGGCCTGTGGAACCTGTCCTGGTGGCAGATCGTGCTGTACACGCTGGCCACCACGCACGTCACGATTGCGGCCGTCACCATCTTCCTGCACCGCGCGCAGGCGCACCGCGCACTGGACCTGGGGCCCGTTCCCTCGCACTTCTTCCGCTTCTGGTTGTGGCTGGGCACCGGCATGGTGACCAAGGAGTGGGTGGCCATCCACCGCAAGCACCACGCCAAGTGCGAGACGGCGGACGATCCGCACAGCCCGCAGACGCGCGGCATCGACACGGTGCTCTGGCGCGGCTCCGAGCTGTACCGGGAAGAGGCGAAGAACCGTGAAACCCTGTCCAAGTACGGCCACGGCACGCCCGACGACTGGATGGAGCGCAACGTCTACACGCGCCACAGCGTCATCGGCGTGAGCCTGATGCTGCTGCTGGACGTCGCGCTGTTCGGTGCGGCCGGTCTCACCGTCTGGGCGATCCAGATGGTCTGGATCCCGATCACCGCGGCCGGGGTGATCAACGGCATCGGCCACTACTGGGGCTACCGCAATTTCGAGGCGCCCGACGCCAGCACCAACGTCTCGCCCTGGGGTGTGCTGATCGGCGGCGAGGAGCTGCACAACAACCACCACACCTACCCGACGTCGGCGCGCTTCTCGATCAAGCGCTATGAGTTCGACATCGGCTGGGTGTACATCCAGCTGATGCAGCGAATCGGCTGGGCCAAGGTCAAGAAGGTGCCGCCCAGGCTGCGGCTGGGCGCCATCAAGGCGGTGGCCGACGAGAAGACGCTCGAGGCGCTGATCGCCCACCGCTACGAGGTGATGGCGGGCTACGGGCGCGAAATGCGCAGGGCCTGCAAGGCCGAGATCGCGCTGCTCAAGCAGAAGAAGGCCGACCTGTCGCCGCTCAAGGCTGCCAAGCGCTGGCTGCACCGCGATGCCGAGCGCGTGCCGGTGGCTGCGCGCGCCAAGCTGGCCCAGGCCCGGGCCGACCATCCCGTGCTGGACCAGATGGTCACCATGCGCGAGGAGCTGCGCCAGCTGTGGCTCAACACCTCGCAGTCGCGCGAGCAGCTGGCCGCCGACCTGCAGGCCTGGTGCCGCCGGGCCGAGGAGAGCGGCATCGAGGCGCTGCGGCAGTTCTCGATGAGGCTGCGGGCGGCGCACGCCTGAGAAAACGGGAAATTGGGGTCAGATACGCATTTCTGGCCCGCTGACAAAAGGAAAAGCCCCGCATGCGGGGCTTTTTTCTGGATCCCCGCCTGTGCGGGACAAACTGAAGCAGCGGCTGCGCCGCTTATTTCAGTTTGGTCTCTTTGTACTCGACGTGCTTGCGAGCCTTGGGGTCGAACTTCATGATCGACATCTTCTCGGGCATCGTCTTCTTGTTCTTGCTGGTCGTGTAGAAGTGGCCGGTGCCCGCCGTGGACTCCAGCTTGATCTTTTCGCGTCCGCCTTTGCT
>JAKFEA010000061.1:0-1568 GCA_036675905.1 Acidovorax sp. | reverse complement strand
GGTGAGTTCGAACAGCATCGCCGGTTCGCGTTCGGCCGCGAGCAGGCCCACCTCGACATCGGTGTGCATGCCCTCGTGCTCCAGGCGCAGGACGAAGCGCTGCACGCCGCCGTCGCGGATCGACAGATACGTGCACAGGTCGCCGATCAAGCGGCGCAGCGGGAACAGCAGCGGCGGGTGGTGCTCGACCTCGTAACCGAGTTCGATGCGGCTGTCGAAATGGTCCGGTGGCGCGTAGTACTCCAACGGATCGTCGGCATCGCCGTACAGGCGGTCGACATGGGCGAGCATGTCGATCCGGAAGCGCCGGCGCAGGCTGTCGCGTGGCAAGGCGCGCAACGCGCGCAGGTCGCGCACGCCCATGCGGTGCAGGCGTTCGCCGCCGCCCTCGGGCAACACCGCGCGGCGCACCGGCACCCTGTCGAGCAGTTCGTGCATCGCCGCCGCGGAAGTGATTGCGAGGCCGTCGCGCAATCCGGCCAGCACCCGCGCCGCGCGCGGGGTCGGCGCCAGGGCGATGCGATGGGCGAAGCCGAGCGCAGTGAGTTCCTCGCGCAGGCGTGCTTCGAATCGCGGCCATGGCCCCAGCAGTTTGAAACTGGCGCGCGCTTCCAGCACCACGCAACCCGGCCACTGCGCGCTGACCAGGGAACTGTGCCGGTACGCCCAGGCGGCGAGGAAACGATGCCAGCGCGCTTCGGCCTGGGCGTCGTGGATGACCGTGGCCACCTCATTGAGCAGCGCATGCGCGGCGGACAGGCGCATGCCGGGTTTCAGGCCCGCCTGCGCGGCGCTGGCATTCACCGCATGCAGGCTGCGCAGGTGCGCCGGTCCGGTGACCAGGGCCAGCGGTTTTTCAGGATCGGGCAAACGCCGGAGGACGGAATCCAGCGCCAGCTGCGGCAGCAGTATGCAGGCCCACAACATGCGCGTGGCTCAATGCGTCGCCAGCGCGAAGCTGCGCGAAGGCAGTTGCCCGCCGCGGCATTTGCGCACATGCCAGGCGCCGCCCGCCTGCTCGAGGCGCAGGGCCGCCGGCGAAGGATTGGCGAGGTGCTTGCGATCGCGGAAGGCGAAGCCCAGGCAGTCGCCGCTGTCGGCCGCGACCTGCAGGCGACGCAGCGATTGCGTGTCGGCGTGCTGCGGCCAGCCGAGCACCGCGGCGCAGGCGCCGCTGCGCAGGCATTGTTCGAACGCCCACAAGGCATCGCGCGGTTGCGCCTGCACGATCTGCAGATGGGCCAGGTCCACGCCGGCCGCGTGCCACGCAGGTGCATAGGGAAGATACGACGGTGCGATCACCACCACGCTGGCGCCGGCCTGGGTCAGGCGCGCCAGTGCGGGGAACAGCAGGGCGAGTTCGCCGACGCCATCGGCGGGCAGCAGCAGTTCGGTCAGTGCGCGGCGCGGCCATCCACCCTGCGGCAGCAGCGCGTCGAGCGCGGCATGGCCGGTGGGTTCGCCATCGGCGCTGATCTTGGCGCTGCGTCCGGCGCGCCACAGGGTCTGCGCGGCGAGCATCGTTTCCAGGGCGACGACGGCGCCCATCAGCCCTGGCGCACCAGGCC
>JAKFEA010000060.1:0-1746 GCA_036675905.1 Acidovorax sp. | reverse complement strand
GGAAGCTCTGCGGCAGCCCGGCCAGCTTGTAGTGCGCGCGCAGGAAGCGGTTGCACAGCCCGTGGAAGGTGCCTATCCACATGCCACGCACGTTGACCGGCAGCATCGCCGACAGCCGGGTCATCATCTCCCTGGCCGCCTTGTTGGTGAAGGTGACGGCCATGACGCCTCCCGGCGAGACCTGTCCGGTGGACAGCAGCCAGGCGATGCGAGTGGTCAGGACGCGGGTCTTGCCGGAACCGGCGCCGGCCAGGATGAGCGCGTGCTCGTTGGGCAGGGTGACGGCGGCGCGCTGCTCCGGGTTGAGGTGCTGCAGGAGCGGGGACGCGGCGTCGACTTCTGGGAACATACGGCATTGTAGAAACGGGCCTTCGCAAGCAAATGTCACGAGCTCCCTTCGTTGCCGTGCTGCTGGCAGCCGCCACCACGGCCCATGCGCAGCAGACCTCGTGCAGCAGCGACGAGCAGCCCGCCCCCGTAGCGCTGCTCGAGCGCTTCATCAGCGCCGACTGCGAAACCTGCTGGCAAGCCGACAGCGCGCCGCGCCCGCGTGCGGGTGAACTGGCCCTCGACTGGATCGTGCCGGGCGGGCGCGGCGACGACGCGCCGCTGTCGGCCGCCGCCACCCGCGACGCCGGGGAACGCCTGCGCGCGCTCGGCCGCAAGGCGCCGGCCGGGCTCGATTCGGTGCGCACGGCCCGGCAGGAAGCCGCCGGACAGCTGCGCGTCGCCCTGGGGCCTGCGTTCAACGGCTACGTCGGCACCTCCATCCAGTCGCTGGGCGGCGGCGAGGGCCCGTTCACCGGCTGGTTGGCCCTGGTGGAGACGTTGCCGGCGGGCACCGAGGGCTCGCCCGTCGAGCGCAACCTGGTTCGCAACCTGCTGCAGGTGCCCTGGCCGGCGGCGCCCGGTCGGCGCTTCGAGGCGCGCCCCATGAGCATCCCCGAGGGCGCCCAGCCCGAACGGCTGCGGGTGGTGGGCTGGCTGCAGGATTCACGGGGAAAGATCAGGGCCATCTCCGAGTCGCGCTGCGACCCCGGGGAGCACAGGCGCTAGAATTGCGCACCGGGCCCAAGCATTTGGGACCCGGTTTTTTTTTGGCCGGGCCCAGTCCAAGCGTCCACTCGTTCTTCAACGATTCCTCTCCAGGGAGCTTGGTCACATGGAAATCTTCGACTACGACAAAGTCCTGCTGCTGCCGCGCAAGTGCCGCGTGGAAAGCCGCTCCGAGTGCGACACCAGCGTCGAGCTGGGCGGCCGCACGTTCCGCATCCCGGTGGTCCCCGCCAACATGAAGACGGTGGTGGACGAAAAGATCTGCCTCTGGCTGGCGCAGAACGGCTACTTCTACGTGATGCACCGCTTCGACCTGGACAACCTGGCGTTCGTCCGGTGGATGAAGGAGCACGGTGCCTTCGCCTCGATCTCGCTGGGCGTCAAGAAGCCCGACTACGACACGGTCGACCAGCTGGCCGCGCAGGGGCTGGCGCCCGACTACGTGACCATCGACATCGCGCACGGCCATGCCGACAGCGTGAAGAACATGATCGCGCACCTGAAGGCGAAGCTGCCGTCCACCTTCGTGATCGCCGGCAACGTCGGCACGCCGGAAGCGGTGATCGACCTGGAGAACTGGGGCGCCGACGCCACCAAGGTCGGCATCGGCCCGGGCAAGGTGTGCATCACCCGCATGAAGACCGGCTTCGGCACCGGCGGCTGGCAGCTGTCGGCGCTCAAGTGGTGCGC
>JAKFEA010000059.1:0-8095 GCA_036675905.1 Acidovorax sp. | reverse complement strand
CCCTGGCGGCTGCCAGTGCTGGCCAGCGGCTGGCTGGCCGGCGTGCTGGCGCTCGCGCCCGCCGTGTACATGCTGGAGGTGTACGGCCGGGTGGTGAACTCGCGCAGCATCACCACGCTGTTGATGCTGTCGCTGCTGGTGGTCGGTGCCTTCGTGGTGATGGAGTTGCTGGAGTGGTTGCGCGGCCGGCTGCTGCAGCATGCCTCCGCGTCGTTGGACAGTGCCCTGGGCCCGCGGCTGTTCCGCATCGCGCTGCAGGCGGGCGCGACCCAGCAGCCGGGGGGTGACGGCCAGGCCCTGCAGGACTGGCGCACCGTCCGCCGCTTCATCCATTCGCCTGCGGCGCACGGCCTGCTGGACGCGCCGGTGTCGCTGCTGTTCCTGCTGGCGGTGTTCTGGATTTCGCCGTGGCTGGGCGTCTTCGCCATGGCCGGTGCTTTGCTGCAGGTCGGGCTTGCGACGGCCACCGAGCGTGCCACTGCGCCGCTGATGCAGAAGGCCAATACGGAAGCCGCGGCGTCGAACCGGCGTGCCGACGAAACCGTGCGCAACGCCGAAGTGCTGGCCTCCATGGGGATGGCGGGACGGATGGAGGCGCTCTGGATCGAACGGCAAGCCAAGGCCCTCGCGTTGCAGGCGCAAGCCTCCGAGCGTGCCGGCACGTCGTCGGCGCTGGCCCGCTGGTGGCAGAACATCGTGGGCTCGGGCCTGCTGGGACTGGGCTGCTGGCTGCTGCTGGCCGACGACCTGTGGGGCGGCCCCGCGATGATGATCGTCGCATCCATCCTGGGCGGCCGGGTGCTGGCGCCGCTGCTGCAGGTGCTGATCCAGTGGACCCAGGTGACGGGCGCCCGGCAGGCGTGGCAGCGCCTGCAGCAACTGCTGTCGCTGTATCCGGATCCGCCCATGGGCCTGCCGCTGCCGGCGCCCAAGGGAGACTTGTCCGTCGAGGCGCTGGTCGCCAGCGCGCCCGGCCTGCGTGTCGCCGTGCCCATCCTCAAGGGCATCAGCTTCCGGCTGGCGCGTGGCGAGACCCTGGCCGTGATCGGCCCTTCGGCCGCCGGCAAGAGCACCCTGGCGAGGATGCTGGTGGGCCTGTGGCCCGCGCAGCAGGGCGCCGTGCGCCTGGACGGGTTCGACCTGTTCGCCTGGGATCGCGAGGAAGTCGGCCGCCACATCGGCTACCTGCCGCAGGACGTGCAACTGCTGCCCGGTACCATCGCCGACAACATCTGCCGCTTCGAAGGCGCGGACCCCACGGCGGTCGAGCAGGCCGCGCGCCGCGTGGGGCTGCACGAGACCATCGCCGCGCTTGCGCAGGGCTACCAGACGCCGGTGGACGAGGCGTCGCGGCTGCTGTCCGGCGGCGAGCGCCAGCGCCTGGGGCTGGCCGCCGCGCTGTACGGCCGGCCGGCGCTGGTGGTGCTGGACGAACCCAATTCCAGCCTGGATGCCGCGGGCGACCAGGCCCTGCTGCAGGCCATCGGCGAGATGAAGGCGGCGGGCACCACCTTCGTCGTGATCACGCATCGCACCCAGGTGCTGGATGCCGCCGACAAGCTGCTGCTGCTGGTGGAGGGGCAGATCAAGGCATTCGGTCCGCGGCAGCAGGTGCTGGCGGCGCTGGCGGGCGGCACTCCGCCGGCCGGCAACCCGCCAGCCGGGAGCCGCGCATGAAGCTGGCCGGGGCTCGCCTGTGGT
Source organism: Acidovorax sp. (assembly GCA_036675905.1). Taxonomy (GTDB): domain Bacteria; phylum Pseudomonadota; class Gammaproteobacteria; order Burkholderiales; family Burkholderiaceae_C; genus Ramlibacter. Next base: position 6,394 of record JAKFEA010000059.1, on the reverse strand, counting down.
CCGGCCTGCTGGCCTGGAACCGGCCCGACTGGCTGGCGGTGACCGGCTTCGCGGCCGTGATCAACCTGCTGATGCTGGTGCCGACGCTGTACATGCTGCAGATCTACGACCGCGTCCTGGTCAGCGGTTCGCAGGGGACGCTGCTGGCGGTGACCCTGATCACGGTGTTCCTGTTGGCCCTGATGGCGTCCGCCGACTGGTTCCGCTCCCGATTGCTGATCCGCATCGGCCTGTCGCTGGACGCCCGCCTGGCGCCCGCCGTGTTCCGCTCGGCCTATCGGCAGCGCCTGCAAGGGCAGCCGGCCAGCATCACGCAGCACCTGGGCGACCTGACGCAGGTGCGCCAGTACCTCACCGGCCCCGGGTTCCTGGCCTTGCTGGATGTCCCCTGGGTGCCGATCTACGTCGGCGTGCTGTTCCTGCTGCATCCGGTGCTCGGAGCCGCGGCGATCCTGTTCGGAGTGCTACAGCTCGGCGCGACGTGGCTTTCGCACCGCGGCTCGCAAGGGCGGGTCGAGAAGGCCCAACAGGCGAGCCAGCACGCGGAGAGCACCGCGGCGCAGTTCCTGCGAGCGAGCGAGTTGATCCGGGCCATGGGCATGGGCGCCCGCGTCCGCCGGCTCTGGCAGGAGCGCCATGGCCACGCCATGCGCGTGGAAGGCGAGGTCGATGCACGCCAGGCGCGCTGGACCGGCTGGAGCAAGTGGCTGCGCTACACGCAGCAGTCGGCGGCGCTCGGAGTAGGCGCGTGGCTGGTGATCCGCGGCGACCTGACGGTGGGCGCCATGATCGCCGCCAACGTGCTGACCACCCGGGCGCTCGCTCCGCTGGACGCGTGGGCCCAGACCTGGGGATTGGCGCTGGGCGCCGGCAAGGCTTTCGAGCGGCTGAAGTCGCTGCTGGCCTCTTCCGCGCAGGAGCCCGTACAAGCTCCGGCCCGGCACACGTCGGAGATCGACGCAGGCGAGGTGGCGCGCCTCGAACAGGTCGGCATCTCGTTCCCCGGAAGGCCCGCGCCGGTGCTGCAACACATCGACCTGGTGCTCAGGAAAGGCGAGCTGGTCTTGCTGCAGGGCCCGTCGGGCAGCGGCAAGAGCACGCTGGCGCGCACCCTGCTGGGCATTGCGTCGCCCACGGAAGGCCGGGTGCTGTGGGCGCTCGGCGAACGACCGGCCAGCGAAGCGATCGGCTACCTGCCGCAATCGGTGGACCTGTTCGCCGGCACCGTTGCTGACAACATCGCGCGCTTCGCCGAGGCCGATAGCCGCAAGGTGATCGAGGCGGCCCAACTCGCCGGCCTGCACGAAACCATCCAGCGCATGCCGATGGGCTACGACACGCCGGTGGGCGTGGCCGGTCATTTCCTTTCGGGTGGGCAACGGCAGCGCATCGCGCTGGCCCGCGCGGTGTACGGCATGCCCGAACTGGTGGTGCTGGACGAACCCAACGCCCAACTGGACAGCAGCGGCGAGATCGCGCTGCTGCAGGCACTGGCGCAACTCAAGCGCCGCGGTTGTGCCGTCCTGGTGATTTCGCACCGGCCCGGCGTGCTGCAGGTCGCCGATCGGGTGGTCACGCTCGCCAGGGGCCGGGTGGCCAGCCTGGCCCGGCCACCGAGGGCCGAGACGCCCGAAGCCATTGCCGCCTGACGTTCCTTCCGCACCCCTTCCAACAGCACCATGGCAGCAGTACTTCATGACGAGGGCGCAAGGCTCTCCTCCGCCGGCAATGAACTCAAGCGGTTCCGCCGCCTGGGCGTGGGCATCGTTTTCACGGCGCTGGTCCTCTTCACGGCCTGGGCGGCGTTTGCCCCGCTGGACGAGGGCGTGCCGGCCGCGGGCCAGGTGAGCATCGACACCAAGCGCAAGGCGGTGCAACACCCCACCGGCGGCGTGGTGCGTGCCGTCCACGTCAAGGAAGGCGATGTGGTCGCCGCCAATGCGCTGCTGATGGAACTGGACGCGGGCCTGGCCCGGGCGAACATGGAGACGGTGCGCCAGCGCTACTACGGCCTGCTGGCCATGCAGGCCCGGCTGCTGGCCGAGCGCAGCGGCGCCGCATCCATCCACTGGCCGCCGGCACTGACGGCGATGGCCAAGGACCCGCAGATCGCGATGCACATGAGCAACCAGTCCGGCTTGCTCGCCGCCCGCCGGGCCGGCCTGGCGGCGGAACGTCAGGCCGCAGCCCAGGGCATTGCCGCGCAGCGCGCCCAGATCGCCGCCAACCAGGCCGCGCTGCCGCTGCGCCAGTCGCAACTGGATTCGCTGTCCGCCGAACTGCAGTCGCTCAAGGGGCTGGTGGCCGAGGGCTATGCGCCGCGCAATCGCCAGCGCGAGCTGGAGCGGCAGCTCGACGACCTGCGGCTGGCGATCAATGACCTGGCCGGTGCCAATGCGCGCCTGCTGCGATCTGTGGACGAGATCAGCCAGCGTTTGCTGGCCCGCGAGGCGGAGTTGCGCAAGGAGGTGGAGAGCCAACTGGCGGACGTGACGCGTGAAGTGCAGGCGGACGCCGAGCGCATCAACGCCGTGCGCGATGAACTGGTCCGCACCGAAATCCGCTCGCCGGCCGCTGGACAGGTGGTCGGGCTGGCCTTCCAGACCGCCGGGGGCGTGGTGCCACCGACCCAGAAGATCATGGACATCGTGCCGGCCGGCGAGCGACTGGTGATCGAGGTGCGCGTGCCGCCGACCGCCATCGACCGTGTGCGCGACGGTTCGCCGGTCGATGTGCGCTTCGGCGCTTTTGCCCATGCGCCGCAGCTCATGGCCGAAGGCAAGGTGCTGTCCATCTCGCGTGACGCGCTCGCCGACGCGCAGACCGGCCTGACCTATTTCCTGGCCCGCGTGGTGCTCACCGACGACGGCCAGGTCGCGCTGGGCAAGCGCGAGATGCAGCCCGGAATGCCGGTGGAAGTGGTGTTCCGCACGGGCGAGCGGACCCTGCTCGACTACATGCTGCACCCGCTGACCAAGCGCGTCGCCGCGTCGATGAAGGAAGAATGAGCTGCCCCGTCATTCGTCCCGCGCGGCACGGGCGCGGCTTCTGGCTGGTCGTGTGCGCAGCGGTGCTGGCCGGCGGTTCCTGGGCCCAGCCTGCCGCACCCGCGCCGCAGGACCGGATCGGCCTGGCCGAACTGTTCCGGCAAGCACGCCCGCACGAGGCCAGGCTGCAAGCGGCCGATGCGGCCTGGCGCGCTGGGCAGGAAATCGTCCCGCTGGCCAAGGCGCAACTGCGGCCGCAGGTCGCCCTGACAGCCGCCCGGCTGAAGAACGACCTGGAAAGCACCAATCCCGGATTCCTGGGGCCGGTCACCAGCCAGGACCGCTACTTCAGCGAGAACCAGACCTTGACGCTGCGCCAGCCGTTGTACCGGCCGGCGCAATGGGCGGCACTGAAGGCCGCACGGCACGGCGAGCGGGCGGCGCAGGCGCAGCGCGATGCGGAGTTCCCGGCCTTCGGCGCCAAGGTGGGCGGCGCGTATTTCGACGTAGCCCTGGCCGAGGGCCAGGTGCGCTTTGCCGGCGAGCTGGTGCGGGCACTCGAACTGCAATTGGCGGCCGCCCGTCGGTCGTTCGAGGCGGGCTCCGGCACCCGGACGGACATCGACGAAGTCCAGGCGCAGCTCGATTCCGCGCTGGCCGACCAGGTCGAGGCCGTGCAGTTCCAGGCCTCGGCTGCGCAGCAGTTGCAGGTGTTGCTCGGCGGCCAGCCGGCGCGGCTGGAGCCGGTCCGGTTGCGCACCGAAGCCCTCTGGGGCACTGCCGATGGCGAGCTGTCGGCCTGGCAGGCGCGCGCGCGCCAAGCCAGCGCCGAGATCAGGATGCTGCGGGCGCAGGCGGACGCAGCGCGGGAGGACATCGCGAAGGCTGAGGCCGGCCACAAGCCGACGCTGGACCTGCTGGTGCAACGCTCGCGCAGCGGAAGCGAGAACGTCACGCGCATCCAGTCCAGCTTCGACAACACTTCCGTCGGGCTGCAGTTGAACGTGCCGATCTATTCGGGCGGGGCCGTGTCGGCGCAGACCCGCCAGGCGGTCGCCGAATCGGAAAAGGCCAACCATGTGCTGCAGGCGGCGCAGGACGAACTGGACTCGCGCGTGCGCAAGGAGCACCGCGGCGTGATCGAAAGCCTGGCACGCCTGCGCGCGCTGGAACAGGCCGTCGCCTCGGCCGGCACGGCCCTGCGCTCCGCCGAGCGGTCCTTCGATGCCGGCGTGCGCAGCCGCGTCGACATCGCGCTGGCGGCACAGCGCCTGGCACGCCAGCAGCGCGAACTGCTGCAGGCTCGCCACACGGTCATGCTCTCGCGGCTGCGGCTGGAACTCCTGACAGCCGGCGACGAAGGCCAGGTGGAAGCCGCCATGCAGTGGATGGAGCAGGCACTGCGTTAAGCCAAGGCTTTGGGCTCTCGTCAAGCAGCCACACGGGAGACGGAAGGGCAAGCGGGGCCCGGGACGTGCGGGGGTGCAGGTACCTCCGGGTTAACGCCAGCCGCCCAGCCCTGCCGAATTAGCCACAGTCCTACACGGTCATTCGGTCAAGAGCTTCCAGAAGCCAGCTTGAGCCGGTACAGTCGAGGACATAAATTTTATGGGTTTCAGGGCAATCGGCTCCAAGTCGATCCAACAGCTGCAGAAGCACATTCGGACCCTGGCCAGAGACACGGACCTCGTGGTTCTCACCATTCACGCCAGAAAGCAAATGAAGCTTAGAAAGGTGTTGCGATCTGAGGTATCTGATTGCCTGCGCTGCGGCAGCATTCATCTGACCCCAGAGCCGAATCCCTCCAAAGGGAACCTGGAAGCTCGGATGGAGTACTACGTCGCCGGGCGCACGGTGAAGACTGTGGTGGCCCTGTGTGACGAGAACCCGAGCCTTTTGGTTGTGACTGTGATTGGTTGAGACAGGAGTTCGATGATGCATCACTACACCGAATGCGGGCTGGACAACGTGTGGCTGGAGAACGGCTACAGGATCCACGACACGCCTTACGGGAAGGGTGTGTCCATCTCTGACGCGGACGGTCTGGACAAGGCCGTTGCAATCTGCCTGACGAAAAAGCCCGGTCGAGTGACCGGCAAGGAGTTTCGTTTCCTCAGGACGTTGCTGGGCCTGGCGCAGCACAACCTTGCTGACATGATGGGCGTCACGGAGCAGTCCATCAGCCTTTGGGAGCGCACTGGCAAGGTGCCGAAGCAGGGGGACGCCGCAATGCGGCTGATCGTGCTGGAGAAGTTCAATGACGACGGCAGATGGTCCAAGATGATCGAGCGGATCAATGCCGTGGATCGTCTTGTGAATCAGCAGATCGTGTTCCGCGAGCAGCATCACAAGTGGGTCGGCAAGTCCCAGGCCGACAAGCCCGAAATGGCCGAAGCCTAAGTCCGCTCCCCGGCTTACACCAGCCCGCTCCGGCGGGCTTTTTGTTGCCGCGTGGTCGGCGGGCGGTGTTCGCTCTCTGCTGTTCTCTTCGCCCTCTTCGGCACAATCCCCTGCATGACCGACGCCGCCGACACCGCCACCCCCAAGACCCTGCTGCTGGTGGACGGCTCCAGCTACCTGTACCGGGCCTACCACGCCATGCCCGACCTGCGGGCGGTGCCCGGCGACGCTTCGAGCCCGGCCACCGGCGCGATCCGGGGGATGATCAACATGATGCAGAAGCTGCGCAAGGACGTGCGGGCCGACTACGCGGCCTGCGTGTTCGATGCGCCGGGCAAGACCTTCCGCGACGAGCTGTACCCCGAGTACAAGGCCAACCGCTCGCCCATGCCGGACGACCTGCGCGCGCAGATCCCGCCCATCCACGAGGTGGTGCGCCTGCTCGGCTGGAAGGTGCTGCACGTGCCCGGCGTCGAGGCCGACGACGTCATCGGCACGCTGGCCTGCCTGGCCAGCGAGCGCGGCATCCGCACCGTGATCTCCTCCGGCGACAAGGACCTGAGCCAACTGGTGGACGAGCACGTCACGGTGATCGACACCATGAACGACAAGGTGCGCGACCTGGCCGGCGTCGAGGCCGAGTTCGGCGTGCCGCCGCGGCTGATGGTGGACTACCAGGCGCTGGTGGGCGACTCGGTGGACAACGTGCCGGGCGTGGACAAGGTCGGCCCCAAGACGGCCGTCAAGCTGCTGCAGGAGTACGGCTCGCTCGACCAGCTGATCGCCCGCGCGCACGAGGTCAAGGGCGCGGTCGGCGAGAACCTGCGCAAGGCGCTGGACTGGCTGCCCAAGGGGCGCGAGCTGCTGACGATCAAGAAGGATTGCGCGCTGGCGGAGCACATCCCCGGCATCCCTTCGCTGGACGACATCGTCATCAACGGGCAGGACACCGAGAAGCTCAAGGCCTTCTACGAGCAGTACGGCTTCAAGGGGCTGGTCAAGCAGCT
>JAKFEA010000058.1:0-1603 GCA_036675905.1 Acidovorax sp. | reverse complement strand
TTGGCATCGAACTCGCCGAGCGCAGTGCGGGCCATCTCGGCCTGCGACGGATGCACCCGCAGACGAGCCCAGCGCGCCTGCTTGAGCAGCCCGTCCACCGCTTGAAGCGCGCCGGCCATGAGCTGGCGGCGGTTGGCGCTCCTGAGCACGACGGCGGTGGCATCGACCACCATGTCGACCATGGCGGGCGCCAGGTCGCGCAGGGCCACCTGCCGTGCGGCGGCGGCGGCGGCCAGCCGGCCCGACCACTCGGCCTGCGCTTGCGCGGTGCCCTGGCGGCGGCCGCGCTGGCGCGCCTGCTCATAGCCGTTGAGGGTTTGCTTGAGCATCAGCTCGTCGCGCGAGCGGGCACGCACCAAAAGGTCGGCCGCCTCCGTCACCGCACCGGCCTGCGCTTTCTTCAGGAGCCGGCTCTTGCTGGCGACCATGAAGTCGGGGAGATCGATCAGAACAACCAGGTCCATGTGGGCGTCCAGCGAGGAAGAATGTCGTTGACGATCGCGTTGACCCAGCGCTCGGCCCGCTGTCGGGGCAGGCAGGGCAGGGCTTGCAGCGAGAGCGCCTTGGGCGCGCAGAATGCGGCGCGCAGAGCCGCTGGGCGCTGCACGGGATCTTGCGGATTGAGGAGACGCAGCAGTTGGTGATGGCCGTCGTTCTGAATGCGCTGCCTCAGCGCCACGCCGTTGAGCGGCTCCCAGTGCAGGTACAGCGGCACGGGCGCGTGATCCACTGCTTCAGCAACCGGCAGCCACAGGGTGTCGAGCGCGTCGCCGAGGGTGCCGCGCAAGGCCGTGAGATGCTGCTGTCGCACGACCTGACGCAGGCTGTCGCGGTGAGCCGCAATGCCCGCCGTCAGTGCAAGCCGCGCTCGCGCCGGGCGGTCCATCAGGAACAGTCGCGCGGCGCGGTCGTTGAGCCACCAGTCACATGAGTCTTCGAGCCCGTGCTCGCGCAGCATGGCGAGCGACAGTTCCTGCAGCACGGGCTCTCGCGCATCTGCCGCCCAGTCGGGCAACCAGCTCTCATCGGCATACGAGGCCGGCTGCAGGTTGAAGCGAACCAGCAGTTGCGCCCAGGAGGCCTGGGCCTGCGTCGGCAGCGGCAAGGCCTTGGAGAGAGAAGCCTCCGTGTTCATTGCCGCTTGCCGGTGTTCGGTTTCGGCGCTCGGCGGCGACACGGGTCAGCTCAGCGCGGTGCGCCGAAACCGGCGTCCGCGCCGGACTCGGCGAATGTTTCCGGCCGGGCGGTGTCGAAGCGCGGGGGCATGGTGGCGCTGGCTGAACGCGCGTCGATCGCAGCGCTCGCGGACGGCTCGAACCACTGGCCGGGGCGATGAACCGCGCTGTTCGGCGCCTGACTCCGATGCGTGGAAACCGGCATCAGCGCGGACATGCCGCGCGGGTTGGACTGCTTGTGCCACATCCGCCAGCCCATCACACCCCAGGTGAGGGCCAGGCAGCACGCCAGCAGGATCGCGAGGGACGACACCACGGGATCGCCCGGCAACAGGCCGGCGGGCTGAGCCGGCACCGCCTGCACCGGCGCGCGTGAGGCAAAGAAGGTGAGCGACACGTTGTCCACCTTCAGGCCTTCGATGCTGCGC
>JAKFEA010000057.1:0-2296 GCA_036675905.1 Acidovorax sp. | reverse complement strand
CGAGTTCCGCGCCGAACTGCTGGAATACCGTGCGTTCCACGGCATGCGGCCAGTCATCGCCACGCACGAACCGCGGCGTGGCCGCCACCAGCGCGAGCCCGCGGACCTGGGCGGACACCGACGCGGCATGCAGCGCGAAAAGTCCGCCCAGCGACCACCCGAGCCACACCGCCGGCGGCGTGCGCGCCAGGATTTCCCCGGCGCACGCCTGCAAAGTCAAAGGCGTGGTGTCGTCGCGACTGTGGCCATGGCCCGGCAGGTCGACCAGATGCAGTTGGAAACTGTCCGCCAACCTTTCCACCAACGGCGCGAAAACACCACCGTGCAGCGCCCAGCCATGGATCAACACCAGCGGCGGGCCGCTGCCCGCGATTTCGATATGCAAGGCCACGCGGGCTACGCCGCGCGGAAGCGGAGCACGGCATCGCGCGAGCGCGCCAGCACTTCCACCAGCGCATCCACTTCGGCCGGCATGTGCAGCGCCGACAGGGTGACCCGCAGGCGCGCCTTGCCTTCGGGCACCGTGGGCGGCCGGATGGCGGTGGCCAGGTAGCCCGCGCTTTCCAGCGCGGAGGACAGGGACACGGCATTGGCATCAGTGCCGCACAGGATCGGCTGGATCGGCGAATCGGAGGCCATCAGTTCCAGTCCCTGCCGTTGCGCTCCAGTACGGAAACGCGCGATCAGGTTCTGCAGTTTTTCCCGGCGCCAGTGGTCACGGCGCGCATGCCTGATCGCCGCCAGCGTTGCCGCGGCCTGCGCCGGCGGCAACGCGGTGGTGTAGATATAGGGCCGCGCGGTTTCGGCCAGGTGCTGGATCAGCGCCTCGTCGCCCAGCACCATCGCGCCGTAACCGCCCAGGGCCTTGCCCAGGGTGGCCAGCAGCAGCGGGACTTCGGCGACGCCAAGCCCGGCTTCGGCCACGCTGCCACGACCTTCCGGTCCGCGCACGCCCACGCCATGCGCGTCATCGACGTACAACAAGGCCTGCTGCATGCGCGCGACCAGGGTCAAGGCGCGCAGCGGGGCAACGTCGCCATCCATGCTGAAGATCCCGTCGGTTGCCAGCAGCGCCGCACCTTCCGGCGCATGCCGCAGTTGCCGCAGGGCGCCTTCGGCATCGGCATGCGGATAACGACGCAGGCGGCAACCGGCCAGGCGCGAGGCGTCCAGCAGGCTGGCGTGGTTGAGCCGGTCCTGCACGCACACGTCGCCGTCTTCCAGCAACGCCTGCTGCACGGCGAGGTTGGCGAGGAAGCCGCTGCCGAACAGCAGGCCGCGCGGATAGCCCAGCCACTCGGCCATTTCGCGCTCGAGCGCATCGTGCACGGCGTGGTGGCCGCTGACCAGGTGCGAGGCCCCGGCGCCGGCACCATCACGGGCGGCGCCATCCTGCAGCGCGCTGATCACATCGAACTGTTGCGCCAGGCCCAGGTAATCGTTGCTGCAGAAGTCGGTCAGCCAACGCCCGTCCACTTCCACGCGCACCCCGTCGCGGCGGGTGATCGTGCGACGCACGCGCACGCGGCCCTGGGCGATGCGCAATTTGCGCAGGGCGTGGATGCGTTCGTGAAGGTCGGGACGGGGCATGTTTTCGGTTTTTTGGTTATCGGTTGGTGGCTGGCGGTTGGAAGTTGGCGACAGCTTCACGGACTGAAAACCGAAACCCGCCAGCTATCCCCCGGGTCGCTCAGGCGGCGCGCTCGCAATCGGACGCAACTTCGACGATGTCTGCGTGCACGGTTCCGGTCTCCACTTGCACAGGCATGGGCCGCAAGCCCAGGCGCGCGAACAGGGCCTGGTCGCGTTCGACGTCCGGGTTGCCGGTGGTCAACAACTTTTCCCCGTAGAAGATCGAATTGGCGCCGGCGGCGAAACACAGCGCCTGCAGCTCGTCGCTCATGGATTCGCGGCCGGCCGACAATCGGACCATAGAGTGCGGCATCGTGATGCGCGCAACCGCGATGGTGCGCACGAATTCGAACGGGTCCAGCTCCACGGTGCCGTGCAGGGGGGTGCCTTCGACCTGGACCAGGCGGTTGATCGGCACCGAATCAGGGTGCGCCGGCAGGTTGGCCAGCGCCTGCAGCAGGCCGGCCCGCTGGTCGCGGGACTCGCCCATGCCGACGATGCCGCCGCAGCAGGTCTTCATGCCGGCGTCGCGCACGTGTTCCAGCGTGTCCAGCCGGTCCTGGTAGTCGCGGGTGTGGATGATCTCGCCGTAGAAGTCCGGCGCGGTGTCCAGGTTGTGGTTGTAGTAGTCCAGCCCGGCCGTCTTCAAGGCATCGGCCTGCGG
>JAKFEA010000056.1:0-14373 GCA_036675905.1 Acidovorax sp. | reverse complement strand
GCGCAGGGCTCGCACAGCATGTGGGCCAGCGACTCGCGGGTGCGCTTGCGCGTCATCTCCACCAGCCCCAGCTGCGAGAAGCCGCCCGACATGGTCTTGGTCCGGTCGCGCACGAGCTGCTTGCGGAACTCGGCGAGCACGGCGTCGCGATGGTCCTCGCGCTGCATGTCGATGAAGTCGACGATGATGATGCCGCCCAGGTTGCGCAGGCGCAGCTGCCGCGCGATGGCGTGCGCCGCCTCCAGGTTGGTCTTGAAGATGGTGTCGTCGAAGTTGCGCGCCCCGACGAAGCCGCCGGTGTTGACGTCCACCGTGGTCAGCGCCTCGGTCTGGTCGACGATCAGGTAGCCGCCCGACTTCAGGTCGACCCGGCGGCCCAGCGCCCGGGTGACTTCCTCGTCGATGTTGAACAGGTCGAAGATCGGCCGCTCGCCCTTGTACAGCTGCAGGCGCTCGGCGGCCTGCGGCATGAACTCGCGGCCGAAGGCCTGCAGCACCCCGAACTGCTCGCGCGAGTCGATTCGGATGGCCTGCGTTTCCTCGGTCACCAGGTCGCGCAGCACGCGCTCCAGCAGGCTCAGGTCCTGGTGCAGCAGGGAACCCGGCGGCTGCCGCGTCGCCGCTTCGCGGATGCGCGTCCAGGTCTTGCGCAGGTAGGCGATGTCGTCGGCGAGCTCGGCATCGCTGGCGTCCTCGCCGTTGGTGCGCAGGATGAAGCCGCCGCCACCGCCCGTGGCTGGCGTGCCGACCAGCGCTTGCAGCCGGCTGCGCAAGGCGTCACGCTGTTCGTGCGGGATCTTCTGCGACACGCCCACATGGTCGTCCTGCGGCAGGAACACCAGCAGGCGGCCGGCGATGCTGATCTGGGTGGACAGGCGCGCGCCCTTGGTGCCGATCGGGTCCTTGATCACCTGCACCAGCAGCGGCTGGCCCTCGAACACGCGCTTTTCGATCGGCACCGGCGGCTGGGCCTGGCGGCCGTTGCCGTGCTCCTCGGGCGGGCGCGATCCATGCAGGTCGGCCACGTGCAGGAAGGCCGCCCGCTCCAGGCCGATGTCGATGAAGGCCGATTGCATGCCGGGCAGCACGCGCGCCACCTTGCCCAGGTAGACGTTGCCGACCAACCCTCGCTCCAGCGTGCGCTCGACGTGCAGCTCCTGCACCGCGCCGCTCTCGACGATCGCGACGCGGGTCTCCTGCGGGGACCAGTTGATCAGGATGTCCTGCTGCATGCGGTGGGGTTGGAGCGTGGGGCCGGAGTCAGATGGAAAAGCCGAAGGATTTCAGGAGGACTGCGGTCTCATGCATCGGCAGTCCCATGATGCCGGAGTAGCTGCCGCCGATGCGGGGAATATACGCGGAGGCCCGGCCCTGGATCGCATAGGCGCCGGCCTTGCCCATGGGCTCGCCGGTGGCAACGTAGTCGCGGATCTGTCGAGGCGAGAGGGTCGCGAAGGTCACGCGCGAATCGCTCAGCGCTTCGCGCCGCGTGCGTCCCTGCTGGACGGCCACTGCGGTGAGGACGCGATGGGTGCTGCCGGACAGCTCCCGCAGCATGCGCGCGGCATCGCCTTCGTCCGCCGGCTTGCCGTAGATCGTGCGCCCGAGGGCGACCGTCGTGTCGGAGCACAGCACCGGCGCCGCCGCCAGGCCGCGTCGCTCCAGCCGCTGCAGGGCGGCGTCGAGCTTCAGGGCAGTGACCCTGCGGACATAGTGCGCGGGGGCTTCGTTCGGAAGCACCGCTTCGATCGACTCGGTGTCCTCGCCGGGATCGGGCAGCAGCAGCTCGTGGGCGACGCCGAGTTGCTCCAGCAGCTGGCGGCGTCGCGGGCTTTGGGAGGCGAGATAGATGAAACGCATGCGGCCGCGCCGGCTATTCGCGGTGATAGGGATGGCCGGCATTGATCGACCACGCGCGGTACAACTGCTCGACCAGCAGCACCCGCACCATCGCATGCGGCAAGGTCAGGTCCGACAGGCGGATGCGTTCGTGGGCCGCGGCGCGGAAATCGGGGGCCAGTCCGTCGGGCCCGCCGATCACCAGCGCGACATCGACGGCGTCGAGTTGCCACGCCTTCAGCTTGGCCGCCAGCGCAGGGGTCGTGAGCGCCGTGCCGCGCTCGTCCAGCGCCACCACGCGCGCACCGCGCGGAAGGGCCGCCTCGATGCGCTCGCGCTCGGCGGCCTGCAATTGGTCCACGGTGCGCGAGCCGCGCGGCTCGGTCTTGACGGCCTTCAGCTCCACCCGCAGTTCCGGCGGGAAGCGCTTGGCGTAGTCGTCCCAGGCCGTGGCCGTCCAGTCGGGCACGCGCTGGCCCACGGCGACCACCAGCAGCCTCATGCCTTGCGGGCAGGCGACCTGGCAGCTGACTTGCGTGCGGGAGTCTTGCCGGCAGCCTTGCGCGGCGTGGCGGCGGCGGAACCGGATTTCGCGGCAGACCTGGCCGGCGCCTTCGCGGATGCGGACCGGCCGGCAACCGACTTCCCGGCAGCGGACCTGGCAGATGTCGGTCTCGGCGCGGCCTTCTTGGCCGCAGCAGCCTTGCCGCCAGCGGACTTCGTCACGGTCTTCTTCCCCGGCGCAGCCTTGCCGTCCAGCTTGCTGGCCTGCGCCGCACCCGATTTGGCGGCGCTGCTGCGCCTGAGGCTGGCCGGCGCGGTCGCCTTGCGCGGCGCTGCCGGCGCGGCGGCCGCGGCCGGCTTGGGTGCTCCCAGCCGCAACCGCACCGGCTTCTCGCCCCAGATCTCTTCGAGGTGGTAGTAGTTGCGGATGGCCGGCTGCATGATGTGGGCGACGGCGGCGCCGCAGTCCACGATGATCCACTCGCCGTTCTCCTCGCCTTCCACGCGCGGCTTGGGAAAGCCGGCCTCGCGCACCGCGTCGCGCACGCTGGCGGCCAGCGCCTTGGTCTGCCGGTTGGAGGTGCCCGAAGCCACGACCACCCGCTCGAACAGCGGCGAGAGGTGCTCGGTGTCGAAGACCTGGATGTCCTGCCCCTTCACGTCTTCCAGGCCATCGACGATGGCGCGCTGGAGCCGCTGGGTGTCTTTCTTTGCGCTGCTGGCTTGGGTCATCAGGTCCTGGAGTAAAGGTGGTGCCGGGCAATATAACTTGCGACGCCCGCGGGAACCAGCTGGGCGATGTCCTGCCCGGCCTGCACGCGCGCGCGGATCTGCGTGGCGCTGACCGGCATCGTGGGAAGCTCGACGGACACGTGACGGCCGCCGGGCAAGGTCGAGGCATCGAAGGGCGGCGCATCCGGATCGGGCCGCGCGCGCGCGGCCACGGCCAGGATGGCCAGGCGGACGATCTCGGCGCTGTCGCGCCAGCCGTGCAAGGCCTCGGCCTGGTCGGCGCCTATCACCAGCAACAGCTCGGCCTGCGGGTGCTCGGCGCGCAGCTGCCGCAGCGTGTCGATGGTGTAGGTCGGCCCCGGGCGGTGCAGCTCGCGGTCGTCGACCACGGCCTGCGGCAACCCGCTGAAGGCCTCGCGCGCCATCGCCAGCCGGTGCTCGCCGGCCGTCAGCGCGCGCGACTTGTGCCAGGCCTGCCCGGTCGGGAACACGCGCAATTCGTCCAGGCCCAGCTGTTCGATCGCGGCGCGCGCCAGCGCCACGTGCGCCAAGTGCGGCGGATCGAAGGCGCCGCCGAAAACGCCCAGGCGGCGGGCAGCGGTGGTCAAGCCCACTCCCGGGGCGGCAGGAACCGGGAGTAGAGCTCGGCCTCGGGGCTGCCGGGCTCGGGCTCCTGCCGGTAGGCCCAGCTGCACTGCGGCGGCATGGACAGCAGGATGGACTCGGTGCGGCCGCCCGATTGCAGCCCGAAATGCGTGCCGCGGTCCCAGACCAGGTTGAACTCCACGTAGCGCCCGCGACGGTACAGCTGGAAGCTGCGCTCGCGCTCGCCATGCGGCGTGTCCTTGCGGCGCTCCAGGATGGGCAGGTACGCATCGAGGAAGGCATCGCCCACCGAGCGGACCAGCGCGAAGCCGCCGTCGAAGCCGAGGTCCGACACGTCGTCGAAGAAGATGCCGCCGATGCCGCGCGCCTCGTTGCGGTGCTTCAGGAAGAAATACTCGTCGCACCACTTCTTGTAGCGCGGGTAGCGGTCGGCGCCGAACGGCTCCAGCGACTGGCGGCACACGCGGTGGAAATGCACCGCGTCCTCCTCGAACCCGTAGCTGGGCGTGAGGTCCATGCCCCCGCCGAACCAGAACGCCGGCGCGCCTCCGGCCGGCGCCGCCGAGATCATGCGAACGTTCATGTGCACGGTGGGCGCATACGGGTTGCGCGGATGGAACACGAGCGAAACGCCCAGCGCTTCGAACGGAGCCCCTGCCAGATCGGGGCGGTGCTGGGTGGCCGAGGGCGGCAGGCGCGGCCCGCGCACGTGCGAGAAGCCGCAACCGGCGCGCTCCAGCACCGGCCCCTGCTCCAGGATCTTGGTCAGGCCATTGCCTTGCAGCGCCTCACCCGGCGGCTTTTCCCAGGCATCGGCCAGGAACGGCGTGCCATCGATGGCCGCGCAAGCCGAGGTGATGCGCTCCTGCAGGCCCAGCAGGTAGCTGCGGACGGTGTCTACGGCTTGCATCAGGCGTGGGCGGCACGGTGGCCGATGTCGCGGCGGTACTGCGCGCCGTCGAAGTCGATGCCCTGCACCGCCTGGTAGGCGCGCTGCTGCGCCGCCTTGACGCTGTCGGCCAGCGCCGTGACGCACAGCACCCGACCGCCGCTGGTGACCAGTTGCCCGTCCTTCATCGCCGTGCCGGCGTGGAACACCATGGTGTCCGCAGTCTCGCGCGGCAGGCCGCTGATCGCATCGCCCTTGCGCGGATCCAGCGGGTAGCCGCCGGCCGCCATCACCACGCCCAGGGCGGTTCGGCGGTCCCACTGCAATTCGACCTGGTCCAGCTTTGCGCCGGTCGCGGCCATCAGCACCTCGTACAGGTCGGACTTCAGGCGCATCAGGATGGGTTGCGTCTCGGGGTCGCCCATGCGGCAGTTGAACTCCAGCGTCTTGACCCGTCCTTCGCGGTCGACCATCAGGCCGGCGTACAGGAAGCCCGTGTAGGGAATGCCATCGGCCGCCATGCCGCGCACGGTGGGCAGGATGATTTCGCGCATCGCACGCGCATGCACGGCCGGCGTGACCACCGGCGCCGGCGAATACGCGCCCATGCCGCCGGTGTTGGGGCCGGCGTCGGCATCGAGCAGACGCTTGTGGTCCTGGCTGCTGGCCAGCGGCGTGACGTTGCGCCCGTCGCACAGCACGATGAAGCTGGCTTCCTCGCCTTGCAGGAACTCCTCGATCACCACGCGGGCGCCGCCTTCGTTGTGGGCCACGCCCAGGCGGTTGTCCAGCAGCATGAAGTCGATGGCTTCGTGCGCCTCGGCGGCCGTCATCGCCACCACCACGCCCTTGCCGGCGGCCAGGCCGTCGGCCTTCACGACAATCGGTGCGCCCTTGCGGTCGACGTACGCATGGGCCTGTGCCGCATCGGTGAACGCCTGGTACTCCGCCGTGGGAATGCCGTGGCGCTGCATGAAGGCCTTGGAGAACGCCTTGGAGCTTTCCAGTTGCGCCGCGGCCCGGGTGGGGCCGAACACGCGCAGCCCGTGCGCGCGGAAGTCATCCACGACGCCCGCCGCCAGCGGGGCCTCGGGCCCGACCACGGCAAGTGCGATCTTCTCCGCCAGCGCCCAGTCGCGCAGCGCGGCGATGTCGGTGATCGGCACGTTCTCCAGGCGCGGATCGAGCGCCGTGCCGCCGTTGCCGGGCGCCACGCACACCTTCTGCAGCTTGGGCGACTGCGCCAGCTTCCAGGCCAGCGCGTGCTCCCGGCCGCCTCCGCCGATGACCAGGACTTTCATTCGGAGGGCAGGGACGCGTTGTGGAACACATCCTGCACGTCGTCCAGGTCTTCCAGCATGTCCAGCAGCTTCTGCATGCGGGCGGCATCGTCGCCGCCGAGCTCGATGGTGTTCTCGGGGCGCAGGGTGACCTCGGCCACCTCGGGCTTCAGGCCGGCGGCTTCCAGGGCGTTCTTGACGCTCTCGAAGTCGCCCGGGGCCGTCAGCACCTCTATGGCGCCGTCCTCATCGGTGACCACGTCCTCGGCGCCGGCTTCGAGCGCCGCTTCCATGACCTTGTCCTCGCTGGTGCCCGGCGCCAGGATGAGCTGGCCCACGTTCCTGAACTGGAATGCGACCGAGCCTTCCGATCCGAGGTTGCCGCCGTACTTGCTGAACGCGTGCCGCACCTCGGCCACGGTGCGGACCTTGTTGTCGGTCATGGTGTCGACGATCACCGCGGCGCCACCGATGCCGTAGCCCTCGTAGCGGATCTCCTCGTAGTTCACCCCCTCGAGGTTGCCGGTGGCCTTGTCGATGTTGCGCTTGATGGTGTCGGCCGGCATGTTGGCCGCCTTGGCCTTGTCCACCGCCAGCCGCAGGCGCGGATTGGCATTCAGGTCGCCGCCGCCCTGGCGCGCCGCCACCATGATCTCGCGGATGACCCGCGTCCAGACCCGGCCGCGCTTTTCATCCTGCCGGCCCTTGCGGTGCTGGATGTTTGCCCATTTGCTGTGTCCGGCCACTTCGCTTCCTTCTTCGGTCCCTGCAACGCGCAGCGCGTTGCTATATTGCTGCGGTCCCCATTCTACTTTTGACCTATGGCCGAATCCTTGATGATCGCCAAGCACGGCGACACCGAATGCTTCCTGCTGCCGGGCCTGGCCAACCGCCATGGCCTGGTCACGGGCGCCACCGGCACGGGCAAGACCGTGACACTGCAGACCCTGGCCGAGGGCTTCTCGCGCATCGGCGTGCCGGTGTTCATGGCGGACGTGAAGGGCGATCTCACCGGCATCAGCCAGGCGGGCACCATGCCGGCCAAGATGGCCCAGGTGGTGCAGGAGCGCGGCCTGCCGATGCCCGAATCCGCCGCCTGCCCGTCCACGCTGTGGGATGTGTTCGGCGAGCAGGGCCACCCGGTGCGCGCCACTGTCTCTGACATGGGGCCGCTGCTGCTGGCGCGCATGCTGGACCTGAACGACACCCAGTCCGGCGTGCTCAACATCGTCTTCAAGATCGCCGACGACAACGGGCTGCTGCTGCTGGACCTGAAGGACCTGCGCGCCATGCTGCAGCACGTGGGCGACAACGCGGCGCAGTTCCGCACCGAATACGGCAACATCAGCGCCGCCAGCGTGGGCGCCATCCAGCGCGGCCTGCTGCAGATCGAGTCGCAGGGCGGCGACCGCTTCTTCGGCGAGCCCATGCTGGACATAGCCGACTTCATGCAGACCGTCTCGGGCAAGGGCGTGATCAACATCCTGGCTGCCGACAAGCTGCTGAGCTCGCCCAGGCTGTACGCGACCTTCCTGCTGTGGATGCTGTCGGAGCTGTTCGAGACACTGCCCGAGATCGGCGACCCCGACAAGCCGAAGCTGGTGTTCTTCTTCGACGAAGCGCACCTGCTCTTCAAGGATGCGCCGACCGTGCTGGTCGAGCGCATCGAACTGGTCGTGCGGCTGGTGCGGTCCAAGGGCGTGGGCGTGTATTTCGTGACGCAGAACCCGCTGGACATCCCGGACTCCGTTCTGGCCCAGTTGGGCAACCGGGTGCAGCATGCCTTGCGCGCCTACACGCCGCGCGACCAGAAGGCCGTGAATGCAACCGCGCAAACCATGCGCCAAAAGCCGGGCCTGGACATCGAAACGGCGATCACCGAGCTGGCGGTGGGCGAAGCGCTCGTCAGCCTGCTGGATGCCAAGGGCCGGCCCAGCATCACCGAGCGCGTGTACGTGCTGCCGCCCGGCAGCCAGATCGGCCCGATCTCGCCGCAGCAGCGCCAGGAATTGATCGCCGGCTCGCTGGTGGCCGGCACCTACGACAAGACGCAGGACCGCGAATCGGCCTACGAGAAGCTCAAGGCCCGGGCCGAGCAGGCGCCCTCCCCCGCTTCGTCCGCCGGCGGCGGCGCCACCGACAAGGCGACCGGCAGTGGCATGGGCGGGCTGGGCGACATCCTGTTCGGCTCCACCGGCCCGCGCGGCGGCAAGCGCGAGGGCATGGTGGAAGCCATGGCCAAGTCGGCGGTGCGCACCATGGGCAGCACGGTGGGCCGCGAGATCATCCGCGGGGTACTGGGGGGCTTGCTGGGGGGAAGGCGGCGCTGACGGCCGAAAGCCGCAGGCGCGTTGCGCTGGATTCTCCGCATTCGCGGAGGGGCGACGACGAACCGGCTTACTTGCAGTCGTTGGCCGTCGCGCCGGCCTTCAGGGCCACCGGGCCGCTGATGCACTCGCCCAGCTTGATGGCCACGTTGTTCCACTTGTTGGCCTCGACCTGGTCGCGGCCAACGCCGAGCTGGCCCTTGCCGAAGATCTCGCCCAGGCGCTTGGCGGCCGCGCCGCTGCCGGCGCCGGCCGCCTTCTTGTAGGCGCTGACGGCGTCGCTGCCGCGGCCGGCTTTCTCGGCCTGCTGGCCTTGCGAGAACAACTCGGCCGGGTTGGCCGAGGCCTTTGCCTTGGCCGCCGCTTCCGCATCCGCCTTGGCCTTGGCTTCGGCCTGGCGCTTGGCTTCTTCGGCCTTGGCCTTGGCTTCGGCTTCCGCCCTGGCCTTCGCATCAGCCTCCGCCTTGGCCTTCGCTTCCGCGTCCGCCTTGGTCTTGGCTTCGGCCTGTCGCCTGGCCTCGTCGGCCTTGGCCTTGGCTTCGGCTTCCGCCCTGGCCTTCGCTTCAGTGTCCGCCTTCGCCTTGGCTTCCGCCTGGCGCTTGGCATCGTCGGCCTTGCGGGCCTCCTCCTGCTTCTTGGCGTCCTGCTGCTTGCGGGCTTCTTCTTCCTTCTTCTTCGAGTCTTCGGCCTTCTTGCGGGCTGCCTCGTCCTTCCGGCGCGCCTCTTCTTCCTTGCGCGCTTCCTCGGCCTTCTTCGGGTCTTCCTGCTTGGCCGCGGGCGCCGCCGGGGCCGGGGCCGCGGTGACCGGCGGCGGGGCGGCCTTGGCCTGCTCGTCCAGCCGGGGCGCCTCGGGTGGCTTGACCGTCGCCTTGGCCACGGTCTCGTCCTTGGGCTTGTCGCCGCCCGACATCATCATGACGCCGCCGCCGATCAGTCCGAGCACAACCACGCCGGCTATGGCCATCGGCACGGTCTTGGACTTGGGCTGGGCAGCCGGAGCGGCCGTGGCCGGCGCGGGCGCCCTGGCTGCCGGGGCGGTGACCGGCTGGGCCTTGGCCTGCTCGGCGGCCTTGCGGGCGGCCTGTTCGGCGGCTTGGCGCGCGGCTTCGGCGGCGCTGGCTTCGGCAGCCTTGCGCCGCGCTTCCTCTTCCGCTTTGGCCTTGGCTTGCGCATCGGCCTTTGCCTTGGCTTCGACGTCGGCCTTGCGCTTGGCCTCTTCGGCCTTCTGGCGTGCTTCCTCTTCGGCCTTGCGCTTCGCTTCGGCGGCCGCCTTCTGGCGCGCCTCTTCCTCGGCCTTGGCCTTGGCTTGCGCCTCCGCCTGGCGCTTCGCCTCAGCTTCAGCCTTGGCCTTTGCTTCGGCTTCCGCCTTGGCCTTGGCTTCAGCCTCGGCCTTGGCCCTGGCCGCCTCGGCTTGTGCCTTGGCCTCGGCTTCGGACTTGGCCTTCGCCTCCGCTTCCGCCTTGGCCTTCGCGTCGGCTTCGGCCTTGACCCTGGCTTCCTGCTCGGCCTTCAGGCGAGCTTCCTCTTCGGCCTTGCGCCTGGCTTCCGCAGCCGCCTTCTGGCGCTGCTCTTCCGCCGCCTTGGCCTTGGCCTCTTCCTCCGCCATGCGCCGTGCCTCTTCGGCAGCGCGGGCCTGTTCGGCCTTGCGCTCGGCCTCGATGCGCTCGACTTCCTTGGCGGCAGCTGCGGCGCGCGCTTCGGCCGCGCGGGCCTCTTCCGCGGCGCGGGCGGCAACCGCATCGGGCATGGCCGCAGGCGCCTTGGCCGGCTGGCCGGTGCGCACCGGCATGACAGTCGCGTCGTCGGACGACACCACCACGTGCTTGTCGGCCAGCTTCAGGCTGCCGGACATGCCGGCGGTGCCGGAACTGCCGTAGGTCCCCGAGGTGCCGGAGGTACCCGAGGTGCCGGAAGTGCCCGACGTGCCGGGACCCGGCGGGCGGGTCAGCTGGCCCGGCAGCCGGGTGGCTTCGTCGTCTTCGGCGGCGCCGGCCCCGCTGCGCGCGGTCGGCTCTGCACTGCCCGCGTCATGGCCGAGTCTCTTGAGCCGGCGTTGCGCCAGTGCCGCGAACTTGCCGCTGGGGAACTGGTCGAGGAAGTCGACGAAATCGTGCGCGTCCTCGGAGTCCTTGATGTCCTTCCAGTATTCGAGTTCGAGCTCGAGGTTGATGGTGGAAGGTGCGGTGGGCGCGCCGGTGTCCGCCGCCCTGCCTGCCGCGGGCGCCGGCGCGGAGGACGCCCCGGCGCTGCTGGCGCCGCCCCCGGTGGTGCTGCCGCCCCCGCGCTGGCCGGCCGCCTTGAGGGATACCGCGAACTCGCGCGCCGTGGAATAGCGCTCGTCGCGGTTCTTGGCCAGCGCCTTGGCCACGACCGCGTCCAGCGCCTTGGGCAGCCGCGGGTTGTGGTACGTGGGCGGTGGCGGGACCGAGCTGACGATCTGGTGGATGATCGCGAACGGGTTGTCGCCATCGAACGGCCGCACCCCGGTCAGCAGCTCGTACAGCACGATGCCGGCGCTGAACAGGTCGGAGCGCGTGTCGACCCGCTGGCCCTGCGCCTGCTCGGGCGACATGTAGCGCGGCGTGCCGATGCCGCCTGCGCCCAACTGGGTCTTGTTGGCGGCATCCGGGTCCTGGATGCGGGCCACGCCGAAGTCGGTGAGCTTGACCCGCCCCTTCTCGATCAGCATGTTGGCCGGCTTGATGTCCCGGTGCACGATGTTGTTCTCGTGCGCGTGGTCCAGCGCGGACAGCAGGTCCAGCACCATCGCCATCGCCGCCTGCGGGCTGTAGCGCTCGCCGCGGTCGAGGTGGTCCTTGAGGTCGTCGCCCTCGATGTACTGCATCACCAGGAAGGCGATGCCCTCGTGCCGGCCGAAGTCGAACACCGGCACGATGTTGGGGTGCAGCAGCCGCGCGGCTGCCAGCGCCTCCGTGCGGAAGCGCGACTCGTACTCCTCGGCCGCCTTGGAGTCGAGGTTCTCGACGATGATGGTCTTGATCGCCACCCGGCGCTGCAGCACCGAGTCCTTGCCCTCATAGACCAGGCCCATCGCGCCCTTCCCGAGGGTGCGAATGATGTCGTAGCGGCCGAGTTTCTTGACGACGGTCACGTGGCGGGCGGGCGGTTCAGCCGAGTTTAAGCTCTGCCGTTCCGTGCGGCCAGCCGATGCTGCCGCAGGAAGTCACGGGTTTGCACCCGGTGCGGAGGCATATGTGGTGCCAGTGCCATTCATCGGGAGTGCGTGCCCGCCGGGAGCCGTCGACATCCGGTCAACGCAATTGAAAGAGGGCGCCGAAGCGCCCTCTTTTTCAGGCAGCGCCCGGCTTCAGTTGCACTGCTGCGAGTTGACCTGCTCGCCGGCGCACTTGGGCAGCTTGACCGCCAGGTTGCTGAAGCTCAGCGGGGCGGTGATGCCGTCCAGGTCGATGTCGCCGAACAGGACCCGGTCCTCCACCACGCCGATGCCGGCATTGCGCTTCAGCTCGTGCAGGAACTCGCGCACCATCTCGGCGCGGCTGGCGCCGACGCCGTCCGCCGCATCCGACAGGAACCGGCGGGTGACCGCATCGGAACTGACGTTCCCCGCCAGCCAGGCCTTGAAGGCGCCGTCGATCGTGACGCTCAGGTTCGGCGTGGCGGTGTTGATCCACATCGGGTCGGCCTGGGTGTTCACGTCGCCCTCGTCCACCTGCAGCGTGATGCTGCCCGTGGCCAGAACGCCCGGCTGGCCGTTGCGCGTGGTTTGCGAGTTCAGGAACATCGCGTTGCCCTTGGTCACCGTAGCCGACAGGTTGGCCACCGGGGACAGGTTGGCGGCGTCCACCGTCAGCGCGCCCGCCGAATTCAGCGTCACGTCGGCGGTCGGAGCGACCGTCATCTGGTTCACCACGAACGGTGTGGCCTCGCTGAAGTCGGACAGCGTGACGCTGGTGGCGCCGCCATCGACCTTCACCGCGCCCGCGTAGTTGCCGGCCACGTTGACGGTGCCAGCGCCGTTCAGGCGGAAGGTGGTGCTGTCACCAACCGTCGTGGCGGCCGCGTTGGTGGACGACAGGTTGCCCGCCGCCTCCAGCGTGGAGCCTGCCGCAGTGCTCAGCGTACCCGTGTACGTCTGCGCGCCAGTGGTCGTGACGTTGCCGCCGTAGGTGGCCGTGCCGCTGCTGGTGATGCTGCCGGCGGAGATGGCGCCGGTGGTGGTCAGCGTGCCGTTGTTCGTCACGGCTGCCGTGCCCAGAGCCTGGGCCGCTGCTCCGGTGTTCAGGATGGCGCCGTTGGCGATGGCCAGCGTGGTGGCACTGGTCAATCGGTTGGTGGTCCCGCCCAGCGTCATCGTGCCGCTGGTGATATTGACCGTCGTGGCATCGGACGTGCCGTTCATCGCCGTGGTGCCGGCGCTGTTCAGAGTTCCGCTGCCCAGGTTGGCGTTGACGGTGGCGCCGTTCAGGTTGTACGTGCCCGCCGTCAGCTTGCCGGTGCCGGCAAGCGTGCCGTTCAGGTTGGCCGTGCCGACCGTGTCGGTGAACGTGCCCATGTTCAGCGTGCCCGCGGCTGCAACGTTGACGGTAGTGCCGTCGGCGAGGCGGTCGTTGGCGCCCAGGGTCAGGATGCCGGCGTCCACGTTGGTGGCACCCGTATAGGTGTTCATGCCGCCGAGCGTCAGGTTACCGGCGCCGGCCTTGGTGACCGATCCCGCTCCACCGATCACGCCGGCGTAGGTGCCCGCCGCGCCCTGGTTGAACACCACAGCCGCGTTGTTGGTGATGTTGCCTTGCAAGCTGGTGGTATCGCCCGTCAGCGTGCCAGCCGCGACCGTGGTGCCTCCGCCGTACGTATTGGCGCCGGTCAGTGTCAGGTTACCGGCGCCGGCCTTTGACACCGAGCCTGCACCGCTGATTACGCCGGCGTAGGTGCCGTCGGCTGCCTGGTTGAACGCCACCGCCGCATTGTTGGTGATGGCACCCTGCAGGCTGGTGGTGTTGCCGGTCAGCGTGCCCGCCGTGACCGTGGTGCCGCCGCCGTAGGTGTTGGCTCCCGTCATGGTCAGGTTGCCCGCGTTCAGCTTGGTCAGCGTGCCGGTGCCGCTAATGGTGCCCGCGTACGTTCCCACTGCCGCCTGGTCGAAGACGACAGCGGCGTTGTTCACGATCGCGCCCTGCAGGCTGGTCGTGTTGCCGGTCAGCGTGCCGGCATTCACCTGCGTGCCGCCCGAGTAGCTGTTGGTGCCCGCCAGGGTGGTATTGCCCCCGCCGGCCTGGATCAGGTTGCCGGTACCGGTGATGTTGTTCGACAGGGTGATCGCATCGCTGCGGTTGACGACCAGGGTGGCGTTATTGTCGATCTGGCTGTTCCCCAGCGTACCTGTGGCACCGCCGGTGCCGATCTGCAGCGTGCCTGCGGAGATGGATGACCCACCCGTGAAGGTGTTGGCTGCCGTCACGACCAGCGTGCCGGCGCCGGTCTTGTCGAAACCGCCCGCTCCGCTGATCACGCCCCCCATGGTGAGCGTATCGCCAGCCGCTGCCGTGTTGAACGTGTTCGCGCCGGTGACACCCAACGTACCGCTCATCCCTGCCGCGCCCGTGCCGGTGATCGTGCCGCCATTGATGGTCGCGTTGTTGGCGATGGTCACGCCATTGATATTGAGCGTGCCGGCGCCAATGGCGATGTCACCGGTGCCTGCCGCCGTCGCATGGCCGAGCGTCAGAGCGCCGCCAGAGACCGTGGTGCCGCCGCCGTAGGTGTTGGCGCCCGTCACCGTCAGGTTGCCCGCGCCGCTCTTGTCGAGCGTACCCGTGCCGCTGATCACGCCAGCGTAGGTGCCCGCCGCCGCCTGGTCGAACACCAGCGCCGCATTGTTGGTGATGTTGCCCTGCAGGCTGGTCGTGTTGCCCGTCAGCGTGCCCGCCGTGACCGTGGTGCCGCCGCCGTAGGTGTTGGCGCCCGTCACCGTCAGGTTGCCGGTGCCCACTTTGTTGAGGCCGCCCGCGCCGCTGATTACACCGGCAAACGTGGTGTTCGTCGCATCACCCACCGTGAGACTGCTGGCCGCAACGGTGGCGACCGATCCGGAGGCGGCGCCCTGCAGCGAGCCGATCGTCTCGGCTCCGCCCAGGTTCAGCGTCCCGTCGACGCTCAGCGCCGCCGTGTCCAGCAGCCGCTCGGCGCCGGTCAGGGCCAGCGTGCCGCCGTTCGA
>JAKFEA010000055.1:0-19699 GCA_036675905.1 Acidovorax sp. | reverse complement strand
AGGGTGACGGCCTGTTGGGCCAGGCCGCTGAGGCCGGGGGCGCCGAGGGCCACGGCCGCGGCGGAAGATTTCAGCAGGGTGCGTCGCTGGATCATGAGGTGTTTCTCCGACGAAGAAAAAATGGAACTTGACGAAAGTACCGCGAGGTCGCGCGGCAAGCTACGGGGCTTTCCCTCAGCAATGGTCATCCGACGAACTGCACGAGCCACAGCGAGATCGGCGGAAAGAAAAGCAGCAGCATCGTGCGGATCACGTCGCTGAGCAGGAACGGCATCACGCCCCGGTAGGTTTCGCCCATGGGCACGTCCTTGGCCAGGCCATTGACGATGTAGACGTTCAGGCCCACGGGCGGCGCGATCAGGCCGAAGCCCACGGTCATCAGCACCATGATCCCGAACCAGATGGCGGCCGACTCCTTCGGCATGCCGAAGTCCAGGCCGAGGATCAGCGGGAAGAAGATGGGGATCGTCAGCAGCAGCATGGACAGTTCGTCCATCACCGCGCCGAGCAGCACGTAGAACAGCAGGATCGCCACCACGATCAGCACGGGCGACACGCCCCAGCTGCCGACCAACTCGGCCAGCTGGTTGGGCACCTGGGTCAGCGCCAGGGCGGAGTTCATCAGGTCGGCGCCCAGGAAGATCAGGAAGATCATCGCGGCGCTGACCGCCGTGCCATAGAAACACTCCTTGAGCTTCGACAGCGTCATCTCGCCCTTGAGCAGCGCCGTCAGGAACGTGGTGGCTGCGCCTACGGCAGCCCCCTCTGTCGGCGTGAACAGGCCGCCATAGATGCCGCCGAACACCAGCGCGAAGATGATGGCGATGGGCGTCACGCCGATGACCGAGCGCAGGGTCAGCGGCGGCGGTGCCTCTTCGACTTCCGGCGCGTGTCCGGGCACCAGCCGCACGTAGAGGGCCACGGCGATCATGTAGCCGACCATCGCGATGATGCCCGGCAACACCGCCGCGGCGAACAGCTTGCTGATGTTCTGCTCGGTCAGGATGGCGTAGATCACCAGCACGATCGAAGGCGGCAGCTGGATCCCCAGCGTGCCGCCGGCCGCCAGCGTGCCGGTGGCGATGCGGCCCGAGTAGCCATGCCGGCGCATCTCGGGCAGGGCCACGCTGGTGATGGTGGCCGCGGTGGCGACCGACGAGCCGCTGATCGCGCCGAAGGCCGCGCAGGCGAGCAGCGACGCCATGGCCAGGCCGCCCTTGAAGCGTCCCATCACGCCGGCAGCGAACTCGAACAGCGCCCGGCTGATGCCGCCCTTGGTGGCGAAGTGCCCCATCAGGATGAACAGCGGGATCACCGACAGGTCGTAGCTGGCGAAGCGGGCGAAGGCCTGCGTGTTCAGGAAGTTGGCGTACGGCAGCCAGCCCGTCTGCGAGAGGTAGCCGATGGTGCCGGCGGCGAACATGCTGGCGGCGATCGGCACCCGGATCGCCATGAGGGCCAGCATCGATCCGAAGATGAGGGCCGTGAGCGCGAGCGGGCTCATATCGCGCCCTCCCCGGCGTCATCGTGGGCGCCGAAGCCGAACACGGCCTGGTGCAGCGCGATCAGCCCGGTCAGCACGAAGGCCGGCACCATCACTGCATAGACCACCCACTCCGGAAAGCCCATGATCTGGGTTTCCGAGTTGTAGGACCAGCTGTTCAGCCCCCCCAGCGTGGTGCGCCAGGCGAGCAGGGCGAAGATCAGCGTCAGCACGAAGGCGCCCACGCGATCCATGGCCGACTGCGCGCGTGCGCTGGCCTTGGCGGTGAAGAAGTCGACGATGATGTTGCCGCCGCGCGCCTGGCAGATCGGCATGAACAGCGCGATGCCGGCGCCGGCCGCCACGCCGGTGAGTTCGAAGGCGCCGACGATCGTGACGCCGATGGTGTTGCGCCCGATCAGGCTGGCGCACGTCATCAGGGTGATGGCGGTCAGCAACAGCCCGGCGGCCACGGCGCACAGCTTGGCCAGGGGTTCCAGTACGCGCAAGGCGGTCTCTCCTCTTTGTTGTTCATCGCCGCGGCTGCAGCGGGCCACGGCCGGCGCCCATGGCGCCGGGTAGCGGATTATCGTCGCGCTTTGATCAGTGTCAGGCGATGCGCACGCGCAGTTCGCCCAAGCCGTCGACGGCACCCACCAGCGTGTCGCCCGACACCACCGCCGCCACGCCCTCGGGCGTGCCGGTGAAGATCAGGTCGCCGGGCGCGAGCTCCCACGCAGCGGACAGGTGCTCGATGGTCTCGGCTATGTTCCAGATCAGCTTGGACACGTTGCTGCGCTGCCGGTCCTGGCCATTGACCTGCAGCCAGATCGCGGCCTGGGTCACTTCGCCCGCCTGCGCCGCCGGCGTGATCGGGCCCATGGGGCCGGACTGGTCGTAGGCCTTGCCGATGTCCCAGGGGCGGCCCTGCTTCTTCATCTCGCCCTGCAGGTCGCGGCGGGTCATGTCCAGGCCCACCGCGTAGCCGAAGATGTGCTTGTGCGCGTCGGCGGCCTTGATGTTGCGCCCGCCGGTGCCGATCGCCACCACCAGTTCGATCTCGTGGTGCAGGTTCTTCGTCAGCGTGGGATAGGGGATGGAACCCGTCTCTCCCTGCGGCACCGGCACGATGGCGTCGGCCGGCTTGAGGAAGAAGAAGGGCGGCTCTCGGCCGGTGAAGCCCATTTCCTGGGCGTGTTCCACGTAGTTGCGGCCGACGCAGTACACGCGATGGACCGGGAAGCGCTCGGCGCGGCCTGACACCGGCACCGAAGTGACCGCGGGCGCTGCAAAGACGTAGCTCATGACAACCTTTCTTCTCTGTGGATGGCCAGCGCCTGGTGCACCGGCCGGTCGGAAAAACTGAACAGCACGCAGCCGCCCGGCGAGGAGAGGCGGGCCGTGTGCCAGGACGGAATGACGAAGTGGTCGCGCGGGCCGAAGTCGAAGCGCCAGCGCTGCTCGCCCGCTTCGACTTCCACGCTGCCGGCGCCCTCGACCACGCTGTAGACGGCGCCGTCGGTCTGGCGCCAGCCCTTGCCGCGGAAGCCGGCCGGCAGCTTCTGCATGAAGGTCGCCATGGTGGGCATCGGGTAGCCGCCCGTCAGCGGGTTCACGTAGCGCAGCTTGACGCCGTCCCATTCGTCGACCGGCGCATCACGCTCGAGGCGCTGCAGCGCCTCGCGGCTGCGTTCGTACGGGTAGCTGAAGATCGGCGATGTGGCGCCGAAGGGCGCGTCGTGCCGCACCGGCGCCATGTTGTGCCCGTAACGCGCGAAGCTGCTGCCTTCCTTTCGCGTGACCTGCTGCGAGCGCGAGCTGTCGTTCTCGGCAAAACCCGCGTCCAGGAAGCGAACCATGGGGATGTCCAGGCCGTCCAGCCACACCACCGGGGCGCCGGCCTCGTTGCCGTGGTCGTGGAAGGTCCAGCTCGGCGTGATGATGAAGTCGCCCGGCTGCATGGTCGCGCGCTCGCCATCGACGGCGGTGTAGGCGCCGCTGCCTTCGACGATGAAGCGCAGCGCGCTCTGCACGTGGCGGTGACTGGGCGCGACCTCGCCGGGCAGGATCAGTTGCAGGCCGGCGTACAGCGACTGGGTGATGGCCGACTGGCCGCGCAGCGCCGGGTTCTCGAGGATCAGCACGCGGCGCACCGCTTCTTCGGCGGTGATGGCTTCGCCGGCGCGCATCAGGAGAGGCCGCACCTCGTCGTACTTCCAGTGCGCCGGCACGCAGGGGCTGCGCGGCTGCGGCGGCACCAGCGCATGCAACACCTCCCACAGCGGCGTGAGGTTGTGCGGGTCCATGTCGCGGTACAGCTGCTGGCGCGCGCGCAGGGCGGTGTCGGACGCGTTCATTTCGCGGGTTCCTTTGCCGGAAAACGGGGTCAGTCCTCGCGGCCGAGCCAGGCGCCGCGCGATTCGAGGCGGGCCTGCAGCACGCCCACGTCCACGCCACCGGCGGCACAGCCGGCCGACAGCGCCAGGTCGGCCGCCGTGCCTGCCGCTTCGCCCATCACGAAGCACGCGCCGGTCACCCGGGCGGCGGACTGGGCTTCATGCGTCATCGAGGCGCAGCGGCCGGCCACCCAGAGGTTGTCCACGCCCTGGGGCACGACCATGCGGTAGGGCAGGTGGTTGAAGCCGCGGCTTTGCGGGATGGGCGGCCAGCGGAACTCGACATCGCCCTTCAGGTGCAGCTCCAGCGGCCAGCCGTTGACGCCGACGGTGTCGTCGAAGCTGGCGCAGCCCAGCACGTCGGCTTCGGTGAGCTGGTAGCGGCCCTGCACGCGGCGCGTTTCGCGGATGCCGACCTGCGGGGCGATGTCGACGATGTAGCACTGCTCGAAGCCGGGCACCTCGCGCAGGAAGCCGGCCACGCTCGCGATCTGCCGGCGTCCCTGCAGTTCGGCCTGGGTCAGTTCGTCGGCGTCGGTGCCGTCCAGGGCTTTGCCCTGTTCGTTGGCCAATTGCGTGAGGTTGATGCGCCACTCGATGCCGCTCTTTTGCGGCCGCACGATCGGCGTCTTGCGCGGAAAGCGGTGCCGGCCCTCGGCCTGTGCCTGCAGCATCAGGCCGGGAATCGTCTCCCAGGCCTTGCCGGCGCGCTGCGGATCGACGCCGTTGATGCGGAACATGGTCGAGGGATAGAGGAAGTTGCCGGCGCCGTCGCCCTTTTCGAACGGCACGCCGGCCCACGCGGCGAGGTCGCCATCGCCGGAGGCGTCGACGAACGTGCGGCCGATCACCGCGCGCCGCCCCGCCTTGGTCTCCACCAGCAGGGCGCCGATTTGGCCGGGCGCATCCATCACCACGCCGGCGGCAAGCGCATGGAACAGCAGCTTGACGCCGGCCGCCTGCATCAGCTGGTCGGCGGCGATCTTGTAGGCCGGGGTGTCGTAGGCTTGCGCCACCGTCTTGCCGAACAGCGCATGCGGCGCATTGAGTCCGCCGAGGGCGTCGATGCGGGCCAGCAGCTCGGAGGCAACGCCATGCACCACCTGCCGGATCTCGCCATGCACGTTGGCGTGCAGGCCGCAGAAGTTGGTGACGCCGGCGGCCGTGCCCATGCCGCCGAGGAAACCGTAGCGTTCAACGAGCAGGGTGCTGCGGCCCGCCTGCGCGGCGGCCACGGCCGCGGCCATGCCGGCCGGGCCGCCGCCGAGCACGACCACGTCGTACTCGCCGTAGACCTCGGTCTGGCGGCTGGGCTCCGTCAGGCTGCGGTGCATGGCAGGAGTTTGCTGGAAGCTGGATGGAAGAGTCGCTCGGAATCCCGGTCCGCCAACGGAACCGGAAATGGGATGCTAAGCATACATATTATTTGACCAAAAGCAATCGGGTTGGCCCGCAGGCGCCGCTGGCTACACTCGCGCGCATGCCCAAGAGCTACGACTTCGAGCACGCGCCCGGCTACCTGATCCGGCGTGCGCACCAGGTCGCGGTGGCCATCTTCATGGAGGAGACCGCCGAACACGGCATCACGCCGGTGCAGTTCGCCATCCTGAATGCGCTGATCGCCGACCCGGGCGAGGACCAGGTCACGCTGGCGGCCAAGGTGGCGTTCGACGCGGCGACGTTCGGCTCGGTGATCGGCCGGCTGGAAGCCAAGGGGTGGGTCCGGCGCGAAGCCGACGGCCAGGACCGGCGGCGCAAGCTGCTGTGGGTGACGCCGGACGGCGAGGCCACCGCGCTGGCGATGAAGGTGGCGGTGCGACGAGCGCAGCGCCGCATCCTGGGGCCTTTGGCCACGCGCGAACAGGACCAGCTGCTGCGGCTGCTGGACAAGCTCGTGCAAGGGCACGCGCCTTAGTGGCAAACCCAACACAAACTTCCGGACGCAGAGGGCGCAGAAGAGGCGCAGAGTACGCAGAAGAAGTTCGTTTTGCGTCTTCTGCGAAACCTCTGCGAATTCTGCGTCCGGATCTCCGCCTTCAAGTCTGCGCTGCAGGCAGATCGACCGTCAGTCCATCCAGCTCCGGCCCGAGCTTGATCTGACACGACAACCGGCTGTTGGGCTGGCGCGGCGAAGCGGTGAACTCCAGCATCCCGAGTTCGTCGCTGCCGGCGGGCGGCAGTTGCGCCGCGAACGGCTCGCGCACGTACACATGGCAGGTGGCGCACGTGAGCAGGCCGCCGCACTCGGCTTCGATGCCGGCGGCGTTGGCCGCCACGGCCGCCTGCATCAGGCTCTGGCCGGGCTTGCCCTGGAGGGTGACGGGCGCGCCGCCGCCGGCGGGCACCAGGTGGACCTTGATCATCGTGTCGTGGCTCAGAACCGGCTGAAGTACTCGCGCCGCTGGAAGTCGGCGTTGTCCTCGGCCTGCAGGTGGCGCTGCAGTTCCGATTGCTTGACGGTGCAGAAGTAGTCGACGAAGGGCTGGCCGAAGCCTTCCACCATCACCGCGTCGGCCTGCAGCGCCTCCAGCGCGTCGCCCAGGCTGGTGGGGATGCGCTCGCCCGAGCCGCCATAGGGCGAGTCGGTGGCCGAGGGCGCCTTCAGGTGCTGCTCGATGCCGTCCAGCCCCGCGTGGATCTGCGAGGCCAGGTACAGGTAGGGATTGGCGGCCGGCTCGCCGATGCGGTTCTCGATCCGGGTGGCCTTGTCGCCGCACTCGCCGACCACGCGCAGCATGGCGCCCCGGTTGTCGCGGCCCCACAGCACCGATTGCGGCGCCAGCGCGTTGGGGCGGAAGCGTCCGAAGCCGTTGGTCGTCGGCGTGCAGAACACCGTCATGGCGCGCGCGTGCGCCAGCAGGCCGGCCAAATAGTGCTCCCCGACCTCGGACAGCGTGTGCGCGGCGTCGTCCGGCGCGGTGCCGGGCGCCGGCTCGCCGCGCACGAAGGCGTTGAGCCCGGTCTGCGCATCGACCAGCGACTGGTGCAGGTGCCAGCCGCTGGACATGATGTTGGGAAAGGGCGGGCGGCACATGAAGGTGGCGTGGTAGCCGGCGCGGCGCAGCGCCTGTCGCACGCCATTGCGGAACAGCACCATGTTGTCGGCCGCGGTGAGGGCGTCGGTGACGTCGAACACCGCCTCGACCTGGCTCGGGCCCAGCTCGATCTCCAGCGACAGCAGCGGCAGCCCCAGCGCCTGCGCGGTGTGCTGCACGATGCGCATCGGCTCCTCGGCCAGGTCGTACCAGTTCTCCGTCAGCAGGTTGTAGCCCGGGTGGATCAGGCTGACGGACGGGGGCAGGCCGGGCCACGCGGCCAGCTCCGGGTCGAGCTGCGCCTTCGTGTCCTCGATGCGGTAGATGTGGAACTCGATTTCCAGCCCGCAGCGCATGCGATAGCCCGCGCGCTCGAGCCGCTGCAGCGCCCGCTGCAGCACGCGGCGGGTGTCCAGTTCCACCGGCCGCCCGTCCTGGAACCAGGGCTGGGCGCGCAGCGCGCCGCTGCCGGGCGACCACGGCAACTCGCGCAGGCTTTCCGGCTCGGGCAGCAGCACCAGGTTGTTGGCGAACCCGAAGCCGGGCAGGTTGGCAGTGCCGCCCGGCTCGAACACCTTGTAGGCGGTGCGGTCCGAGGTGTCCTTGAGCATCAGCGTGCTGACCATGCCGACGCCCTCGTCGAAGGCGCGCCGCGCCGCCGATGCCACCAGCGTCTTGCCGCGCGTCACGCCATGCAGGTCGCACCAGGCGATGCGCACCAGCTCCAGGCCCTCGGTGCCGATCTGGCGGGTCGCGCGTTGCGTGGCTTCCTCGCGGGCCGCATCGTGCAGCCCGCAGCGCTGGGCAAACGTCGTCATGCGGCGGCCACCGCGGCCTTCGCGATCCAGGGCGCGGCATCGCGCTTGGCCTGCACGCGGGCCTGCCACCACGTCGGCCACTCGCCGGCCGGCGCGATGCCGTCCACCGTGTCGGGCCCGGTCATCTGCGCAGCCAGCGAGGCATCCGCCGCGCCCGGCGCGGTGCCGCCGGCCTGCACGGTCTCGATCGCCTTGAGCAGCATGCGGCGGTTGGCCATGATCACCTTGTCGGTGGTGCCCAGGTGCTCGCGCGTGCGGTCCTGGATGGCCCCCATGCTTTCCACCGCCCACTGGTCGTGCCTGTTGATGTCTTCCTCGCCCATGCCCAGGTAGGTCTGCGTTCGCTGCTCGTCGGCATCGAAGCCCCAGTTGTCGTGGCGGCCGGACTTGGGGATGTAGTCGGGCAGCGAGACGAACTGCAGCCGCTGGTTGCGCATCGCCTCCTTGTCCACCGGGCCGGCGAAGCTGGTGAAGATGGAATACCAGTAGGTGTGCGTGTCGTCCACCGGCACGTGCATCTGGGTGATGGTGAGCGTCTCCGACAGCGGGATCACGAAGGTGTGCGGGAAGATCGCGTTGGTGACGCGCACGTGCGTCAGTTCATCCGTCATCGGCCGCAGCGCCGTCAGCCTCATTCCCCAAGGCCTGGCCTCGAAGCTGATGTCGGGCTGGCAGAACTCGCGCAGGATGCGCGTCATCGGCCAGCGTTCGCCGCCGGCCGCCTCGCCCGCGCTGGCGCTGCGGAACTGCTTGCCGGCCGGGTTGTCGCCGATCTCGTCCAGCGGCGCATCGCCGAGGAACCGATGCAGGAAAGAGGGATGCGCCGGATCGATGCCGACCTCGAAGGCCTGCAGCCAGTTGGCGTTCCACAGCCCCTTGAAGGCGAAGGTGTGGGTGGAGGGCGCCGCGAAACAGTCGAACTGCGGGAACGGCGGCTCGCGGCCGGGCTCGCCGAACCAGGCGAACAGCACGCCGCTCTTTTCCACCACCGGGTAGTTGCGCTGGCGCACGCGCTCGCACAGCTTGCTGCCGGCGGGCTCGCCGGGGGTGTCCAGGCAGGCGCCGCTGGCATCGAACTTCCAGCCGTGGAAGGGGCAGCGCAGGCCGTCGCCTTCGTGGCGGCCGAACGAGAGGTCGGCATTGCGGTGCGGGCAGTCGCGGTCCAGCAAGCCCCAGCGCCCCTGTTCGTCGCGGAACAGCACCAGGTCCTGGCCCAGCACGCGGACGGCCTTGACCGGCCGGTCGGCCATGCGGGGGTCCAGCGCCGGGTTGAACTCGTCCAGCAGCGCAACCGGTTGCCAGTACTGCCGCAGCACGGCCCCGCACGCCGTGCCCGGCCCGGTGCGCGTGATCAGTTCGTTCTGTTCTGCCTTCATGGCCGCCTTTCCAAAACGGTATCCCAAATTGAAAGTTCAGTGTACAGTCCGATTCATGAACCTGCAAGAGACGGTGCTGATGCAGTTGCGGGACCTGATCCTGCGGGGTGAATTCGCCCCCGGGCAGCGCCTCGCCGAGCAACAGCTGGCCGAGCGGCTGGGCGCCTCGCGCACGCCGGTGCGCGCCGCGCTCGTCACGCTCGAGCAGGAAGGGTTGCTGGAGGTCAGCGAAACCGGCAAGTACCTGGTGCGGCAGTACACGCCGCGCGAGGTGGCCGATGCCATCGCCGTGCGCGGCCACCTCGAGGGCATGGCGGCCCGGCTGGTGGCCGAGCACGGTGTTTCGCGCCAGCTGCAGCTGGACCTGGAAGCCTGCCTCGCGGACGGCGACGGCCTGCTGGCCGCCGATCCGCTCGGGTACGAGAACTACGCTGGCTACGCGGCGATGAACGACCGCTTCCACGCGCTCATCCTCGATGCCAGCGGCAATCGCGCGTTGCAGCGCGCGATCGCGCTGAACAACGCGCTGCC
This sequence comes from Acidovorax sp., assembly GCA_036675905.1. Classification (GTDB taxonomy): domain Bacteria; phylum Pseudomonadota; class Gammaproteobacteria; order Burkholderiales; family Burkholderiaceae_C; genus Ramlibacter. Next base: position 10,060 of record JAKFEA010000055.1, on the reverse strand, counting down.
ATTCGCGCCCGCATCGGCCACGCTGCCCATGATGTCCACCGCCGAGCAGGACCGCGAGTGGATGCTGTACGCCCACCGGCAGCACCACATGCTGTTCGACGCGCTGCGCCGCGGCGAGGGCGCCCGCGCACAGGCGCTGGCGGTGGAGCACACCGAAGTCGCCCAGATGAACATGCGGCTGGCGCTCGAGCGCCGCAGCGAGACCGAACGCGTACTGCCCGCCATCCGCTTGGTGGTCGGCCGCTGACCCTGCCGCGGCAGGGCGCCGGTTTATGCTCGCCGGCATGAAGCTGCACAACTACTTCCGTTCTTCGGCGTCGTTCCGCGTGCGCATTGCGCTCGAGCTCAAGGGCCTGCCGTACGAGTACGTGCCGGTGCACATCGCCAAGGGCGAGCACAAGAAGCCGGACTACGTCGCGGTGTCGCCGTCGATGCTGGTCCCGACCCTGGAGACCGATGCCGGCGAGCAGCTGGGGCAGTCGATGGCCATCATCGAATGGCTGGACGAGACGCACCCGCAACCGCCGCTGCTGCCGTCGGATCCCCTCGGCCGCGCGCATGTGCGCGCGCTGGCGCAGTTGGTGGCCTGCGAGATCCACCCCCTGAACAACCTGCGCGTGCTCAAGTACCTGGTCAACGAACTGAAGGTCGGCGACGACGCCAAGAACGGCTGGTACCGGCACTGGGTGCGCGAAGGCCTGCTGGCGTTCGAGCGCGAGCTGCAGCGCCTGCCGCGCGGCACGTATTGCCACGGCGACACGCCGACGCTGGCCGACTGCTGCCTGGTGCCGCAGATCTTCAACGGCAAGCGCTTCGGCGCCGACTTCTCGAGCCTGGACCGCACCATGGCAGTGTTCGATGCCTGCATGCAGCACCCGGCCTTCATCAAGGCGCAGCCCTCCAGCTGCCCTGACAACGAAGCCTGATCCGCACCGGCAAGGCAGGAGAGGCGGCGTGATCGCTCCCGACTGGCCGGCGCCGCCGAACGTGCGCAGCCTGTTGTCGCTGCGCGAGGGCGGCGTCTCGGCTGCCCCGTTCGACAGCCTCAACCTGGGCGACCACGTGGGCGACGATCCTGCGGCGGTCGCCGAGAACCGCCGTCGCCATGCCGCGGCACTGGCTGCTCGGCCGGTGTTCCTCAGGCAAGTGCATGGCGTGCAAGTGGCCCGGCTCGATCGCGACAGCCCGGATGGACTGGAGGCCGACGCCTGCTGGACCTGCGAGCGCGGCATCGCCTGCACGATCATGGTGGCGGACTGCCTGCCCGTGCTGCTGGCCGACCGTGAAGGCCGGGCGGTGGCCGCGGCCCACTGCGGCTGGCGCGGCTTGGCCGGGCAGGACGGCGACGGCGTGCTGGAAGTCCTGTGGGAGTCGTTCTGGCCGCAGCTTGCGGCCAGCCCGGGTGAGGCGGCGGCTCGCACGCTGGCCTGGCTGGGCCCGTGCATAGGACCGGGCGCCTTCGAGGTGGGTGGTGAAGTGAAGGAGGCCTTCGAAGCGGCGTCGCCGGGCGCCTCCACCCGGTTCCGGACCGTGAAGGGCGGCAAGTGGCTGGCCGACCTGCCCGGCCTGGCGCGCGACCGGCTGCGCGCGCTGGACATCACCCGGCTCTACGGCAACGACGGCAGCGCCGACTGGTGCACCGTCTCCGATCCCTCAAGGTTCTTTTCGCACCGGCGCGACCGCCGCAGCGGGCGGTTCGCCGCCAGCATCTGGCTGGCCTGATCCGGGCGCTTGCCGCGCCTGCTGCCGCGCCCGCTCGTCGCGCTCGGCTTGCTCGCGCGCCCGGATCGCCTTCTTGCGGGCCGGGGTCGCCATCAGGTAAACCACCAGCGCCACCGGCAACACGCCATAGAGCAGGAAGGTGAAGATGGCACCGAGGACGCTGCCATTGGTATTCGTGGCTTCGGCCACGGCCATCATCAGGGCCACGTACAACCAGCCTATGACGACGATGTACATCCGCACCCCTCGTGGATATGTTGCAGCGCAACATGAATGATGGAATACTTCGGGATAACCCGAACCGGCCAGACAAGAACACAGGAGACAAGCATGCATTCTCAGACAGACTGGACCGCGATCGCCGAGCGCTTCCAGCAGGATCTGGGTGACAGCTGGAAAAAGGCCATGGAAGCCTTTGCGGGCGGCAAGGGGTTGGAGGCCTTCTCCGGGCTGGGTCCCGGCGTCACCAAGGGGCAACCGGTGCCGCAGATCCGCTTTTCCCCCGACAAGCTGGCCGCCTTGCAGCAGGCCTACCTGAAGGAAGCGGCGGAGCTCTGGAACCACGGCCTGGCCGGCGCGGCCGCCGGCGACAAGCGATTCAGTTCCGAAGCCTGGGGCGGCAACCCGATCGCCGCGTTCAGCGCGGCCGCCTACCTGCTCAATGGCCGCACGATGCTGGGCCTGGTGGAAGCGGTGGAAACCGATCCGAAGACCAAGGCGCGGCTGCGCTTCGCGGTCGAGCAGTGGATGGCCGCGACGGCGCCCAGCAACTTCCTGGTGCTCAACGCCGAGGCCCAGCGGAAGGCGATCGAGACGCGGGGCGAAAGCATCGCGCGGGGCATGCGGAACCTGCTGCACGACATCCAGCAGGGCCATGTCTCGATGACCGACGAGAGCCAGTTCGAGGTCGGCCGCAACGTGGCCACGACCGAAGGCGCCGTCGTCTTCCAGAACGACCTGATCCAGCTGATCGAATACAAGCCGACCACGGCCAAGGTGTACGAGCGGCCCTTCCTGGTGGTCCCGCCCTGCATCAACAAGTTCTACATCCTGGACTTGCAACCCGACAACTCCCTGGTGCGGCATTTGGTCGAGCAGGGGCATCGCACCTTCGTGGTGAGCTGGCGCAATCCGGACGACTCCCTCGGCGACAAGTCCTGGGACGACTACGTCGGCGAGGGCGCGCTGGAAGCGATCCGGGTGGTGCGCGAGATCGGTGGCGGCAAGCCGATCAATGCGCTGGGCTTCTGCGTCGGCGGGACGCTGCTGGGCACGGCCCTGGGCGTCCTCGCGGCGCGGGGCGAGAAGCCCGTTGCAAGCGCGACATTGCTCACCACGCTGCTGGACTTCAGCACGACGGGCGTGCTGGACGTCTTCATCGACGAGAACTTCGTGCAAATGCGCGAGGCGCAGATGGGCCAGGGCGGCCTGCTCAAGGGCCAGGAGCTGGCGTCCACCTTCAGCTTCCTGCGCCCCAATGACCTGGTGTGGAACTACGTGGTCGGCAACTACCTCAAGGGCGAGACGCCGCCGCCCTTCGACCTGCTGTACTGGAACAGCGATTCGACCAACCTGCCGGGCCCGATGTACGCCTGGTACCTGCGCAACACCTACTTCGAGAACAACCTGGTCAAGCCCGGCAAGCTCACCGTCTGCGGCGAGAAGCTGGACCTGCGCAAGGTCGACCTGCCGCTCTACATCTACGGCTCGCGCGAGGACCACATCGTGCCGATCGAGGGCGCCTATGGCAGCGTCCATGCGTTGCCGGGCAAGAAGCGTTTCGTGATGGGCGCGTCAGGGCACATCGCCGGCGTGATCAACCCGCCCGCGAAGAACAAGCGCTCCCACTGGACCAACGACAAGCTGCCCAAGACCCATGCGGCCTGGCTGCAGGGGGCGAAGGAACACCCCGGCAGCTGGTGGCCCGACTGGATGGCCTGGCTCGAGCCGCACGCGGGCAAGCCGATTGCTGCGCCCAGGCGGTATGGCAAGGGCAGTGCTTACCAGGCGATCGAGCCGGCGCCGGGTTCCTACGTGAAGGCCAAGGCGTAATGGGGCGAGCGCCCCCACCCCAGCCCTCCCCCAGAGGGGGAGGGAGCAAGACCAACCCCTAGTCCCTTTCAAGGAGACCCCATGCAACAAGACATCGTCATCGTTTCGGCCGTTCGCACGGCGGTGGGCAAGTTTGGCGGCACGCTCGCCAGGACGCCGGCGACGGAACTCGGCTCCATCGTGATCCGCGAAGCGCTGTCCCGCGCCCGGGTCGAGCCGGCGCAGGTCGGCGAAGTGATCATGGGCCAAGTGCTGGCGGCGGGCGCCGGCCAGAACCCGGCGCGGCAGGCTTTGCTCAAGGCCGGGCTGCCCAGGGAGGTGCCGGGCCTGACGATCAACGCGGTGTGCGGCTCGGGACTCAAGGCCGTGATGCTGGCCGCTCAGGCGATCGCCTGGGGCGACAGCGACATCATCGTGGCCGGCGGCCAGGAAAACATGAGCGCGGCGCCGCACGTGCTGATGAACTCGCGCGAGGGCCAGCGCATGGGCGACTGGAAGATGATCGATTCGATGATCGTCGACGGCCTGTGGGACGTCTACAACCAGTACCACATGGGCATGACGGCCGAGAACGTGGCGCGCGAGTACGGCATCGCCCGCGATGCGCAGGACGAGCTGGCGCTGGCCAGCCAGAAGAAGGCGGCCGCGGCGCAGGATGCCGGCCGGTTCAAGGACGAGATCGTTCCCGTCGCCATTGCGCAGAAGAAGGGCGACCCGTTGCCGTTCGATGCCGACGAGTACATCAACCGCAAGACCAGCGCCGAGGCGCTGGCCGGGCTGAAGCCGGCTTTCGACAAGTCGGGCAGCGTCACTGCAGGCAATGCCTCGGGCATCAACGATGGCGCGGCGGCAGTGGTCGTCATGTCGGCGAAAAAGGCCGCGTCGCTGGGCCTGAAGCCGCTGGCGCGCATCGCCGGCTTCGCCACCTCGGGACTGGACCCCGCCACCATGGGGATGGGGCCGGTGCCGGCCTCGCGCAAGGCACTGCAGCGCGCCGGCTGGAACGCGCAGGACGTCAACCTGTTCGAGCTCAACGAGGCCTTTGCCGCGCAGGCCTGCGCGGTCAACAAGGAGCTCGGCCTGGACCCCGCGAAGGTCAACGTCAACGGCGGCGCGATTGCACTGGGCCACCCCATCGGTGCGTCCGGCTGCCGCGTGCTGGTGACGCTGCTCTACGAGATGCAGCGGCGCGAAGCGAAGAAGGGACTGGCCGCGCTGTGCATCGGCGGCGGCATGGGAGTTTCCCTCGCGGTCGAACGCGCCTGATTGGCTAGAGTGGGCTCGAAGGCCGCCCGCCTCGGGCGGCCGGGCTGTCGCACCTCTCAAGGAGAAAACAAATGGCACAGAAACTGGCGTATGTCACGGGCGGCATGGGTGGCATTGGTACCGCGATCTGCCAGCGCCTGCACAGGGAAGGATTCACGGTCATCGCCGGATGCGGGCCCACGCGCGACTACGGCAAATGGCTGGACGAGCAGAAGGCCAAGGGCTTCACCTTCCATGCGTCGGTGGGCAACGTCGGCGACTGGAACTCCACCGTCGAGGCGTTCAGCAAGGCCAAGGCCGAGCATGGGCCGGTCGACGTGCTGGTGAACAACGCCGGCATCACGCGCGACCGCATGTTCCTGAAGATGACCCGCGAGGACTGGGACGCGGTGATCGAGACCAACCTCAACTCGATGTTCAACGTCACCAAGCAGGTGGTCGGCGACATGGTCGAGCGCGGCTGGGGCCGCATCATCAACATCTCGTCGGTCAACGGCGAGAAGGGGCAGGCGGGGCAGACCAACTACTCGGCGGCCAAGGCCGGCATGCATGGCTTCACCATGGCGCTGGCGCAGGAACTGGCCAGCAAGGGCGTGACCGTCAACACGATCAGCCCGGGCTACATCGGCACCGACATGGTCAAGGCCATCCGCCAGGACGTGCTGGACAAGATCGTCGCCACCATCCCGGTGCGCCGGCTCGGCGAACCCGGCGAGATCGCATCGATCATCGCCTGGCTGGCCTCTGAGGAAAGCGGCTACTCGACCGGCGCCGACTTCTCCGTCAACGGCGGCCTGCACATGGGCTGAGCCCGGCGGGACTCACGCGAGATCCTCGATCACCAGCCGCCGGAAGCGCTGCGCGTGGGAGGGCCGGTGCTGGCCTTCCAGTGCCTTCATCACGCGCTCCGCGATGTCGTTGTCCGGCGCGTGGATCATCAGCGCCCAGTGGCCCTGGGCGGCGAGGTGGCCGAAACGCCGGATGGTGTCGCCCTCGGTGCCGGCCGAAGGCAGCGGCATGTCGCCGCTGCCGACGGTGCGCACCACGTCACCCATCATCACGTCGGGCTTGATCAGGCTCAGTTCCCCTTCGCCGATGCCACCGGACACCAGCGCCTGTCCTGCGGAGCGCGCCGCTTCCTCGCCGGGGAACATGGCAATGATGTGGCCGGTCGGATAGAACTGGCCGCGCAGGTTCAGCAGGTCGGGGCTGAGCTCGAAATACTTCATCGGGGCCTCCGTGTCTTTCAGCGAACGGAGCCATTGCACCCCGGCCGCCTGCCGCGGCGTGTCGGCAGGCGGGGGGCACCCCTGTAGGAGCGTGCGCACCGGCCGTACCGGGCCGGCGCGGCGCGCGTCACTGCTGCGGCTGCGAGGGCGTGGCCAAACTGCCCCAGCCCCGGCGCGACATCTCGAAGGAGCCGCTGTCCTCGCCATAGAGTGCCGCGGTCTTCATGCGCTCGCTGTCCTGCAGGTAGGAATTGCGCACGGCGCTGCGGCTCATGAGCGCGGTGCCGTCGGCACTCGCTTTCCCAGCCGCGTAGTTGGGCAGCGTGAAGACGCGGGAGCCGCCGGGTTCGTTGCTGCGCGTGGCAGGAATGCGGGACGCCTCGCTCGCGACTTCGGCGCGGCTGCGCGTGCCCTCGAAGCTCATGGCGCGGTCGGCGCCCGGGGCGATCTCGTCGGCCAGGCTGGGCACGACGCCAAGCCCGGCAGTGGCTGCCAGCAGGGTGGACGCAAGCAGCGGGAGCAATCTGGGTTTGTGCATGGCGTTTCCTTTCGGGAGGTGGACTGAACGCCTGCCTGACACGCATGTCCGACGGCGCCGCGCCACTGTAGGAGTGCGCCCGCAGGCCGGAAACGCCATTGGCCGCACGCCCCCATTGCGGATTCCGCAACGACGCGCGCCGGTCAGTGCGGCGGGGCCGCGGCGAGGTCCGCGCCGTGCAGCATGCTCTCGCGGGCGTGCGCGACCAGGAAGTCGAGGAAGGCACGTGTCCGCGAAGGCAGGAACTTGCGGCTGGGCAGCGCCGCCACCAGCACGAGGCGGGCGGTGATCCACGGCCGCAGCAGGCGCTGCAGGCGGCCGGCGGCGATCAGCGGCGCGAGCAGGTCGGACGGCTGGCTGCTGATGCCGGCGCCTTCCAGCGTGGCGCCCAGCAGCGTGTCGGTGTGGTTGGCGGTCATGACCGGGGTGATGTCGATTTCCTGCTCGCTGCGCTGGCCGCTCGGGTCGATCAGCCGCAGCGGCCCGGGCCTCGCGCCCGGCAGCCGCAACTGCAGGAAGCGGTGAGAGGCCAGGTCCGGCGGATCCTGCGGCTCGCCATGCCGCAGCAGGTAGTCGGGCGAGGCGCAGAACACCGCCTCGCTCAGCAGGAGCGGGCGCACGATCGCGTCGGGGTCGATGCGCACCGAGCCGCTGAGCACCGCAAGGTCGTAGTCCTGGACCGCGGGATCGGGCGAATCCTCGACCTGGATGTCCACCACCACCCCCGGGTGCAGCGACTGGAAGCGCGCCACCGTGGGCCCCAGCACGTGGCTGGCCGCGATCGGCTGGGCCAGCACCCGGACCGTGCCGCTCATGGCGCGAGTGTGGATCTGCACCAGCGACTCGGCCTCCTCGATGCCGCCCAGGATGGGCTGCAGCCGCTGCAGGTACTCCTCGCCCGCATCGGTGAGCGAGAGCCGCCGCGATGAGCGCTGCAGCAGCCGCACGCCCAGGTGCTGCTCCAGGTCGCTGACCAGTCGCGTGACCACGGCCGGCGCCATGTCCAGCTTGCGCGCGGCTGCGGCGAATCCGCCGGTGCCGACCACCTGCTGGAACACCTTCATCGATTGAAGCCGATCCATTCGCACTCGCTGGCTGTCCACAGGCGGCTGATTATTCGCAAAAGGCCTGCGCGGAACCGTCCTGACGAATGTCGAAACGCGCCTGACAAGCGTGTTGCGCGCGGCCGCGCTGGGGCGTTTGCACCCGATGGGCAGGACAGCCGCGCGCAGCGGGGACAATGACGTCTTCCATGACGAATGCGCACGATCACCTGGACCGCGCGCGGCGCCTGTGCGTCGCGCCGATGATGGACTGGACCGACCGCCATTGCCGCTATTTCCACCGGCTGCTGAGCCCCCATGCGCTGCTCTACACCGAGATGGTGACCACCGGCGCGCTGCTGCATGGTGACGTGCCGCGGCATCTGGACTTCAATGGCGAAGAGCACCCGGTCGCGCTGCAGCTCGGCGGCAGCGAGCCGGCGGAGCTGGCGCAATGCGCGCGGGTGGGCGAGCAGTGGGGCTATGACGAGATCAACCTCAACTGCGGCTGCCCCAGCGAACGGGTGCAGCGTGGCGCGTTCGGAGCGTGCCTGATGGCCGAGCCGGCGCTGGTGGCCGACTGCGTCAAGGCGATGGTCGATGCCGTGGATGTGCCGGTCACCGTGAAACACCGCATCGGCATCGACCGCGAGGAGCGCTATGGCTTCGTGCGCGACTTCGTCGGCACCGTGGCGGAGGCGGGCTGCCGCGTGTTCATCGTCCACGCGCGCAACGCCTGGCTCAAGGGCCTGTCGCCCAAGGAGAACCGCGAGGTGCCGCCACTGCGCTACGAGCTCGTGCACCGGCTCAAGCGCGAGTTCCCGCACCTGCAGGTCCTGGTGAACGGCGGCTTCACGACCACCGAACAGGTGCGCGACCAACTGCACAGGCTCGACGGCGTGATGGTCGGCCGTGAGGCCTACCACAACCCCTGGTGGCTGGCGTCGTGGGAGCATGATTTCTTCGGCGCGGAACCCGGCATGCACAGCCGTGACGATGTGGAAGCCGCCATGGCCGGCTACATGGCCCGGCAGGCGCGGGAGCACGGCACCCCGTGGAGCGCCATCGCGCGCCACATGCTGGGGCTGCGCAATGGGTTGCCCGGCGCCCGCCGCTGGCGCCAGGTGTGGAGCGACCATCGCCTGAAGGACCTGGATCCGCGCGAAGTGATGGACCTGGCGCACCGGCCGGCAGCGCTGGTCGCCTGACGACAGCGGTCGTGGCATTCGCGCGCACGCGGTACTTGCCGCCGCGCCCAAATGCTTTAAACTTAAATTATCCAGGCTTGGAGTATCCGGATGAAGATCGTCTGCATCGGCGGCGGCCCCGCGGGGCTGTACTTCGCGCTCCTGATGAAGAAGCAGGACCCGCGCCACGACATCACGGTGGTCGAGCGCAACAAGCCCTACGACACCTTCGGCTGGGGCGTGGTGTTTTCCGACCAGACGCTGGGCAACCTGCAGGCGGCCGACCCGCAGACCGCCGGCGAGATCCTGGGCGCCTTCAACCACTGGGATGACATCGAGGTCAACATCCGGGGCGAGCAGATCCGCTCGGGCGGCCACGGCTTCTGCGGCATCGGCCGCAAGCGCCTGCTCAACATCCTGCAGAAACGCTGCGAGGAACTGGGCGTCAAGCTGGTGTTCGAGACCGACGTCCAGGGTGACGAGCAGTATCCCGATGTCGACCTGGTCATCGCCAGCGACGGACTCAACAGCCGCATCCGGACCAAGTACCAGTCGACTTACCGGCCGGACATCGACGTGCGCCAGTGCCGCTTCGTCTGGCTGGGCACGCACAAGCGGTTCGAGGCCTTCACCTTCGCCTTCGAGGAGACCGAACACGGCTGGTTCCAGGCGCACGCCTACCAGTTCGACGGCGACACCTCCACCTTCATCGTCGAAGCACCCGAGGAGGTGTGGCTCAAGGCCGGCATCGACAAGATGGAGAAGGAGGAGGCCATCGCCTTCTGCGAACGGCTCTTCGCCAAGTACCTGGATGGGCACGAGCTCATGTCCAACGCCACCCACCTGCGTGGCTCGGCGCAGTGGATCCGCTTTCCGCGCGTGGTCTGCGAGACCTGGGTGCACCACAACGGCCGCCAGCCGGTGGTACTGATGGGCGATGCCGCGCACACGGCGCATTTCTCCATCGGCTCGGGCACCAAGCTGGCGCTGGAGGATGCGATCGAGCTGGCCCGCTGCATCGGC
>JAKFEA010000054.1:0-14360 GCA_036675905.1 Acidovorax sp. | reverse complement strand
GCTGGGCCTGAGGCTGCTGGAGCTGGGCAACCTGGTCAAGGCCCGCCTGAACGTGCGCGACGCCGCGCTGGTTCCCATGCGCGAGCTGCACCGCACGATCCTGCAGCCGGTCAACCTGTCGGTACGCCAGGGCGACGAAATCGTCTATGTCGAGCGGGCCTACAGCGAGCGCTCCGGCATGCAGGTGGTCCGCGCCATCGGCGGCCATGCGCCGCTGCACCTGACTTCCACCGGCAAGCTGTTCCTGGCCGCCGACGAGCCGCAGCGCGTGCGCGCGTATGCCACCCGCACCGGACTGGCTGGCCACACGCGCAACAGCATCACGCAACTGCCGGTGCTGGAGCGCGAACTGTCGAAGGCGCGCCAGTACGGCATCGCCCGCGACAACGAGGAACTGGAGCTCGGCGTGCGCTGCATGGCCGCCGGCATCTACGACGACCAGAGCCGCCTGGTGGCCGGCCTGTCCATCTCCGCGCCCGCCGACCGCCTGGACGAAGGCTGGCTCAGCAAGCTCCAGTCCACCGCCAACGAGATCTCGGCGTCACTAGGCTACAAGCCGCCGCAAACAGCGAAGGCGGCCTGAGGAGGGCGAGACCCACAAAAGGACACGGCGCCAACGGCGCCGTGTTTCCTGTTGGAGCGTAGCGGATCAACCGCTCACCTGCCGTATCACCGTCGACTCCGACGACTTGGTGGCCGCCGGCGCATTCGACTCCACCCAGCGGCGCACCCGCTCGGCGTCGCCCAGCCGGCTCAGCTTCCCGGCGGAATCGAGGAACACCATGATGACCTTCCGGCCCGCCACCTTGGCCTGCATGATCAGGCACTGGCCGGCCTCGGAGATGTAGCCGGTCTTCTGCAGGCCGATCTCCCAGTCGGGGTTCTTCACCAGGCGGTTGGTGTTGTTGTACTGGAGCGTCCGTTTGCCCACGGCCACTTCATAGCCGGGCGACGTGGAGTACTCGCGCAGCAGGGGGTCCTGGTAGGCGGCATTGGCGAGCACGGCCAGGTCGTGCGCGCTGGACTGGTTGCGGCTGGACAGGCCGGTCGGCTCCACGTACTGCGTGTCCTTCATGCCCAGCAGGCGAGCCTTGGCGTTCATCAGCCGGACGAACACGTCCAACCCGCCCGGATAGGTCCGGCCGAGCGCGTTGGCGGCCCGGTTTTCGCTGGACATCAGCGCCAGGTGCAGGGCCTCGCCGCGGGTGATCCGGGTACCCACGCGAAGGCGCGAGCGGCTGCCCTTCTCGGTGTCCACGTCATCCTGGGTGATCGTGATCTCTTCGTCGAGGGGCAGCTTGGCCTCGCTGACGACCAGGCCCGTCATCAGCTTGGTGAGGGAGGCGATCGGCAGCACCGCCTGCTCGTTCTTGGAGAACAGCACTTCGCGCGTGTCCTGGTCGATCACCAGGGCGACGCTGGACTTGAGATCGAGTTCGTCGGGCGTGCCTTGCAGCCCGGCCAGGTGGCCATAGGAAGGACGCGGGGCCTGCGTGATCACCACCGAACGGCGCTTCTTGTGGACGCTGACCTTCACCGCGCGCTTGGCGGCGCTGGTGCGGTGCTTCTTGGCGACCGTTCCCTTGCGCGGGCCTGCTTCGGCAGGTGTGGGCGAGAGAGCGAAAACGACGATGACGGCGGTAAGCGTGCACAGGACGCGTGACAAGGTCCTGGCCAGGGCCTTCGGCAAGGTGGGCTGCATCCGGTCTCCTATTCGTCTCTTGTTTCAAGCTGGGCCGTCGATCTTGTAAAAGTTACACAAGATCAACGACTTAGGCAAGGAACCTCAGCTGGGACGAATTATATGGACACAAACCTAACCTTGTGCAGCCACCCGATCAGCTTTACTTTGTAACTTGTTGAGAGCACTCAGATAAGCCTTGGCCGACGCGACCACGATGTCGGGGTCGGCCCCGACGCCGTTGACCACCCGGCCGGAGTTCTGCAGCCGTACCGTCACCTCGCCCTGGCTCTCGGTGGAGCCGCTGATGGCGTTGACCGAATACAACACCATCTCGGCGCCGCTCCGGACGTGGCTCTCGATGGCCTTGAGCGAAGCGTCGACCGGGCCATTGCCGTCCGACTCCCCCCGCACTTCCTTGCCATCGGCCGTGAACACGACCACGGCGTGCGGCTGCTCGCCGGTCTCGCTGCGCTGGCTGAGCGAGACCAGGCGGTAGGTCTCCTGCTCGTGCGTGATCGCCTCGTCGCTGACCAGCGCCAGGATGTCCTCGTCGAAGATCTCGCTCTTGCGGTCGGCCAGCTCCTTGAACTTCGTGAACGCGGCATTGACGTCGGCCTCGCTGTCGAGCTGCACGCCCAGCTCCTGCAGGCGCTGCTTGAAGGCGTTGCGGCCGGACAGCTTGCCCAGCACGATCTTGTTGGCGCTCCAGCCCACGTCCTCGGCCCGCATGATTTCGTAGGTGTCGCGAGCCTTGAGCACACCGTCCTGGTGGATGCCGCTGGCGTGGGCGAAGGCGTTGGCGCCGACCACGGCCTTGTTGGGCTGCACCACGAAGCCGGTGGTCTGGCTGACCATCCGGCTGGCCGGCACGATGTGCTTCGTGTCGATGTCGCACTCGAGGCCGAAGTAGTCCTTGCGGGTCTTGACGGCCATCACTATCTCTTCCAGCGAGCAGTTGCCGGCGCGCTCGCCCAGCCCGTTGATCGTGCACTCCACCTGGCGCGCGCCGCCGATCTTGACCCCGGCCAGCGAGTTGGCCACCGCCATGCCCAGGTCGTTGTGGCAGTGCACCGACCAGATCGCCTTGTCGGAGTTGGGAACGCGCTCGCGCAGGGTGCGGATGAAGTTGCCGTACAGCTCTGGCACGGCGTAGCCCACCGTGTCGGGCACGTTGATGGTGGTGGCGCCTTCGGCGATCACCGTCTCCAGCACGCGGCACAGGAAATCGACCTCGCTGCGGTAGCCGTCCTCCGGCGAGAACTCGATGTCGCCGCACAGGTTGCGCGCGAACCGCACCGATTGCCTGGCCTGCTCCAGCACCTGCTCGGGCGTCATCCGCAGCTTCTTCTCCATGTGCAGCGGCGAGGTGGCGATGAAGGTGTGGATGCGGGCCCGGCCGGCGCCCTTGAGCGCCTCGGCCGCGCGCGAGATGTCGCGGTCGTTGGCCCGCGAGAGCGAGCAGACGGTGGAGTCCTTGATCGCGTTGGCGATGGACTGCACGGCCTCGAAGTCGCCGTTGGAACTGGCGGCGAAGCCGGCCTCGATGACATCGACCTTCAGGCGCTCGAGCTGGCGCGCGATGCGCAGCTTCTCGTCGCGCGTCATCGAGGCGCCTGGCGACTGCTCTCCGTCGCGCAGGGTGGTGTCGAAGATGATCAGCTTGTCGGCCATGTCCTGTTTCCTCATTTCGCGGCTGCGAACTCCGCCGCGGGCTGGCGGATCGTGGTCGCCCGCGCCCGCTGCAGGCCGGAGACGATGGCCTTGAGCGAAGCGGACACGATGTTCGCATCCTGCCCGACGCCGAACAAGGTGCGCTCGCCGATCCGCAGCTCCAGGTAGGCCACGGCCTGCGCGTGGGCCTCGGCGCCGATCGCATGCTCGCGGTAGTCGAGCACCCGCACGGTTTCCCCAGTGGCCCCGGACAGGCCTTGCACGAAGGCGTCGATCGGCCCGTTGCCGGTTCCCTGCAGCTTCAGGTCCTGGCTGCCGAGCTTCAGTTCGGCGGCGATCGTGACCCGGCCGTCATCGCCCTCCTCCAGCACCTGGTGGCGCAGTCCGGTGATGCTGCCGAGGCCGTACTCGCGCTCGAACAGCTGGTGGATCTCGCGGGCGGTCAGTTCCTTGCCGCTGTCGTCCATCACCGCCTGCACCACCTGGCTGAACTCGATCTGCAGGCGCCGCGGCAACTCCAGCCCGAACTCGGTCTCCAGCAGGTAGGAGATGCCACCCTTGCCGGACTGGCTGTTCACGCGGATGACGGCCTCGTAGCTGCGGCCCAGGTCCTTCGGATCCAGCGGCAGGTAGGGCATGTCCCAGACGTCGTCTTCCTTGCGCGCCGCGAACGCCTTCTTGATGGCGTCCTGGTGCGAGCCGGAGAACGAGGTGTAGACCAGGTCGCCGGCGTAGGGGTGGCGCGGGTGCACCGGCAGCTGGTTGCAGTGCTCCACCGTGCGGCGGATCTCGTCGATGTCCGAGAAATCGAGGCCGGGGTCCACGCCCTGCGTATAGAGGTTGAGGGCGACGTTGACGAGGTCCAGGTTGCCGGTGCGCTCGCCGTTGCCGAACAGGCAGCCTTCCAGGCGGTCGGCGCCCGCCATGACGGCGAACTCCCCGGCCGCGGTGCCAGTGCCGCGATCGTTGTGCGGGTGCACGGACAGCACGATCGAGTCGCGCCGCGCCAGGTGGCGGTGCATCCACTCGATCATGTCGGCGAAGATGTTGGGCGTGGAGTGCTCCACCGTCGAGGGCAGGTTGACGATGCACTTGCGCTGCGGCGTCGGCTGCCACACTTCGGTGACGGCGTCGACCACGCGCTTGGCGAAGGCCAGCTCGGTGCCGGAGAACATCTCGGGCGAATACTGGAACACCCAGTCGGTGCCGGGCTGTTCGGCCGCCAATTCCCCGAACAGGCGCGCCTGGCTGGAAGCCAGTTCGACGATGCCGTCCTCGTCCAGCCCCAGCACCACCTTGCGCATCACCGGCGCCGTGGCGTTGTACAGGTGCACGATCACCCGGCGGGCGCCGCGCAGCGATTCGAATGTGCGCCGGATCAGCGGCTCGCGCGCCTGCGTCAGCACCTGGATGGTGACGTCATCGGGGATCAGGTCCTCCTCGACCAGCTTGCGAACGAAGTCGTATTCGACCTGCGAAGCCGAGGGAAATCCGACTTCGATCTCCTTGAAGCCGATCCTGACCAGCGCCTGGAACATGCGCAGCTTGCGCGGGATGTCCATGGGTTCGATCAGCGCCTGGTTGCCGTCGCGCAGGTCCACGCTGCACCACACCGGCGGACGGGCCAGCACCGCGTCCGGCCAGGTCCTGTCCTTCAGGCCGACCGGGGCGAACGGTCGGTACTTGGCGGCGGGGTTCTTCATCGGCATGGTCGTCTTTCGTCAGGGAGGTGAACCAGCAGCCCCAAGCAAAACGGCCCGCTGCTGGTGCATACGGGCCGTCGAGGTGGGTTCTTGCGCGCGCGCTACCGTCTCCGCCCGGGGGGGATTAGCAGTAGGGCCAGCGCAATGCGGTTCATGAGTGCGGAATGTAGCACAGGAGCGGCCCGAGTCACTTATGCAGGCCGCGCTCGTCGGGTTCGTCGGTGGACGTGCTGATGACGCTGGTCTGCAGGCCCTTGGCCTTGCGCCAGCCATAGAGCGCGTAGCCGGAGAGGCCGTAGACGCAGAACAGGACGAACAGCACCACGGGCGGATCGATGTTGATCACGGCGATGCCCAGCGCGATCAGCACGATCACGACGAAGGGCACGCTCTTCTTCATCCCGATGTCCTTGAAGCTGTAGAACGGCACGTTGGTCACCATGGTCAGGCCGGCATAGAGCGCGATGGCGAACATGACCCACACCATTTCATAGCCCTTGGCGCCGTAGTCGTTCATCAGCCAGATGAAGCCCGCCACCAGCGCGGCGGCGGCGGGGGACGGCAGTCCCTGGAAGAAGCGCTTGTCGACCACGCCCGTATTGACGTTGAAGCGAGCCAGGCGCAGCGCGGCGCAGGCGCAATAGACGAAAGCCGCGATCCAGCCCCAGCGCCCCAGGCCCTTGAGCGCCCACTCGTACGCGATCAGCGCCGGCGCGGCGCCGAACGACACCATGTCGGACAGCGAATCCATCTGCTCGCCGAACGCGCTCTGGGTGTTCGTCATGCGGGCCACCCGCCCATCCAGGCTGTCCAGCACCATGGCCACGAACACCCCGGCGGCGGCCATGTCGAAGCGCTGGTTCATCGCCATCACCACCGCATAGAAGCCGCCGAACAGCGCCGCCAGCGTGAACAGGTTGGGCAGGATGTAGATGCCCTTGCGCCGGCGGCGCACGACGACGCCCTCCTCGGGGCTGTGGTCGATGTGATCGGCGCCGTCGTGCATGGCCGAGAGTGTAAGGCGACAGCCACTGCATCCTTGCGCTCGCGCCGCCTCCGGGCCTTTGGAGCCGGCTGCGCTGCTCAGGCGAGGCCGAACGCCTCGCCCTCGGACCGGACGAGTCCTTGCGCGACCAGTTCTTCGAGGTGCATCCGAATGCTGTTTCGCTCGGCGCACTCGACGAAGGGCGCACTGAACCCCTGCGGGTACAGGATTCGCCGCTGTACCAGCTGCGCAAGGGTTTGCGGCGCATCGCGCAGGTAGCCCAGCAGGGTTTCGGCCCGCTCGTCGATGCGGCCAGCGAAGCGTTCCAGGTGCTTGAGGAACCCGGCCCGATCGGTCAGCACGGCGCGGTGGTGCGAAGTCACCCAGATCCCGGCGTCCAGCCCCGCCACCGCCTGCAGGCTGCGCCGGAAGGCGGGGAGGTCCGAGGTGGCGTCGCCGTAGTAGGGCCCGAATCCGGTGAGGTCGATGTCGCCGATGAAAGCCAGCCCCTCGCTTTCCACCACCAGTGCGCAATGGCCGGCCGTATGGCCGGGCAGGTGGTGTGCGCGCACCGTCACGCCACCACCCAGGTCCCAAGAGGCGCCGTCGGCATAGCCTGTCGCGTCCGGCCGGGGCTGGTAGTGAAAGTCGCGCTCGATGACGGGACGGAAGGCGGACAGCACGCCCTGCGGGTAGCCGTAGTGGCGCGAGAGTCCTTCCCACGATCGGGCCGCGGCCAGGTCGGCCCCGTGCACCTGCACCCCCGCGCGCGGCACGCGGTGCAGCCCGGCCATGTGGTCCTCGTGCACGTGGCCGAGGATCACCAGGTCGACGTCATCGAAGGCCGGGCCGATGTGGTTGGCCACCAGCGGCGTGTCGAATGCGACCCGCACGTCGCTGCCCTGCACCAGCACCTGGTTGCCGTCCGGGTACTTGCCGGACTTGTCGCCGAGGAAGATGGAGACGGGGCCGAAGCGCAGGGAGGGTTCCATGGAAGCGGGTGCGGGTACTCCTGGCCGGAACTGTAGCAAGGCAACGCCAACGAGAAAGGGCGGCCTCTCGGCCGCCCTCCTGGATCCCCGCATTCGCGGGTTGGCGCTTCGCGCTCTCTGGATCCCCGCATTCGCGGGGATGACCCTGCGCCCGGCCGTTGGCCGGGGAGCAAGGTCAATTACGGGTCTGGTCGACCAGCTTGTTCTTCTTGATCCAGGGCATCATCGCGCGCAGCTTCTCGCCGACCACCTCGATCTGGTGCTCGGCCGTCAGGCGGCGGCGCGATTGCAGCGTGGGCGCGCCGGCGCGGTTTTCCAGGATGAAGCTCTTGGCGTATTCGCCGGTCTGGATGTCCTTCAGGGCCTGGCGCATCGCGGCCTTGGTCTCCTCGGTGACGATCTTCGGGCCGGTCACGTACTCACCGTACTCCGCGTTGTTGGAGATCGAGTAGTTCATGTTCGCGATGCCGCCTTCGTAGATCAGGTCGACGATCAGCTTCAGTTCGTGCAGGCACTCGAAGTACGCCATCTCGGGGGCGTAGCCGGCTTCCACCAGCGTCTCGAAACCGGCCTTGATCAGCTCGACGGTGCCGCCGCACAGCACGGCCTGCTCGCCGAACAGGTCGGTCTCGGTCTCCTCGCGGAAGTTGGTCTCGATGATGCCGGCCTTGCCGCCGCCGTTGGACATGGCGTAGGACAGCGCGAGGTCGCGCGCCTTGCCGCTCTTGTCCTGGTGCACGGCCACCAGGTGGGGCACGCCGCCGCCCTGGGTGTAGGTGCTGCGCACGGTGTGGCCGGGCGCCTTGGGCGCGACCATCCAGACGTCCAGGTCGGCACGGGGCACGACCTGGCCATAGTGCACGTTGAAGCCGTGCGCAAAGGCGAGCGAGGCGCCTTCCTTGATGTTGGGCTCGACGTCGTTCTTGTAGACGGTGGCGATCTGCTCGTCGGGCAGCAGGATCATCACCACGTCGGCAGATTTCACGGCGTCGGCGACGGCGGCAACCTTCAGGCCGGCCTTCTCGACCTTCGGCCAGGAAGCGCCGCCGGGGCGCAGCCCGACCACGACCTTGACGCCGCTGTCGTTCAGGTTCTGCGCGTGCGCATGGCCCTGCGAGCCGTAGCCGATGATGGCGACGGTCTTGCCCTTGATCAGGCTGAGGTCGCAGTCCTTGTCGTAGTAAACCTTCATGGTCTCTCCAGGTTGAATCCGGTTGGAAATGGGGTCAGACGCGCAGCACCCGCTCGCCGCGGCCGATGCCGCTGGCGCCGGTGCGCACGGTCTCCAGGATGGCGGTGCGGTCGATGGCCTCCAGGAACGCGTCGTTCTTGGACTGCACGCCCGTCAGCTCGATGGTGTAGCTCTTCTCGGTGACGTCGATGATGCGGCCGCGGAAGATGTCGGCCATGCGCTTCATCTCCTCGCGCTCCTTGCCCACCGCACGCACCTTCACCATCATGAGCTCGCGCTCGGTGTAGGCGCCCTCGGTCAGGTCGACCACCTTGACCACCTCGATGAGGCGGTTCAGGTGCTTGGTGATCTGCTCGATCACGTCGTCCGAGCCGGTGGTCTGGATCGTCATGCGCGACAGCGACGCGTCTTCCGTCGGCGCCACCGTCAGCGATTCGATGTTGTAGCCGCGGGCCGAGAACAGGCCGACGACGCGGGAGAGTGCGCCGGGTTCGTTTTCCAGCAGCACGGCGATGATGTGTTTCATGTGCGATTCCTCTTTTCGCCGCCCTCCCCTGCAGCCGGTAAGCGGCAGGCTCGGCGGGCAATAGATTCGTCTTGGGGTTCAAACTTCCGAACGCAGAAGCCGCAGAAGCCACGCAGAAAACGCAGAAGAGCCCTTCGAAATTACTTCTGCGCCTTCTGCGTTACTTTCGCGTCTTCTGCGTTCGGGTGTCCATCTTCAAAGGTCCTCCGACCCCAGTAGCATCTCCGTGATGCCGCGGCCCGCCTTGACCATCGGCCAGACGTTCTCGGTGGGATCGGTGCGGAAATCCATGAACACCGTGCGGTCCTTGAGCTTGCGCGCCTCGCGCAGCGCCGGCTCCACGTCCTGCGGCTTCTCGATCAGCATGCCCACGTGCCCATAGGCCTCGGCCAGCTTCACGAAGTTGGGCAGCGCGTCCATGTAGCTGTGGCTGTAGCGGCCCTCGTAATCGATCTCCTGCCACTGGCGCACCATGCCCAGGTAGCGGTTGTTCAGCGAGATCACCTTGATCGGCGTGTTGTACTGCAGGCAGGTCGACAGCTCCTGGATGCACATCTGCACCGAGCCTTCGCCGGTGATGCAGTACACCTCGGAGTCGGGCTTGGCGAGCTTGATGCCCATGGCGTAGGGGATGCCCACGCCCATGGTGCCCAGGCCGCCCGAATTGATCCAGCGGCGCGGCTCGCGGAACTTGTAGAACTGCGCCGCCCACATCTGGTGCTGGCCGACGTCGGACGTGATGTACGTATCCACGTCCTTGGTCAGGTTCCAGAGCGTCTCGATCACGTGCTGCGGCTTGACCACGTCGCGGTTGGCCCGGTCGTACTTCAGGCAGTCGCGCTTGCGCCAGCCATCGATCGCCTCCCACCAGCCCGCCAGCGCCTGCGGATCCGGCTTCTGGCCGGACTCCCGGATGTGGGCCGCCAGGTCGGCCAGCACCTCCTTGACGTCGCCGACGATGGGCACGTCGACCTTCACCCGCTTGGAGATGCTGGAGGGGTCGATGTCGATGTGGATGATCTTGCGCTCGGCCGAGCCGAAGTGCTTGGGATTGCCGATCACCCGATCGTCGAATCGCGCGCCCACCGCCAGCAGCACGTCGCAGTTCTGCATGGCGTTGTTGGCCTCGATCGTGCCGTGCATGCCCAGCATGCCCAGGAACCTGGGATCGGTGCCGTCGATGGCGCCCAGTCCCATCAGGGTGTTGGTGCTCGGACAGCCCAGCAGGTCAGCCAGCGCGCGCAGCTCGCCGGTGGCATTGCCCAGGATCGCACCGCCGCCCGCATAGATGAAGGGCCGCCTGGCCGACATCAGCAGCTGCATGGCCTTGCGGATCTGACCGCCGTGGCCCTTGCGCACCGGGTTGTACGAGCGCATCTCGACCTTGTCGGGGTGGCCGTGCCAGGCGGTCTTGTTGAAGGACACGTCCTTGGGAATGTCCACCACCACGGGGCCGGGCCGGCCGCTGCGCGCGATGTGGAAGGCCTTCTTCATCACCAGCGCCAGGTCGCGCACGTCCTTGACCAGGAAGTTGTGCTTGACGACCGGCCGCGTGATGCCCACGGTGTCGCACTCCTGGAAGGCGTCCAGCCCGATTGCCGCGGTCGGCACCTGGCCGGTGACGATCACCATCGGGATGCTGTCCATGTACGCGGTGGCGATGCCCGTGACGGCATTGGTGACGCCGGGCCCCGAGGTGACCAGCGCGACGCCGACGTCGCCGGTGGCGCGCGCATAGCCGTCGGCGGCATGGACGGCGGCCTGCTCGTGCCGCACCAGCACATGCTGGATGGTGTCCTGCTTGTACAGCGCGTCGTAGATGTGCAGCACGGCGCCGCCGGGATAACCCCAGACGTACTTGACGCCTTCGGCCTGCAGCGCGCGCACCATGATCTCGGCGCCGCGCAATTCGATGGGGGTATGGGGATCGGCGTCGGAGCCGGCCGCCGCCGCGGAGGTGATCTCCGCCTTCGAGATTTCCATGATCAACCTTTCGGGTTTCGGGAACGAAAAACCTTGGGGTGCCCCTTCACGCGCTCTTGTGAAGCCGTGTCGGGACTTGGAACCCACAGACCATGGACGGGCCGATTGCGCCGCCGGATCCGGGCTCGTTTGCCTGTGACTTGCAGCGCGCATTATGTCACCCCGACGCGCAGGAGCCCAACCGCAGGGACCGGATGCCATAATCGCCGCCGCCCAGACCACCCCCGACGGCGAGCCGCTGCGCCCCGAAAGGCCCACCGCCCCTTGGCCACCGAACGAGAACTCTCCGACTTCCTCAAGAGCGTCGAAAAGCGGGCCTTCAAGCGCTCGGTCTACCACGTGCGGGACGAGGAAGCGGCGCTGGACATCGTGCAGGAAAGCATGATGAAGCTGGCCGAGCACTACGGCGACAAGCCGGTGGCCGAGCTGCCGATGCTGTTCCAGCGCATCCTGTCCAACTGCACGCTGGACTGGTTCCGCCGCCAGAAGACGCGCAACGCGCTGTTCTCCAACATGAGCGACTTCGAGCCGGCCTCCGGCGAGGGCGATTTCGACCTGCTGGAAACTTACTCGGCGCTGGAGGATTCCCAGCAGTCGGAGAGCGCCGAGGATGCCACCCGCCGGGCCGAGGTGATGAGGGAGATCGAAGCGCAAGTCAAGGCCCTCCCCCCCCGTCAACGCGAGGCTTTCCTGATGCGTTATTGGGAGGACATGGACGTGGCCGAGACGGCTGCGGCCATGGGCTGCTCCGAGGGAAGCGTCAAGACGCACTGCTCGCGGGCGGTCCAGGCCCTCAGCAAGGCACTGAAGGCAAAGGGAATGCAACCATGAATGAAATCACCGCCCTGGCCCAGGCCCGCCACGACCAGTTCGGCCGCCGGGTCGCCGCCCGGCTCGACGCCGCTGCGGCCGAGTTGCCCCGCGACATCTCCGAACGCCTGCGCGCCGCGCGCGAGCAGGCTCTCGCCCTCCGCAAGACGCCCGCGCTGCAGTCGGCGCAACCAGTCACGCCGGCCGGCAACAGCCAGTTGGCCCTGCGCGGGCCGGACCGCTTCAGCCCCTGGCAGCGCGTTGCGCTCGCGCTGCCGCTCGTCACGCTGGTCGCCGGGCTGGTCACCATCCACGTCGTGCAGGACGAGCGCCGCGCCACCGAGGTGGCCGAGGTCGACGCCGCCCTTCTCACCGACGACCTGCCGCCAGCCGCCTACGCCGATCCGGGATTCGTCCAGTTCCTGAAATCCAGCCGCTGATGCAAGGGCCGCGCATTCACCACTTGCACATCGGGTCGCGCGCAAGCAGCGCGCTGCACGGCTTGCGCCGGGCCGGCACGCTGGCCGTGGTTGCCGCCTGCGCGTTGGCTCTGCACGGCCTCGTGGCCCAAGCCGGCACTTCGCCGGCTGCAGAAACGGCTTCCCAGTCCGGCGTCTCGAAGGCGCCTGCCACGCGGGTCGCGCAGGCCGGCCGCAGCCGGGCGGGCGCCGAAAAGCGCTCCGGCTGGGCCGAGCTCCGGGCCGACCAGCAGCAGGCGCTGCAGCCGCTGTCCGGCGCCTGGTCCACGCTGAGCGAAGCACAGAAGCGCAAGTGGCTCGCCCTCTCGCGCAACTACCAGCGCATGTCGCCCGACGACCAGGCCCTCCTGCACAGCCGGATGACCGACTGGGCGGCCCTCAGCCCCCAGCAGCGCACCCAGGCCCGGCTGAACTTCGCCGAGACCAAGGGCCTGTCCGCCGACGACAAGAAAGCCAAGTGGGAGGCCTACCAGGCCCTCCCGCCCGAGGAAAAGCGCAAGCTGGCCGCTGGCGCTCCCGCGCGCACGCCGCCCGCGGCGGCAGCCCTCAAGCCCGTGCCGGCCCAGAAACTCGCCAAGGTGCCACGCGCCAATCGCAAGGCCAAGCCGCCGCGCATCGCCGCTTCCGGCCCACAGGTTCCCGCCGCCGCGCCGCCGCACTCGCCTGCGCCGGACGGCTCCAACTGAGCTCCCGCCGATGATGCATTCGCCGGGCGACTCCGGCGGCACGCGCATTCCCGCGCCCGCCGCTCCCGACCTCACCGCCCCCCCGCTGCTCCGCCGCATGGCCTGCTGGGCCTACGAAGGCATGCTGCTGTTCGCGGTGGTGTTCGTGGCGGGCTGGCTGTTCAGCACATTGGCGCAGGTGCGCAGCGGCATGGACGAGCGGCGCCACCTCCTGCAGGCCTTCCTGTTCGTGGTGTTCGGCATCTACTTCGCCTGGTTCTGGAGCCGGGGCCAGACGCTGGCCATGAAGACCTGGAACATCCGCGTCGTCGACCGGGCCGGCCGGCCGCTGACCCAAGGCCGCGCCTTGCTGCGTTACCTGTGCAGCTGGCTGTGGTTCCTGCCGCCGCTGCTGGCTCTCGCTCCCGTCCAGCTCAGTGTCGGCGAGTACGCGGTGCTCGTGTTCGGCTGGGTGGCCGTCTGGGCCGTGCTCAGCCGTTTCCACCCCCAGCGCCAGTTCTGGCACGACGCCCTGGCCGGCACGAGGCTGATCTCGGCCGCTGCGACCGGGACCGCGCCGCGCTCGTAGACAATCGGTTGCCATGTCACGGCCGCCGCAAGACCCAGCTCTTTCCGTTCCTTCCGTTCCTTCCGTTCCTTCCGTCAATCCACGCCAACTGCGCACCGGCCTTGGCCCTGCAGGGGTGGCGCGCATGGATCCCCCACCGTTTTCCATCTGCGTGTACTGCGGTTCGCGCACCGGACTGGCCGACAGCTTCGTGCAGGCGGCCCGGGACGTGGGAGACTGGATCGGGTCCCGCGGAGGGCAGCTGGTCTATGGTGGCGGCAATGCGGGGCTGATGGGCATAGTGGCCGATGCCACCCTGGCTGCCGGCGGCACCGTCATCGGCGTGATCCCGCAGGCGCTGGTCGACAAGGAGTACGCCAAGCGCGACTGCACGGAATTGCACATCGTCGACAGCATGCACGACCGCAAGCGGATCATGGCCGAGAGGGCCGGCGCCTTCCTGGCGCTGGCGGGTGGCATCGGTACGCTGGAGGAACTGTTCGAGGCCTGGACCTGGCGACAACTGGGCTACCACGCCAAGCCGGTGGGCATCCTGGACACGGAGGGCTACTACGCGCCGTTGATCCAGTTCCTGCGCAGCAGCGTGGCACACGGCCTGATGAACGACTGGCAGATGGACCTGGTGCGCATAGCCAGCGAACCCGAGCCGCTGCTGCAGGCACTGGTTGAAGAGTCCACGCCAGCGTCGGCGCAGGACCTGTCGCAGATCTAGGGACTACCGTTTGCTCCCTCCCCCGCCGGGGGAGGGTTGCGGTGGGGGCGCTCTCAGACCGCCGATTCGTCGGTCTCACCCGTGCGGATCCGCACCACCCGCTCGACGCTGGTGACGAAGATCTTGCCGTCGCCGATCTTGCCGGTGCGCGCCGCCTTGACGATGGCGTCGACGCAGCGCTCGACATCGTCGTCCTTGACCACCACTTCGATCTTCACCTTGGGCAGGAAGTCCACCACGTACTCGGCGCCGCGATACAGCTCGGTGTGGCCCTTCTGCCGGCCGAAGCCCTTGACCTCGGTGACCGTCAGCCCGGTGACGCCGCACTCGGCCAAGCCCTCGCGCACTTCCTCGAGCTTGAACGGTTTG
>JAKFEA010000053.1:0-19646 GCA_036675905.1 Acidovorax sp. | reverse complement strand
GTACGGCACCTTCGAGTGCCGCACGATCGACACGCTGCTGGCCTTCGGCAGCAACGGCCGGATCTATTCGATCCCGGTGTCCACGCTGCCCGGCGCGCGCGGCGACGGCCAGCCGGTCACCACGTTCATCGACCTGGAATCGGGCACGCAGTTGGTGCACTATTTCGCCGGCGTCGCGGGCGCCTGGCTGCTGCTGTCCAACAGCGGCGGCTACGGGTTCCTCGCCACCGTGGAGAACATGACCTCGCGCCAGCGCGGCGGCAAGGCCTTCATCAGCTGCGGCGAGGGCGAGACCGTGTGCAAGCCCTCGCCGGCCAACGTGCCGCCGCCGTCGGGTGTGGCCGCGACAGGCCTGCATGCGCCGGCCACGCACGTGGCATGCGCTTCCACCGGCGGGCGCATCCTCACCTTCGAGATCGGCGAGCTGCGGCCGCAGGCCCACGGCGGCCGCGGGCTGATGCTGATCGACCTGGAGGCTAAGGATTCGCTGGCCGGCGCCGCCGCCTACACACGCAGCGTGCGGCTGGCCGGCGTGGGCCGCGGCGGCAAGGAGCGGGAAGAGACGCTGGAGATCCGGTCGCTGAACAATGCGCGGAGCGTGCGCGGCCGCAAGGGCAAGGCGGCGGACCTGGGCTTCAAGCCGGTGACGATCGAACGAGTGGAATGAGGGACGGAGCAGTGAACAAGCCAGGCAAGCAGGAGATCGCGGATTTCATCGCGACGGAGTTCCCGCAGACGCGGGTGCAGATCGTGCAGGTGGGCGAGCGGTCCGCCACCGTGGTCCACGAGGTCGGCCCGGCCGAGTTGCGGCCCGGCGGCACCGTCTCCGGGCCGGTCATGATGGCCACGGCCGACGTGGCGCTGTACGTCGCCATCCTCGGCGAGATCGGGATCGTGCCGCTGACGGTGACCACCAGCCTGAGCTTCAACTTCATGCGCAAGCCGGTGGCCGAGCGCCGCATCGTCGGCGTGTGCAAGCTGCTCAAGCTCGGCCGCACGCTGGCCGTGGGCGAGGTGGCGCTGTATTCGGAGGGATTGCCGGACATGGTGGCGCACGCGGTGGGCACTTACGCGATCCCGCCGAAGTAGGCGTAAGGCGTAGCACTGGAAAACAGGAACGCAGAAGACGCGAAAGATTCGCAGAAGGCGCAGAAGATTCTCTTGAATCCTTCTGCGAGTTTTGCGGCTTCTCTGCGCCTTCTGCGTTCGGGTGTTCTTCTGGCGTAAATGGCCGAAGCCTGGTGGCTCAGGCCACTTCGGCGATCAGTTCGATCTCCACGCAGGCCCCCAGCGGGATCTGCGCCACGCCGAAGGCGGCGCGCGCATGCGCGCCCTTGTCGCCGAACACCTGCGCGAACAGCTCGCTGGCGCCGTTGATCACCAGGTGCTGCTCGGTGAATTCGGCGGTGGAGTTCACCAGGCCCACCAGCTTGACGATGCGCACGACCTTGCCCAGGTCGCCGACGGCGGCGTTCAGCGTGCCGAGCAGGTCGATGCCCACCGCGCGCGCAGCCGCCTTGCCCTCTTCGGTGCCCATGGTCTTGCCCAGTTGCCCGACCCAGGGCTTGCCATCGCGGCGGGCGATGTGGCCGGAGGCGAACACCAGCTTGCCGGTCTGCACGAAAGGCACGTAGGCGGCCGCGGGCGTGCCCACCGGAGGCAGGGTGATGTTCAGTTCCTTCAGCTTGTCGTGGACGCTCATGGCAACTCCTGGATGAGGTTGGGAGAGGCTTTGCGGGGCAAGCCCGCGGCACCGTTCTTGTTGGCGCGGCCATTGTGGCATCGCCACCCGCGCGCGCGCCGCGACCCTTGCTGCAGTGCCGTTACTTGCCCTGAACCGTGTCCAGCGTGGCCATGAACGCCGCGATGTCGCGCGCATCCTGCTCCGTCAGGCCCAGCGCCGGCATGGCCGACAAAGGGTCGACGGCCTGCGGATCGCGCAGCCAGCGCACCATGTTCTCCGGGGTGTTGGGCAGCACGCCGGCGATGAAGGCGCGGCCCGCGATGCCGCTGAGGGGCGGACCCACGTGCTGGTTGGCGTCGACTATGCCCGGGATGACGTGGCAGGTGGCGCACAGGTAGCGCTGCGTGGCCTTGAGGCCGGCGTGCGCATCGCCCGGGCGTGAAGCGCGTGCCGGCTGCGCGGCCTGCGAGGATGCGATGGGCGAGGGCGCTGCGTTCTCCTGCGGCAACCCACTGGCGAGTTCTGCATAGGCGCGCGTCGTGAAGCCGGGCATCGCCTTCACGAAAGCCACCAGGTCCCAGGTCTCATCGTCCGTGAGCCGGTACGCCCAGCCCGGCATGCCGGTCATCTTCACGCCGTTGCGCACGATCCAGAAGATCTCGTCGGGCGGCCAGGTGCGGCCGGCGTGCACCAGGTTGGCCGGCGCGGGCGTGAGCCCGAACCCCAGCGCATCGGGCGACACGCCCGGCGCGCCGTGGCACTGCAGGCAATGCTGGCGGTACAGGACCAGCCCGCCGCGCACCCTTGCGGCATCCCCCAGGTCCGGCGGCGGCTTCGCATCGGCGCGCACTTCCACCGCACGGCTCATCGCATAGTCGAGCAGCTTGAACACCGGCTTGGTGTGCTGCCGCATCGCGGAGATGTCGTAGAAGCCCATGTAGACCAGCGCCGCCCCGGCCACCAGGCCCGCGAGCAGCACCGAAACCAGGCCGATCAGGAGCGTGCGCAGCCGCAGGGTCATGCGCGCTCAGTGCTGGGCGTAGAGGTAGGCCGCGATGTGCACGGCCTCCGAAGGCGAGACGCCCAGGTTGGGCATGGCCGTGCGCGGGTCCACGGCCGGCGGGTCGCGCAACCAGCGCACCATGTCCTGCGGCGTATTGGGCAGCACCCCCGCGAGGTAACCACGCTGGGCCATGCCGGCCAGCGGTGGCCCGACATTGGCTCCGTACGAAGGGATGCCGGGCACGGTGTGGCAGGCTACGCAGCCGTAGCGCTCGATCAGGGCCTGTCCGCGCTGCGGGTCGCCGCCGGCCACGTGGACTTGCGCAGGCTCCTGCGCGCAGCCTGCGGCGAACGCCGTCGCCAGCAGGGTGGCCAGCAAAGGGGAGCACTGGGCGAAAGTCGATCGGCGAGCGGGCAAGGGCATGGCAACGAGAGGTTCTGCGCGGCCTTCGGCCGGGCGCGTCGCCGTTCATTCTGGGCTGCGAGGTGCGCCTCGTGGGCAGGCGCAGCGCTGCTGTAGCAAATTGAGGGAAAAAAGCCGCGCGGTTGGGTTGCCCGGTGCCCCACGGCCTGCCGCGGCTCGTACAAGATGGTCGGCACCTCCCGGCGCGCCTCGCGCCCTTGCTGCGGCGCCCCCGGCCGCAGCCCGCAACCCAGCAAAGCCGCAACGCAGTGTCGAGCCCGCCCGCCGTCGCCCCCGCACAGGTCGTGCAATCGGTGCTGGATGCGCGGGGCGATGCAGCCTCGCACATCCTCGAGATCACCTGGGTGCTGTTCATCGGCGGCGGGCTGATCTTCATCGTGGTGATGGCGCTCTGTGCGGTCGCCGTCGCCGGGCCGGCGCCCCTCAAGGCCTGGCTCAGCCAGCGCCGTGTCGTGGTCGGCGCCGGCATCGTGTTTCCGGTGCTCGCGTTGACGGCACTGCTCGTCTACACGTTCGGAGTGGCCGCGCAGATGGTTCGCGCCCAGTCGCAGCCGGCCGCCACGCGTATCCACGTTACGGGTGAGCTGTGGTGGTGGCGCGTGCGCTACCTCGATGCCGACGGGCGGACGCTGCTGGAGACCGCCAACGAGATCCGCATCCCGGCCGGACAGCCGGTGGACCTGGAACTGGCATCCGCCGACGTGGTGCACAGCTTCTGGATGCCCAGCCTGGCCGGCAAGCTGGACATGCTGCCGGGCCACACCAACCGCATGCGCCTGCGCGCCGATGCGCCCGGCGTGTACCGTGGCCAGTGCGCCGAGTTCTGCGGCGCGCAGCACGCGCGCATGGTGCTGCACGTGGTCGCCGAGGCGCCCGAGGCGTACGCGCAATGGCTGCAGGGCGCGCAGCAGCCGGCCGCCGAGCCGCAATCGGGGCCCGCGCGGCAGGGCCGGGCACTGTTCGAGCAGGCCCGCTGCAGCGTGTGCCACACGGTGCGCGGCAGCGGCGCCAACGGCACGCTGGGTCCCGACCTCACGCACGTGGGCAGCCGCCTCACGCTGGCCGCCGGCACGCTGCCCAACGGCATCGGCTCGCTGGAAGCCTGGATCGCCCATCCGCAGCAGGCCAAGCCCGGTGCGCGCATGCCGTCTTACCGCCGCTTCTCGGGCGAGGAATTGCGCGCGCTGGCGGTGTACCTGGAGGGGCTGCGTTGACTGCGCGAACGGAATCGGCCCCCGCCTATCCCAACCCGCTGCCGCGGCCGGCGGGCGAATTCGAGGAACTGCAGCGGATCTGGAAGCCGCCGACGGGAATCCGGCTCCTCACGCGGGTCAACAACACCTACGTCGGCGTGTACTACGTCGGCACCGCGCTGCTGTTCTTCCTGCTCGCCGGCGTGCTGGCGCTGCTGATGCGCACGCAGCTGGCCGTGCCCGAGAACGACCTGGTCGGCCACGACCTGTACAACCAGCTGTTCACCATGCACGGCACGGTGATGATGTTCCTGTTCGCGGTGCCGGCGGTGGAGGCGATGGGCGTGCTGATCCTGCCCAACATGCTGGGCGCGCGCGACCTGCCATTCCCGCGCCTGTCCATGTACGCCTTCTGGGCCTACGCGATCGGCGGGCTGGTGTTCTTCGCCACCATCTTCTGGGGGCTGGCGCCGCGCGGCGGCTGGTTCATGTACCCGCCGCTCACCAGCTACGAGTACGCGCCCGCCGACAACGCCGACTGGTGGCTGCTCGGCATCGGCTTCATCGAGATCTCCGCCATCGCCGGCGCGATCGAGATCGTGGTGGGCGTGCTGCGCACGCGCGCACCGGGCATGACCCTGGGCCGCATGCCGATCTATGCGTGGTCCATGCTGGTGATCGCCGGCATGATCATCTTCGCCTTCCCGGCGATCATCCTGGGCACGCTGCTGCTGGAGATCGAGCGCAGCTTCCAGTGGCCGTTCTTCGTTGCGGCGAAGGGCGGCGACCCGCTGCTGTGGCAGCACCTGTTCTGGTTCTTCGGCCACCCCGAGGTCTACATCATCTTCCTGCCGGCCGCCGGCATGGTCTCCATGATCATCCCGGCGATGGCCGGCACGCCGCTGGTGGGCTACCGGCTGGTGGTGCTGGCGCTGGTGGGCGCGGGCTTCCTCAGCTTCGGGCTGTGGGTGCACCACATGTTCGCCACCGGCATCCCGCAGCTGTCGCTGAGCTTCTTTTCGGCGGCCAGCATGGCGGTGACCATCCCCAGCGGCATCCAGGTGTTCGCCTGGCTCGCCACCATGGCGGCGGCCAAGCGCATGCGCCCGTTGAGGGTGCCGATGCTGTTCGTGCTCGGCTTCTTCTTCATCTTCGTGCTGGGCGGGCTGACCGGCGTGATGGTGGCGGTGGTGCCGTTCGACTGGCAGGCGCACGACAGCTATTTCATCGTCGCGCACCTGCACTACGTGCTGATCGGCGGCATGGTGTTCCCGCTGTTCGGCGCGCTCTACTACTGGACGCCCTACATCAGCCGCAAGGCGCTGTCCGAGCGCATGGGGAAGTGGGCGTTCTGGCTGATGTTCGTCGGGGTGAACCTGGCGTTCTTTCCCATGCACATCACGGGGCTGATGGGGATGCCGCGCCGGGTCTACACCTATGCCGACTATCCCGGCTGGGCCGAGCTGAACCTGCTGTCCACCGGCGGCGCCTTCCTGATCGCAGCCGGCGTGGCGGTGGTCGTCGTGGACCTGGTGCTGCACATGCGCATGGGCAACCCGAACGCCGGCAACGTCTGGAACGCCGGCACGCTGGAGTGGCTGCCCACCGGCACCTACGGCAATCGCAGCATCCCCATCGTCGACAGCCGCGAGCCGCTGTGGGACCAGCCGGGCCTTGCCAAGGCGGTGGAAGAGGGCCGCTTCTACCTGCCCGGCACGGCCACCGGCGGGCGCGAGACCATCGTCACCAGTGCGATCGACGCCAGGCCGCAGTACCTGCTGCAGATGCCGGGCCCGGGCTGGTCGCCGCTGCTGGCGGCCGTCGGCACCGCGGGCTTCTTCCTGCTGCTGACGGTGAAGCTGGTGCTGCCGGCGCTGCTGTTCGGCGCGCTGGCGCTGGCCTCGGTCATCAAGTGGCTGTGGGAGAGCGACCCGGGCGTCAATCACCCGCCGGTCGACGTGGGCGGCGGCGTGCGGCTGCCGGTGCAGATGACCGGGCCGGATTCGCATTCGTGGTGGGCAATGGTGGTGCTGATCCTGGTGTGCGGGTCCATCTTCGGTTCGCTGGTGTTCACCTACCTGTTCCTGTGGACGGTGTCGCCGGACGTGTGGCCGGCGGCGTCCGAGGCGCTGCCGGGATTGGCGGCGCCGGCGGTCTCGGCGGGGCTGCTGCTGGCCGGAGCCGGGCTGGTCGAATGGTGCAGCCGGCGCCTGGCGGCCGACCCGCCGCGTGCGGCCTGGCCGCTGCAGGTGGCATTGGCGTTGGCGGTGCTGCTGCTGTGCGCGTCCGTCGTGGTCGAGATCCAGGCCCAGCAGGCGGCGGGGTTGCGGCCCACCGACAGCGGCTACGGCGCGGCGGTGTACGGCGTTGCGTCGCTGCAGGGATTGTTCGTGGCGATCAGCGCCATCATGGGGCTCTACACCGTTGCCCGTTCACTGAGCGGGATGCTGTCGGCGCAGCGCCGCCAGACCTTCGACAACACGCGCCTGTTCTTCCAGTACACGGTGGCGCAGGGCCTGGTCGGGCTGGCGCTGGTGCATGGCTTTCCGCGCTTCCTGCTGGGGTGAACGCCATGCGATTGCCGTCCGCCACCCATGACCTGCTGCTGCTGTTTGCCGGGCCCATCGTCTGGGCCGTCCACTTCATCGCCATCTACGGCTTGAACGGCGTGGTCTGCGCCCGCCCGGGCCGCGCAGGGCAATGGGCCGGGCTGGCGTGGGAAGCGTGGGCCATCTCCGCGACGGGCGTGCTGGCGGTCGCCCTGCTGGCCGCCTGGGTGGCCTCGCGGCCGCGCAGCGAAGGCGAGCACAGCCGCCGCTTCGTGCGCTGGACTTCGCTCGCGCTGGCGGCCCTGGCCGCGTTGGCGATCGCCTGGGAAACGCTGGCCGTGTTCATGGTTCCCGCGTGTTCGCCGCTGCGCTGACGAGGCCCACCAACCCGAACTGCCCATGACCTCCTTCATTCCCTTTCCCGACCCGGTCGCCGATTGCGCGATCGAGGACTACGGCGCCATCGGCGACTGCCGCTCGGTGGCGCTGGTGTCGCGCTTCGGCTCCATCGACTGGTGGTGCTCGCCCGACTTCTCCAGTCCTTCGTGCTTCGCCTCGCTGCTGGATCGCGAGCGCGGCGGCCGCTTCGCCATCACGCCGCGCGAGGTGCGGGAGGCACGGCAGTCCTACCTGCCGCGCAGCAACGTGCTGCAGACCCGCCTCGACTGTGCCGGCGGCGTGCTGGAGCTGACCGACTTCATGTCGGTGCCGGAGGCCGGCGGCGCCGGTGCGCAGGGCGAGTCGCCGCAGGAAATCGTGCGCCACGCCCGCTGCACCGAAGGCGAGGTCGCGCTGGAGGTGCTGTTCGATCCGCGCCCGGATTACGCGCGCCGCCGCGCGCAGATCGCCGGCATCGGCAACGGCCAGTGGCGCTGCATCGCCGGCGACTTCGACGCGCAACTGAGCAGCAACCTGCCGCTCGAACCGGCCGGCGAGGGACTGCTGCGCGGCTCCTTGCGCCTGCGCGCCGGCGAGGTGCGGGTGGCCATGCTGCACGCCGGCGCCGTCTCGCCCAGCTCGCCCGACGCGGCCCACGAGGACGTGCACGGGCGGCTGGCGGCGACGCTCGCCTGGTGGGGCGCCTGGTGCGACCTGTGCACCTACCGGGGCGAGCACGCCGAGGAGGTGCTGCGCTCGGCGCTCGCCTTGAAGCTGCTGACGCACCGCCCCACCGGCGCCGTGGTCGCGGCCCCCACCACCTCGCTGCCCGAGAGCGAAGAGGGCGGGCGCAACTGGGACTACCGCTATTGCTGGTTGCGCGACACCTCGCTGGTGCTGCATGCGTTCACCGACCTCGGCTATTCCGCCGAGAGCCGCGCCTTCTCGCGCTGGCTGCTGCATGCCACGCAAGCCACCCGCCCGCACCTGAACGCCCTCTATGGCGTGCACGGTGAGACGGATCTCGAAGAGATCGTGCTGCCGCACCTGCGCGGCTACCACGGCATAGGCCCGGTGCGCATCGGCAATGCCGCAGTGGGGCAGCACCAGCACGACGCCTATGGCGAGGTGATCCTGACCAATTGCGACGAGATCCAGATGGGCGGCTCGCTCGACGAGCACGAGAAGGACCTGCTGGCCGGTTTCACCGACGTGGTCTGCGGCCTCTGGCGCAAGCCCGACCACGGCATCTGGGAGATCCGGCTGCCGCCGCGGCACAACACCCATTCCAAGCTGATGTGCTGGGCAGCCCTGGACCGCGCATTGCTGCTGCACCGCGACCACGGATTGGCGATCGACCCCAAGCGGGTGGAACGCGAGCGCGAAGCGGTGCGTGCCGAGATCGATTCGCAGGGCTGGAACGACGCGGTGGGCAGCTACGTCGGCTACTACGGCAGCGATGCGCCCGACACCAGCGTGCTGCTGATGCCGCGCCTGGGCTACATCGATGCGAAGCATCCGCGCATGCGCGCAACGGTGGACTACATCTTGCGCAAGCTGTCGGTGCACGGGCTGCTGTACCGCTACCCGCCCGGCGCGGACTACGACGGCGTGGCCGGTCCCGAGCACCTGTTCGTGATCAGCGGCTTCTGGTGCGTGGACTGCCTGGCGCGCCAGGGCCGGCTGCAGGAAGCGCGCGGGATGTACGAGCGGCTGATGGCGCGGCGCAACCCGCTCGGCCTGTTCGCCGAGGAGTACGCGTCCGACGACCTGCGGCCGATGGGCAATTTCCCGCAGGCCTTCAGCCACGTGGGCGCGATCACCGCCGCGCTTTCGCTGGACAGGGCGAGCCGCGGTGAACCGGCATGGCAATGGTGAAAGGAAGGTCAGGCATGGATGAACCCGGCGTGGTGGTGGTGACCGGAGCATCGGCCGGCATCGGGCGCGCGATTGCGCGCGAATTCGCAAGCCATCGCTGGCGCGTGGCGCTGCTGGCCCGCGGCGTCGACGGGCTCGAGGCGGCAAAGCGGGAAGTCGAGGCGCTGGGTGGGCTGGCCATGGTGCTGCCCACCGACGTGGCCGACGAGCAGCAGGTCGAGGCGGCTGCGGCTGCGGTGGAAGCGAAGTGGGGCGCGATCGACGCCTGGGTGAACAACGCCATGGCCACGATCTTCTCGCCGGCCCTGCAGGTCGATCCCAGGGACTTCCGGCGCGCGACCG
Source organism: Acidovorax sp. (assembly GCA_036675905.1). Lineage (GTDB taxonomy): Bacteria > Pseudomonadota > Gammaproteobacteria > Burkholderiales > Burkholderiaceae_C > Ramlibacter. The sequence goes on along the minus strand of JAKFEA010000053.1, from coordinate 10,196 downwards.
AAGTGACCTACCTGGGCGCGGTGTGGGGCACCCTCGCCGCACTGCGGCGCATGAAGCCGCGCGACCGTGGCACCATCGTGCAGGTCGGCTCCGCACTGGCCTACCGTTCGATCCCGCTGCAGGCGCCGTACTGCGGGGCCAAGGCGGCGCTGCGCGGCTTCACCGATTCGCTGCGCTGCGAACTGGCGCACGACCGCAGCCGCGTGCAGATCAGCATGGTGCAGCTCTCCGCCTTCAACACGCCGCAATTCGAGTGGGGTCGCACCACGCTGCCGCATCCGCCGCGGCCCATGGGCAAGATCTTCCAGCCGGAACTGGCTGCGCGCGCCGTGTACCTGGCAGCGACCCGGCCGCGCCGCGAACTTTGGGTAGGCTGGCCCGCGATGCAGGCCATCCTGGGGAATCGCGTGATCCCCGGCTTGCTCGACCGCATGCTGGGCCGCCAGGCGGTCGAAGGCCAGCAGAGTCCCGGGCCGCTGCCCAGCCCGCGCCCGGACAACCTGTGGGAGCCGGTCAAGGGCGACCGCGGCGCGCACGGCCGCTTCGACGCGCAGGCCCGCGACGGCAGCCTGCAGTTCTGGCTGGACCGGCACCGCGGCGGCGTGCTGCTGGGCGCCGCGCTTCTTGCATGGGGGCTGGCACAGGCCGTCCGCCGCCGCAAGGCCTTGCGCTGACCGTCGCCGGCGCTTCAGTGCGCGGCTGCGGTCACGCGGATGCCGCGCAACTGGCCGGCCGTGGGGGCATGCACTGGCCGCGGATAGACGGCCGGATCGAACCGGTGCAGCAGCTCCGCTTCGCGCAGCCGGGCGGCATCGACGTTGGCGCGCTTGACCGGGCCGTAGCCGCGCATGGACAAGGGGACCAGCGCGATCTCGGTGGCGAGCGTCAGGCGTTCCGGAGCCAGTGCCGCCAGCAGCGCGTCGATGCGGTGGGCGTAGTCGCGGACCAGCGCCCGCTCCAGCGTCCGCTCCTCGGTGTAGCCGAACACGTCGAACACGGTGCCGCGCAGGCGCTTGCCGTGCTTGAGCAGCTTCATGGCCGGCAGCATCCAGCCGCCCAGCCGGATCTTGCGCGGGCGCTGGCCCGGCTTCGCGCGGGCGAGCAGCGGCGGCGCCATGTAGAACTCCAGCTGCGGGTCGCCTTCGAACTGCTGGTGCAGCGACTGCAGGAACTCGCCGTCGGTGTACAGGCGCGCCACCTCGTATTCGTCCTTGTAGGCCATCAGCTTGAGCAGGCTTTGGGCCACTGCGCGCGTGAAGGGCAGGGTGGCATCGGAGCCGAGTGCGGCCTCCCGCGTGCGCACGCGGGCGACGAAGTCGGCGTAGCGGCGCGCGTAGGCGCGGCCCTGGTAGCCGGTCAGGTGCTTCACGCCGCGGGCCACGATCGCCTCCAGCGTCTCGGTTGCCGACGCGGCATCGGCCTGCGGCTCGCGCAACAACGCGGCCACGGCCTGCGGGTCGGCGGCGGCCAGGCGCCCGAGCGAGAACGCCAGCTGGTTGTTGGTCACGCCGACCCCGTTCAGCTCGATCGCGCGCGTCAATGCCGCCAGCCCCACCGGCACCAGGCCGCGCTGCCAGGCGTAGCCGAGCGCGAGGATGTTGGAGACGATGGAGTCGCCGATGAAGGCCTCGGCCAGCGCCTGCGCATCCAGCGTCTCGACGCGGTCGGCTCCGGCGGCGAAGCGCAGCTTCTGCAGCAGGGCGGGCACCTTCAGGCTGGCGTCCGGATTGCGCAGGCTTTCCGCCACGGGGACTTCGTGCGTGTTGGCCAGGATGCGCGTGCGGCCGTGGCGCACGGTGGCCAGCGCATCCGGTGAAGCGCCCACCACCAGGTCGCAGGCCAGCAGCGCGTCGGCCTGCTGGGTGTCGATGCGCACCTGGTTCAGGCGCGAGGGCACGTCGGCCAGGCGCACGAAGCTGAGGACCGAGCCGCCCTTCTGCGCAAAGCCCATGAAGTCCAGCACGCTGGCGCTCTTGCCTTCGAGGTGCGCGGCCATGGTGATCAGCGCGCCCACCGTAACCACCCCGGTGCCGCCGACGCCGGTGACAAGCAGGTCGTAGGGGGCGGTCCAGGTGTGGGGAGTGGGGTGGGGAAGGGCGGTGACTTGCGCTTTGAAACTAGCCAGGGCGCTGTCTTTTCCCTCCCCCTCTGGGGGAGGGTAGGGAGAGGGCACGCCGGGCGATCGGTCAAGCGCTGCTTTCATTCCAGCGCCGCGCGTGCCCCCACCCCAGCCCTCCCCCGGAGGGGGAGGGAGTGAAGACAGAGCGCCCGCCCGCTTCTTCAGCTTGCCTCCTATCACCCCCACGAAACTCGGACAGAACCCCTGCACGCAGGAATAGTCCTTGTTGCAGCTGCTCTGGTCGATCTTGCGCTTGCGGCCCAGCGGCGTTTCCAGCGGCAGCACCGCGACGCAGTTGCTCTGCACGCTGCAGTCGCCGCAGCCCTCGCAGACGCGGTCGTTGATGAACACGCGGCGCGCGGGCTCGACCAGCTCGCCCTTCTTGCGCCGGCGGCGCTTCTCGGCCGCGCAGGTCTGCTCGTAGATCAGCACGGTGACGCCGGGCATCTCGCGCAGGCGGCGTTGCACCGCGTCGAGTTGGCTGCGGTCGTGGAACTCGGTGCCGGCTGGAAAGCGGTCCTTGATGGCCCCGTACTTGCCGATGTCGTCGGACAGCACCACCACCTGCTTGACCCCCTCGGCCTCCACCTGCCGCGCAATGCCGTCCACCGAGATGATCCCGTCCACCGGTTGGCCGCCGGTCATCGCCACGGCGTCGTTGAACAGGATCTTGTAGGTGAGGGTGGCCTTCGCCGCGACCGCCTGCCGGATGGCGAGATAGCCCGAGTGGTAGTAGGTGCCGTCGCCCAGGTTCTGGAACACGTGCGGCACTTTCGTGAACATGGCGTGCGAGACCCAGTCCACCCCTTCGCCGCCCATCTGGATCAGCCCTTCGGTGTCGCGGTCCATCCAGCTGGCCATGAAGTGGCAGCCGATGCCGGCCTGCGCGTGCGAACCCTCCGGCACGCGCGTGCTGGTGTTGTGCGGACAGCCGGCGCAGAAGTAGGGCAGGCGCTTGACGCTGTCGCTCTCGTTGGACAGCAGCTCCGGCGGCGTGAAGTCGCGCACCAGGTGGCGGCGGTCCAGGTCGGGGTAGTGCGCCGCCAGCCACTCGGCCACGATGGCGATCAGCCGCGAAGGTCGCAGCTCGCCCAGCGCGGAGACCAGCGGCGCGCCCTGCGCGTCGGTCTTGCCGACCACCAGCGGGCGTTCGCGCTCGTTGTAGAGCATCGAGCGCAGCTGCTCCTCGACCACCGCGCCCTTTTCCTCGATCACCAGCACTTCGTCCAGGCCACGCACGAACTCGCGCATGCGGGTCGGCTCGATCGGATACGTGAGCCCCAGCTTGTAGATGCGCACGCCATGCTGCGCCAGCGTCGCGGGCGAGATGTCCAGCCGGCGCAGCACTTCCATGAAGTCGCAGTGCGCCTTGCCGGCGGTGACGATGCCGACGGTGGCGTGCTCGCTCTGGACGACGTGCCGGTCGATGCTGTTGATGCGGGCGAAGGCCCGCACGGCGTCCAGCTTGGCGTGCAGGCGCTGCTCGATCACCAGCGAGGGCAGGTCGGGCCAGCGGTAGTGCAGGCCGCCCGCCGGCGGCGTGTAGCCGGTGAGTTGGCGGACGGTGTCGCCGTCCTGCCAGGCCGCCACGCGCGCGTTGATGAGGTCCAGGTCCACGGTGGATGCGCTCTCGACCACTTCCGACAGCGCCGTGAAGCCGACCCAGTTGCCGGAAAAGCGCGACAGCTGCCAGCCGTACAGGCCGAACTCCAGGTACTCCGCGACGCTCGCCGGCGAGACGATCGGCGCCTGCCATGCGATGAACGACTGGTCGCTCTGGTGCGGCATGGACGAGGACACGCAGCCGTGGTCGTCGCCCGCCACCATCAGCACGCCGCCGTGCGGCGAAGCGCCGTAGGCATTGCCGTGCTTGAGCGCGTCGCCGGCGCGGTCCACGCCCGGGCCCTTGCCGTACCAGAGCGCGAACACGCCCTCGCAGGTGCGCTCGGGGTCGGCCTCGACGCGCTGCGTGCCCAGCACCGCGGTGGCGCCCAGTTCCTCGTTGATCGCCGGCAGGAAACGCAGGCCCGCCTCGTCGAACTTCCTGCCGGCCTTCCACACCGCTTGGTCGACCATGCCCAGCGGCGAACCGCGGTAGCCGCTGATGAAGCCGCGCGTGTCGAGCCCGGCGGCGGCGTCGCGCTGGCGCTGCATCAGCATCAGCCGCACCAGCGCCTGGGTGCCGGTCAGGAAGATCGCGCCGCTGCGCGCCCACAGGCTGTCGCTGAGCTGGTACTGCGGTCGGGCGAGCGCGGGGGCTTCGCGGGTGGGCGTGTCAGTCGTTTCCATGGCGTCTCCTCTGCCGTGTCGTGCCGGCCCGACCCCGTGGTGCCGGGATGACATAGGCCTTGGAGGAGAGGCTACCCTTTGCGCAACGGGAAAGGCTTCTTCATTTCCGATCCCCTCGACACATAGGAGAATGTCATTCTCCGCGCAACCGCAATTTAAGAATGGACAACCTCGACCGCCACGACGTCCTGCTGCTCGCCGAGTTGCAGCGCGACTCCCGCCAGACCGTGCAGCAACTCGCTTCGGCCGCCGGGCTGTCGAGCACGCCCTGCTGGAAGCGGGTGAAGGAGATGGAGAGCGCCGGAATCATCCGTGGCTACACCGCGCTGGTCGACCGCGAGAAGGTCGGCCTGTCGCTGTGCGTGCTGGCCGAAGTCAACCTGACGCGCCACCACGAGGACGACGTGCGCCGCTTCGAGGAGTCCGTGGCCGCCGAGCCGCGCATCGTCAGCTGCTACGCCACCACCGGCCAGGCCGACTACGTGATCAAGGTGCTGGTGCCCGACATCAAGCGCTACGAGAGCTTCCTGCACGAGACCCTGTTCAAGCTGTCGGGGGTGACGCACGTGCGGTCGAGCGTGGTGCTCAAGGAAGTGAAGGCGGAAACGCGGCTGCCGCTGGAGGTGCCGGGCGCGCGGCCGGCGGGGCGGCGGAGTCGGTGAGGACCCTGCCGCGCCGCGGAAGGACCCTTCCCGATTCGGCTACTTGCGAAGCGACTTCCCGCGCCGATGAAGGCCGGATGGCCATCTACCATCACGCGATGCCTCCTTCGCTGCCGTCGTCGAACCCGTGTCCCTGCGGTCGAACCGATGGCCGCGGTCGACCGCTGTCCCTCGCCGACTGCTGTGGCCGCTGGCTCGGAGGCGAACCGGCGCCCGATGCCGAAGCGCTCATGCGCTCGCGCTACACGGCCCACGTGCTGCGTGACGAGGCCTACCTGCTGGCCACCTGGCACGCGCGCACGCGGCCGGCCGATGCCATGCCCGATCCGGACATCAAGTGGCTGGGGCTGGAAGTCCGTGATCGCCAGTTGATCGATGGCTCGCACGCCGAAGTCGAATTCGTCGCGCGCTACCGCATCCAGGGGCGCGGGGCGCGCCTGCGCGAGCGCAGCCGCTTCGTTCGGGAGGAGGACGGGCGGTGGTACTACGTGGACGGGGAAATCCGATGAGCACGGCGTTGGCTCCCCTGGAGCGCAAGCCATAAGCGCACTGCAGCTCGATGGACGAGGCGGGTGCCCGGCTTACTTCGTTGCTGGCTTTCTCGGCGTCCTGCGCGCGGCCTCCAGCGCCGCGGCTTTCTCCGCGTGCTTCTCGGCGCGCGACTTGCGCGCCTTGGGCTTCTTGACGTCCTTGGCGTCCTGCGATTCCTTGCTGGCCTTCGGCCTGTCCTTGGCCTGGGCGCGATGCGTACGCACCAGCCGGTCGACGGCACCGGGCTTGGGCTGCAGCGCCTGTGCCTTGCGCTTGTCCCGCTCCTCCTTGAGCAGCCGGCGCTCCTCGATCAGGGCCACTTCGGCCTCCGAGGGCTTCTGATCCGCGTCCCGGCTCATCATGGCCCGGTGCAGCGCCTCGCCGTTCTCCGAAATCCGCTTGGTCAACGATGCAGTACGAATCGGCATCTTTCGTTCCTCGTGGTGGGGCGGGAAAGCCACTGTAGGTCAACTCGGCACGTGAAACCAGCTGATCCGGGCCGCGACCTGCGAGGGCGCTATCCGGAGACTGGACCTTGCCGCCCTGCGCTACGCTCGCGCCATGATCACCGTCCACCACCTCGAAACATCCCGGTCGCAGCGCGTGCTGTGGTTGCTGGAGGAACTGGGTCTTCCCTACGAGCTCAAGACCTATCCTCGCGACCCGCGCACGCGCCTGGCCCCGCCGGAGCTGAAGGCGATCCACCCCATGGGCAAGTCGCCGGTGGTGTGCGACGGGGACGTGGTCATCGCCGAATCGGGCGCGATCCTGGAGTACCTGGCGCAGACCTACGCGATCCAGGCCGGGGGCGAACTGGCAACGCTGCAGCCGGCACCCGGGACACCGGAATGGCTGGCGACGCGCTACTGGATGCACTTCGCCGAAGGCTCGCTGATGAACTGGCTGGTCATGAAGCTGGTGTTCATGACCATTCCGAAGCAGCCCATGCCGTTCTTCGCGCGGGCCATTGCCCGCCGGTTGTGCAGCCAGGTCCAGGCGAAACTGATCGATCCCAACATCGCGAACGCAGTGGAGATGATCGAAGCGCACCTTGCCAGCTCTCGCTGGTTCGCAGGGGATGGGCTCACGGTCGCCGATTTCCAGATGAGTTTCGCTGTCGAGGCGGCCCTTTCGCGCAGCAGCGATGCCCGCCGCCTGCCGCACCTGAAGGCGTACCACGACCGGATGCGCGCACGCCCCGCCTACCAGCGGGCGCTGGCCAAGGGCGGGCCGGTGGTGCCGTCCGGCAGCGGGTGAAGGCCCGGACACTTGATCGTGAAGTCCAGGACCTCCATTCATGCACCAGAACCTTGTGACCTCCATGAACCCCGGCGCCAACGCACCACCCGGCGGGCACTATTCGCATGGGACCGTCGCCAACGGATTCGTCTTCGTCTCCGGCCAGCTGCCCATCACCCCGGCCGGTGAGAAGCTCACGGCCGCGAGCTTCGACGACCAGGCCCGGCAAGCGCTGGCGAACGTCGAAGCCGTCCTGAAGGCCTGCGGCAGCGGCATCGACCATCTCGTACAGGTGCGCGTCTATGTCGACTCCGTCGACAACTGGTCCGCGTTCAACACGGTCTATGCGCAATGGGCCGGGCAGCACCGGCCCAGTCGCGCGATCGTGCCGACCGGCGCGCTGCATTTCGGACTCAAGGTCGAGGTCGAAGCCGTGGCCGTGGTGCCGGCCTGAGCGCGTCGGTCATTTCCGGCGCAGACATGACGCAAACAGGCGGGGCCGCCGCGCGATGCAACAGTTGATTGCCGAGGTTCACCCTGCACGAGTGGCCGCTACCCTGCGGGGTCCACTCACCCAGGAGACTCGGATGGCAACTCAATCCAGGCGCGCGCAGCACCAGGCTTCGACCGACGACACGACCCAGGCCGCCCAGGCGGCCCTGTCCACCGGCTTCAACTCCGTGGCCGATCTGACCCGGCAGCAACTGGCCTTCAGCGCCGAGACCCTGTCGGCCTTCTTCCGCGCCGCGGAAGTCCTGCAACAGGCGCAAGTGCACATGGCACAGCGTGCCGTCCTGCTGCATCGGCAGGCGGCGGAGAACCTGCGCAAGGCGGAGACTCCGCTCGAGGTGCTGTCGGTGCAGGCGAACCTGGTGACCTACCAGTTCCAGGAAGGCATGCGGTTCCTGCAGGAGATGATGGTGGCTGGCGCCAAGGCCGGCAGCGACGCCGGCACGCGCGTGCAGGAGCGCGAACAGGACTCGACGTCCGAGGCGGCCAGCGCGGCGGCGCAGGTCATGGAGGCGGCGATGAATGCCGCCGGGCCGATGGCGCAGGCGTGGCAGCAGATGTTCGCTGCGCCGCTGAACGGGGCGACAGCGGCGAAGCACCACTGACCTTGGGGGCGGCGGGCGTCGCCGCCTACCGCGAATAGGCGTCCAGCACGTATCGCCGCACCATGCGGTGGCTGTTGAAGAAGGAACCGTTGCGCGTGATCGCGCCGCGCATTACGGCCAGCCAGCCTTCCGGGTTCTCGTAGTAGAGCGGAAGCACGATGCGCTCGAGCTTGTCGTAGAGCGACTCGGCGTCGAGTTCGTCGTCGTGCGGGCCGTCCTCGCCGATCGCCCAGCCGGTCAGGCCCTCTTCGCAGCCTTCCAGCCACCAGCCATCCAGGATGCTCAGGTTGGGCACGCCGTTCAGGGCCGCCTTCATGCCGCTGGTGCCCGACGCCTCCAGCGGCCGTTGCGGCGTGTTCAGCCACAGGTCCACGCCGCTGACCAGCAGGCGCGCCGAATCGACGTCGTAGTTGGGCACGAACACCACCGGGATGGCGTCGCCCAGCTCGCGCGCCCACTGGTGCAGGCGGGCGATGTGGCGCTTGCCCATCTCGTCGCGCGGGTGCGCCTTGCCGGCCAGCGCGATCTGCAAGGGGTAGCGACCGGCAATGCGGCGCAGCCGGGCGATGTCGCTGAACAGCAGCGAAGGCCGCTTGTAGTCGGTCATGCGGCGCGCGAAGCCGATGGTGAAGCGCTGCGGATCCAGCGCGCGCCCGCCGGCGCGCTGCAGCAGGCCGACCAGCGCGTGCTTGGCCTCGCGGTGCGCGGCCAGCAGCTCTTCGGCCGGGATGCGGTCGGCGTGCAGCAGCAGCTCGGGCTCGTGGCACCAGTGCTGCACGTGCTGGTCGTAGAGGCGCCGGTGCGCGTCGGACGCCCAGGTCCACGGGTGCACGCCGTTGGTGATCGCGTGCACCGTGTAGCCGGGGAACATGGTGCGCGAGACCTCCGCATGGCGCTGGGCGACGCCGTTGACCCAGCCCGACAGGCGCAGCGCCAGGTGCGTCAGGTTCAGGGATTCCTCGCCGGCCAGCTCCGCGACGTCGAGCTCGCGCATCAGTGGCCCCATGCAGGCGAGCGCGAGCGGATAGTCGAACTGGTCGTGGCCGGCCGGCACCGGGGTGTGGGTGGTGAACACGCAATGGGTCTGCACGGCGGCGATCGCGTCCTCGCGTGATTCGCCGGCCGCCATGCGTTCGCGCAGCAGCTCCAGCGTCAGCAGCGCGGCGTGCCCTTCGTTGAGGTGGTATTTCTGAACCTGCTGGCCCAGCGCCGCCAGCAGGCGCACGCCGCCGATGCCCAGCACCATCTCCTGGCACAGGCGGTAGGCCGAATCGCCACCGTACAGGAAGGCGGTGAGGCGGCGATCCTCCGGATGGTTCTCCGGCAGGTCGGTGTCCAGCAGCAGCACGGGCACGGCGCGCGAGCTCTCGCAGCGGCTCTCCACCATGTGCTGCCAGCCGCCCACCCAGACCTCGCGCCCGCGGATCGAGACCGGCACCTTGGCCGGCAGGCGGGTGGCGTAGCCGGACGGGTCCCAGGTGGCGTCGTCCTCGACCTGCTGGCCGCCTTCGATGCGCTGGCGGAAGTAGCCCTGGCGGCTCAGCATGGTCACGCCCACCATCGGCAGCGCCAGGTCGGCCGCACTGCGCATCACGTCGCCGGCCAGCACGCCCAGGCCGCCGCTGTAGGTGCCCATGCCGGGGTCCAGCGCCATCTCCATGGAGAAGTAGGCGACGCGGGGGAGCAGCTGTTCGGGTTCGGTGGGGGGCTTCACGCGGTCACCTTAGCACGCAGCAAAACTCAGCAATTTCGCCTTGCAACCCGACGGAAAGCGAATTTTTCGGGGGCGCGACAAGGCCCTTGCATCTTCCGCGGCCCTCCTCTATTATCGACCGATCGGTCGGGTAAAACCTGCCATAGATCAAGGAGAGCGCATGTACACGCAGGCGATGGACACCATGGGCAAGGACGAAGGCGCGCTCAAGCCGGTTCGTTCGGCCGACGAGGTGCGGCTGCAGGAGCGGTTCGACGAGCGCATCGATGCCGGCGAATTCATCGAGGGCAAGGACTGGATGCCCGAGCACTACCGCAAGACGCTGGTGCGGCAGATCAGCCAGCACGCCCACTCGGAGATCGTCGGCATGCTGCCCGAGGGCAACTGGATCACGCGCGCGCCCACGCTCAAGCGCAAGGCGATACTGCTGGCCAAGGTGCAGGACGAGGGCGGGCACGGCCTGTACCTCTATTCGGCCGCCGAGACGCTGGGCACCTCGCGCGACCAGATGCTGGAGGCGCTGCACA
>JAKFEA010000052.1:0-4288 GCA_036675905.1 Acidovorax sp. | reverse complement strand
GTGTGCGAGGGCCAGCCGCGGCGCTGGTCGGTGGCCGGGTAGATCAGCAGCTGGTACGCGATCGGCAGCCCCTTGTCGCCGGCATCGCGCTCGGTCAGCGCCACCACGGCGGCCAGGTTGCCGCCGGCGCTGTCGCCGCCCACGGCGAAGCGGGAGGCATCCAGGCCCAGCTCCTGGGCGTTGGCGTGGATCCAGCGCGTGGCGGCGATCGAGTCGTCCACGGCGGCCGGAAACGGATGCTCGGGCGCGAGCCGGTAGTCCACCGCGATCACCGCGCAGCCTGAGCCGTTGCACAGCTGCCGGCACAGCACGTCGTGCGTCTCCAGGTCGCCGATCACCCAGCCGCCGCCGTGGTAGTACACCAGCACGGGCAGCGCCTGCCCCACGTCGCTGCCCAGCGGCCGGTACAGCCGCAGCGGGATGTCGCCGGCCGGCCCTGGCGCCGCCAGGCTGCGCACCAAACCCACCTCCGGCGGCTCGGGCTGGGTGACGGTGCGCCGCACCAGGTAGTACTCGCGCGCCTTCTCCGGCGGCAAGGTGTGGGTGGGCGGGATGCCCTTTTCCACCATCAGGCGCAACAGCATCTGGTCGGCCGGGTGCAGCATGGTCGGGGCTCCTGGGTTTTGTCTGCGGCAAGTCTGACACACGGGGCGAGGGTCGCGCGGCCGCGGCCATTCACCCGCCACTGGCGGCATTTCGCGCCACCCCGCCGCATTTCGTCGCAAGCCGCTCGCCCACCCGCAGCCTGCCCGGCACAGTGCCGTCCATCGAGCCTGCCACCGGAGACCCGCCATGCAAATGACCCCCGTGATCGCCGTCCACATGACCGCCGCCCTGGGCGCGCTGGCCCTCGGCCCCGTCGCGCTGTGGGCGCGGCGCGGCCGCACGCAGCACCCGCGACTGCACCGGGCCTTCGGTTACGCCTGGGTGACGCTGATGGTCGTGACGGCGATCTCCGCCCTCTTCATCCGCGACACCTTCCTGCCCAACATCGCCGGCTACACGCCCATCCACCTGCTGATTCCGGTGACGCTGGCCGGCCTGTTCGGCGCGTTCTGGAAGCTGGCCCGCGGCAACGTGCGCGGCCACAAGGCCGTGATGCAGAACCTGTACTTCGGCGCCTGCATCGTGGCCGGCGGCTTCACCCTGCTGCCCGGTCGCTACCTGGGCCAGCTGCTGTGGAGCAGCGTCGGCCTCGTTTGAACCCCTCCCACCCCGGAAAGGAACCCCCATGTCCACGCAAGACCGCTCCCTCGACCGCCTCGCCCGCCGCCGTGCCGGCGCCAAGATGGGCTGGATCGTGCACGCCCTCGTGTACGTCGCCGTCAACCTGTTCCTGGCTGCACTGGCCTTCGGCAGCGGCCGCAACTGGGCGATCTACCCGGCGCTGGGCTGGGGCATCGGCCTGGCCGCGCACGGCCTGGTGGTGTACTTCGTCGGCGGCGGCGCCGGCCTGTACCAGCAGCTGCTGGACCGCGAGCGCTCGCGCCTGCAGGCGCAGCGCGACCCGTGGTGAGCACGCCGGACCTCACCCCTAGAATGCCCCCGCACATGAGCGCCCCCCTGACCGACGACGAGATCGAACGACTGGCCCGCCGGCGCGCCGGCGCCCAGCTGGGCTGGTACACGCATGCGGCGGTGTACGTCGCGGTGAACCTGTTCCTGTTCGCGATCTCGGAGCATGGCTGGGGCGAGCGCCGCTGGACCTGGTTCCCGCTGCTGGGCTGGGGCCTGGGCCTGGCCCTGCACGGCATCAGCGTGTTCGTGCTCGGCGCCGGCAGCGGCCTGCGCGAGCGGCTGGAGCGCCGGGAGCGCGAGCGGCTGCAGCGCCAGCGCCACCGGCCATGAAGCCCGACGCCGTCGCCAAGTTGCAGCACCTGCTGCAGGCCACGGCGTTCTGCCTGGCGGTGGCCGCCGTCCAGGTCGGCTTCAACCCCGAACAGGCCTATGGGCCGCCGCTGGTCTATTCGCTGTGCATTGGCCTGATCATCTGGGCCATCGTCGACCTGGGCCGGCACCTGGTGCCGTCGGCGCGCGACACCGGCTGGCCTCCGGGCATGGGCGGGCTGGTGCTGGTGGCGGGCGGCATCACCGCCGGCTTCCTGCTCGGCACCCTGCTGGCCGACCTGCTCTGCCGGACATGGGGCCTGTACGGCCCCGGTCCCCTGCCCAGCCGCGGGCATGCCTTGCGCTCCTCGCTGCTGATCACGCTGGTGGCCGGCGTGATCGGCAGCTACTACTTCTACAGCCGCGCCCGCGGCACGTTCCTCGAGCAGCGGATGCGCGAGGTGGAGCGGCAGGCCGGCGACGCGCGGCTGAAGCTGCTGGAAACCCAGCTCGAGCCGCACATGCTGTTCAACACGCTGGCCAACCTGCGCGCGCTGATCGGCGTGGACCCGCAGCGGGCCCAGCAGATGCTGGACCACATGATCGCGTACCTGCGCTCCACGCTCGATGCCTCTCGCGCCACCACCCACCCGCTGCAGGCCGAGTTCGACCGGTTGCGCGACTACCTGGAGCTGATGGCCATCCGCATGGGTCCGCGGCTGTCGTACCAGCTGGCGCTGCCGCCCGAGCTGGCGCAGCGGCCCGTGCCCACGCTGCTGCTGCAGCCGCTGGTGGAGAACGCCATCCGCCACGGGCTGGAACCGCAGGTCGACGGCGGCCGGCTGGTCGTCTCGGCCCGGCAGGAAGGCAGCGACCTGGTGCTGGAAGTGCTGGATACGGGCGCCGGACCGGACGCCTCGGCCACGCCGGGCAGCGGCTTCGGGCTGGCGCAGGTGCGCGAGCGCCTGGCCACGCTGTATGGTTCCGCCGGGCGCGTGTCGCTGGAAGCGGCGCAGCCGCGCGGCACCCGTGTGTCGGTCCGCTTGCCTGTCCTTGTCGCATGAACGCCACCGCCCTGATCGCCGAAGACGAGCCGCTGCTGGCGCAGGCCCTGCAGGCGGAGCTGGCCAAGGCCTGGCCCGAGTTGCGCATCGTTGCCACGGTGGGCGACGGCGCATCGGCGGTGCGCCAGGCGCTGGCGCAGCGCCCCGCCGTGCTGTTCTTCGACATCCGCATGCCGGGCCTGGACGGCCTGGAAGCCGCGGCGCAGCTGGCCGACGAGTGGCCGGCCGACGCGCCCTTCCCGGCGCTGGTCTTCGTCACGGCCTACGACCAGTACGCCGTGCAGGCGTTCGAGGCGCAGGCGGTCGATTACCTGCTCAAGCCGGTGCAGCCCGCGCGACTGGCGCGCACGGTGGCCAAGCTCAAGGAAGAACTCGCGCGCCGCAACGGCGGCACGGGCGGGCTGGACGCGGCGGTGGAGCACTTACGGCACTTGCTGGCCGTGTCGCCAGCCGCGCCGGCTGCACCGCTCAAGGTGATCCAGGCCGGCGTGGGCAGCGGCATTCGCATGGTGCCGGTCGACGAGGTGCTGGTGTTCGAGGCCGCCGACAAGTACGTGCGGGTGCTGACCGCCGGCCACGAGTACCTGATCCGCACGCCGCTGAAGGAACTGCAGCCGCAGCTGGATGCCGCCGAGTTCTGGCAGGTGCACCGCGGCACCGTCGTGCGCGCCACCGCCATCGAGGCGGTGACGCGTGATGAGGCCGGCAAGCTGCACCTGACGCTGCGCGGCCGCCCGGAGCGCTGGAGCGTGAGCCGGCTGTACGCGCACCTGTTCAAGGCGATGTAGGGCCGAGGCAGCCGACCGCTCAGGCCGACAAATGCGGCCCCGTCCTACATGCTCCGCCCTGGGCCTGCTGTCTACTACGCCCAACGGTTTGCAAGGGCCGGCCGAGTGGATCGACCAGCCCTGCCACGGAAATCACCCCGACTCCTCTGAGTCCCCTCCTCCTCCGGGGTGAGCTGGTCCGGCCCTCCGTCCCGCGACTGGCAAGTTGCCCCCAAGCCCCAAGCTTGGGGGCTCTTTTTTGCCTGTTCGATCCGGGGACACCGCGCGCAGCGATGGGCCGGGTAGGGTCCTTCCTACCGCCGCTGCTGAAGCGTTCGGGCACGTCTGTTGCGTTTGCCTGGGTACCTTGTCGCCATGCGGCGTCACCCCCGTGGCCCGCGCGTCGACAAAGAAATATCCGTGCCACGCGATGAATCCCCTTCACGCGACAACGAGCGCCGCCGCAACGGCGCCCGCGAGGTCCGGCGCGACACCGGGAAGCCGCAGGCACGCCGCGACAACGGCGGCTATGGCATGGACAGCATCCGCCGCAACCTGCGCGCGCAGCTGGAGCAGCGCCGGCTGCTCCAGCCGCGGCCGCCGCCGGAAGAGGAGGACGCGAGCAACGGC
>JAKFEA010000051.1:0-9900 GCA_036675905.1 Acidovorax sp. | reverse complement strand
ACAGGGCAGCAAGCGACCGGACCGTCCCGCCGTCGCGCAGGCGGCCGTGCGGTCAGCGGTGGCCGAAGCGGCGACGCGCCTGCCCGGCGTTCCGCTGTTCGCCGGCGGCAAGTCGTTCGGCGGACGCATGACCTCGCAGGCCCAGGCCGAGTCACCCCTGCAGCACGTGCGCGGGCTGGTGTTCGTCGGGTTCCCCCTTCATCCTGCCGGGAAGCCGGCCATCGAGCGCGCCGACCATCTCGGGCAGGTGGCGCTCCCCATGCTCTTCCTGCAAGGCACGCGCGACACGCTGGCTGACCTGGCGCTGATCCGGCAGACCGTCGAGGGGCTCGGATCACGCGCCGCGCTGCATGTCGTGGATGGCGGCGACCACTCGTTCCACGTCCTGGCGCGATCCGGGCGAAGCGACGCCGAGGTGATCGGGGAACTGGCTGAGGTTGCAGCGGGCTGGATGGGAAGGCTCGCGCAACCATCGCCTTGAGCGCCGCTGGACCCATTCAGGGTCGGAGCGTGGCGACTACGCGAAACGGCCCGTCCGCTGTGGGCTGCACGACCACGCCTTCCCCGGAAGTGGCTCCGTGTCCCGTGAGGGCAGTGATGTTGACCTGGTGGGTGACGACCACCAGCGTGCCGGGGCCCTTCCATTGCCGCAGGATCGTTCGGGCTTGTTCCGTCTGCGATTCGCGCTGCTGCGGCCCCTGGCTGAAGAAGGAATTGAATGCCGGCTCCTCCCGCACCCGATCGCCGAACGCGAGCTGCGCTGTCTCCCACGAACGGCACCACTGCGACGACAGGATCGCGCCCACCGCGATGCCGCGCCGCCGGAACTGCTCGCCGATCGCGCGCGCCTCGGCGCGGCCCTGCTCGTTCAGGTTGCGCTGCGTGCCGCAGTCGCCCAGCCGGAAACCCGGCGGGTCGCCCACGCCCGGCGCAGTGGCATGCCGAAACAGGACGATGGCTCCCGGTCGCGCGAGGGCGTCCCAGCCTTGCGCGGCGAGGGCGACCCCGGCTGCCAGGAGCCCGAGCGCAGCGGCGGCGGATCTCGACAGGACGGTCATCTTCTTCACGGAAGGAGGTTTGGCAACAACCGTGCGGCCGGCGCCGGAAAGTTCAGCCGGGAGCGCCGAACTCGAGGAGCAGGTTGTTCGCGGGCATCGCATGCCGCCGCCGGAACTCGAGACCGGCCCGGTGCGCTTCGGCCACGACATCGTCCAGCCGACGGACTCCCCAGAGAGGATCACGTGCCCTGAGACTCTCGTCGAAAGCCTGGTTGCCTGGCGCCGTCGGCACGTCGTCCTCGAAGTAGGGGCCGTAGGTGATCAACGCTCCACCGGCGGCCAGGTGCCGGGCTGCGCCTTGCATGAGAGCGGCACAGGTGGCCCAGGGCGCGATGTGCAGCATGTTGGCGCAGTAGATCGCATCGAAGCGTTGCGCAAAGGGCGCGTCGGGCGAGGGCCACTCGGGCGCCATCACGTCCAGCAGCAGCGGCGGCCGGACGTTCGCCAGTCCGGCCTCGGCGATCCGGGCCTTGATCATGGGCAGCACGCTGGCGTCTTCATCCGTGGGCTGCCAGTTCCATCCCTTCAGCGCCGATGCGAACCAGGCGACATGCTGGCCCGTGCCGGACGCGATTTCCAGCGCCGTGCCACGCTCGCCCAGGATGCGGCGAAGCACGTCGAGTATCGGAACCTTGTTGCGATCGGCGGCGGTACTGCTGGGCAGGCTCTCCGGCATCTGGCCATTCTCCGTCACCGCACTTCACGGACAATGGGCGTCATGTCGGATCCCTTGCAGCGCCTGGTCGAGACGGCGATGCCCTATGGCAAGCACAAGGGCACGCCCATTGCCGACCTGCCGGGCAACTACCTGGCCTGGTTCGCCCGCGAGGGCTTCCCGCGCGGCGAGCTGGGAAAGCTGCTCGCGTTGATGCACGAACTCGATCACAACGGCCTGAAGCACCTGCTGGAACCGATGCGTCGCGGTCACGGTGGAGGTGGCCGGCCGAAGAACGCGGGCGACGGAGCGCAGTAGGTGGACGATCCGAACCAGATCGAAGTCCCGCCTTCGTTCGTTGCCCTCTACGCCTCGCCGTCCGGTCACCGCCTGACCGAGCCGATGTCGACGGTCCGCCAGCGCTACGAGCTCTGCGAAGACCTCGCGCAGATGCTGACCGAGCAGGCGACGACCATCAAGTTCAAGGCGGATGCACCGGAGCGTGAGGTGCTCAGGACCATTCAGGTCGGGCTGACGGCGCCGGAGTCGCCGGTGCAGCCCGCTGAAGCGGTATGGGTGGTCAGGCGCCTGGCGGAGCTGCTGGATTGGGCCATGCCGCCTCCCGTCGACGAAGCCTGATTCGCCTTCAGGCCTTCACTGCGGTGCGCGGATGACCATCTCCGCGCCGGAGATCGCCACTTCGAACCGCGACAGGAAGTTCTGCCCGAGCAGTGCCCGCTCGGAACCGTGTCCCACCAGGCCAACGCCCACCGTCATGGAGGAGACCGAACGCGGTCCGATCCGGACGGACACACCGGTTACCGTGCGCCCTGCCAGCAAGCCATTGGCCGTGCGGAAGGTGGTTGGCACGCCCTGCCGCATGCCGGCGCGCTTGGCGATAGCTTCGCTCACGACAACCGTCGTGGCTCCCGTATCCACGAGGAAGGTGACCGGGGTGCCATCGATCGTCCCGTCGACGTAGAAGTGACCGTCGCGCGAGCGCGGGATGTGCAGGTCGCGATCGGCGGTAACGATCGCCTTCGCCGGCGTGAGGTACGCGTCCACGGCGACGTACATCACCGCCATGAGGGCCAGCCAGGCCACCAGGAACGACAGATGCCGGGTCGTCGACGAGCTTCGCTTGGCCGCCTGGGCCCTGCGCGTGTTGTTCTGGTCCACGTGCAGCGCCTCGGAAAGACAAAGGACCTGGCCTCGCGGCCAGGTCCTTGATGAAGTGGTGGGTCCTGTAGGATTCGAACCTACGACCTACGGATTAAGAGTCCGCTGCTCTACCAACTGAGCTAAGAACCCACTGTTGCGAACGCCGCCCAATGGCGGCGCTGCGAAAAGTGTCGTGGTGGAGAGGAGGAGGATCGAACTCCCGACCTTCGCATTGCGAACGCGACGCTCTCCCAGCTGAGCTACCCCCCCACAACAGCCCGATATTCTAGCGCATGCCGTTGCGGCTCGCGAGTTCGACGAACAGGCCGGAATGGTCGAGGTCGGCCAGGCCGTGCTCGATGCCGTCGGCGTAGAGCCCGGCGAACAGCTGGGTGATGGGCGCGTCGAAGCCGATCTCCTCGGCAGTGGCCAGCGCATTGCGCATGTCCTTGAGCTGCACCGTCATGCGCCCGCGCGGCGCGAAGTCGCGCTCGACCATGCGCTGGCCGTGCAGCTGCAGGATGCGGCTGTCGGCAAAGCCGCCGGTGATGGCCTCGCGCACCTTGCCCATGTCGGCGCCACCTTTGGCGCACAGCAGCAGCGCCTCGGCGACGGCGCCGATGGTGATGCCCACGATCATCTGGTTGGCGAGCTTGGCGAGTTGGCCGGCGCCGTGCGGTCCGACGTGGGTGGCACGACCGAACACCTGGAACACCGGCGCCGCCCGCTCGAAGTCCGCCGGCGTGCCACCCACCATGATAGCCAGCGCGCCGTTCTCGGCGCCCACGGTGCCGCCGGACACCGGCGCGTCCAGGCAGGCCACGCCGAGTTCGGCGAGCCGCGCCGCGTGGTCGCGCGCCTCGCGCGGCTGGATGGAAGCCATGTCGATGAACAGGGTGCCGCGGCGCATCGCCTGGGCCACGCCCTGGTTGAACAGCACGTCGTGCACGACGGCGCCGTTCTCCAGCATGCTGATCACGATGTCGGAGCTGCCGGCTGCCTCGGCGGCGCTGCCGCAGGGCACGGCACCGTCGGCCGCGAGCGGCTCGCACTTGGCACGCGTGCGGTTCCAGGCCGCCACCTCATGGCCGGCGCGGCACAGGCGGCGCGCCATCGGCAGGCCCATCAGGCCGGTGCCGAGCAGGGCGATCTTCATGGGGCATCCCTCCTTGTGCCGGCCATCATGGCGCTGCCATGTGCGCGGTGGCTGTCACGCAGCTTTCAGCCGCGGCGGCGCGAACAGCTCTTCCATCTGGCGGCGCAGCTGCCAGGCCCGGGTGCCGGTGTCCATGGCCACGTCAGCCCAGCTGAGGCTCTGCCCCTTGGCGACCGGGCGCACGACCTTGATGCCGTGCGCCAGGCCGAGCGGCAGGCCGCCCATCTGCACCGATCGGTCCGCCGGCAGCAGCTTGCCCCAGACGGTGTAGCCGCCTTCGCCGTCGAGCAGCTCGCCGGGCTGCAGGTCGCGCTTGGCGGTGGCGACCACGTCGGCATGCCAGCCGGTCGCCACGCCGGTCGGCTCGCCGCGCAGGGCGACGGAAGCCACCGACAGGCCGACCTCCAGGCCGATCAGGTGCCAGCGCTTGTACAGGGTGAAGTAGCGCCCGCTCGGGTCGGTGTGGGCGTTGTATTCCTCGAAGCAGTTGCGGATGTACTCGGTCTCGGCTTCGACGGTGACCCACACGCCCATGCGGATGTCGTAGGGGATCCTGCGGCCGTCGGCTTCCAGCGAGGAGATCACCTCCACCATGCCCTTGCGCTCGAGCACGCCGCCTTCGCTGCGCGGGCGGGTCACGTAGGGGATGTCCTCGACGCTGGCGGGCGGGTAGAGCAGGCCGTCGCTGGGCACGCCCAAGCCGGTGGCGTTGGCCACCGCCGTGCTTTCGATCGAGGGCTTGGAGCCATCCAGGAAGCTGTTGAACATCTTGGGGTTCAGCCCGCCGCGCTGCGCCTGCTCGGGCGTGAGGCCGTAGTAGCCCCACACCGTCTCGGGCGTCGATTCGCAGAAGTGCGGCAGCCACTTGTGCCCGCGGCCGGCGGCCACCACCGGAAAGCCACAGGTGCGCGCCCAGTCGACCAGGTCGCAGATCAGCGCCGGCTGGTCGCCGAACGCGAGCGAATAGACGACGCCGGCTTCGGCCGCCCGGCGCGCCAGCAGCGGGCCGCAGAACGCATCGGCCTCGACCGTGACGTTGACCACGTGCTTGCCGTGGGCGAAGGCTTCCAGGCAGTGGTCGACGGCGGCGATCGGATGGCCGGTGCATTCGACGATCACGTCGATGCCGGGGTGCCGCACCAGCGCCTGCCAGTCCTCGCCGACGTGGGTGGTGCCGGCCTCGATCGCGGCGGCCAGCGAGGCCGCTTCGGTGCGGGCGGGTTCCCAGCCGACGCGAGCGAGGTTGGCTCTGGCGTTCGAAGGCGACAGGTCGGCGATGCCGGCCAGGTGCACGCCCGGCGTGCGCGGCACCTGCGCCAGGTACATGGAACCGAACTTGCCGGCCCCGATCAGGCCGATGCGGATGGGGTTGCCGGCGGCGGCGCGTTGCTGGAGTTTGGCGTGGAGGCTCATGTCTTCATTGTCATGCGGTCCCGGCCGTCAAGCCGCCTCGCGCATTTCGTCGATCCGATCGGAGGAGGTGACCAGCGCACTGGCAGGCAGCCCGTCCTTCCACGGCACTTCGACCGGGTAGTCCTTCAGCAGGCAGTCGTCGGGCAGGCACTCGATGGCCCGGAAGTCGCGGTGCGCGATGTACTCGGGCCGCTTGAAGCGGCGGATGTGGTTGGAGACGGCGCACAGGCTCAGGTAGACGCTGACGCGGTTCCAGGGCGAGAGGTTGCTGCTGGACGCATGCAGCAGGCAGCTGTGGAACAGGATCATGGAGCCGGCCGGCCCCTGCGGGCTGACGATGCCGCCGCTCTTGCCGCCGGCGCGCTCGACCAGTTGCGAGATCAGGTCGTTGTCCACGGTCCAGAGCGGGTAGCTGGTGGTGCTGAGGTCATGCCTGGCCTCCACCACGCCCTTCTTGTGGCTGCCGGGGATGAACATCAAGGGGCCATTGAAGGGGTTCACGTCGTCCAGGAAGATCGCCACGTTCATGGCGCGCTCGGTGGGCATCAGGTCGTCGTTCAGCCAGGTGCCGTAGTCCTGGTGCCACTGCCAGACGTCGCCCTCGAAGGCCATCTTGCCGTTGATCTTGAACTGGTGCATGTAGACCGCCTCGCCGAACAGGTCCGCCACCGGCTGCACCATGCGCGGGTGGCGCGCCAGCCGCGCGAACGGCTCGCTGACCAGGTGGGCCGCGAAGTTGGTGCGCACCGCGTCCTTGCCCTTCTCGCGCACGTTGTAGACCTCGCGGCGGTCGTAGAGCGCGGGCACCGCGTCCAGCAGCACCTGGATCTCGGCGCGCGAGAACAGGCTGGGAAAGAACAGGTAGCCGTCGCGGTCGAACCGCTGCAGCTGTTCGGGGGTGAGGTCCATGGCGCGTCTCCTTGGGGCCTGGCTCTGCTGTATCGTCGCCGGCTGGTTCAAGAATGGCACCAAACCCGAGGAAAGGTCAACGCATGAAGCAGCAGGATGGGGATTGGCTCGACCGCATGTACAACAACCGCGCGCTCGTGCCCGAACACGGCGTGCACATGGCGCGCTGGACCGAGGCGTCGCGGCGCGCGCGCGCGACGTTCGAATGCGAGCTGGACGTTGCTTACGGCGACAGTGCCGGCGAGAAGCTGGACGTGTTCCCGGCGCCGCAGGCCCGCGGTCCGGTCATGGTGTTCCTGCACGGCGGCTACTGGCGCGCGCTGGACAAGAGCGACCACTCGTTCGTCGCGCCCATGTTCCAGGACGTGGGCGCCTGCGTGGTGGTGCCGAACTACGACCTGTGCCCGGCAGTCACGATTCCGCAGATCACGCTGCAGATGGTGCGCGCGCTCGCGTGGACCTGGAAGAACGCGCCCACCTACGGCGGCGACCCGCGGCAGATCACGGTGGTCGGCCATTCGGCCGGCGGCCACCTGGCGGCCATGATGCTGGCCTGCGACTGGCGGCGCTGGGACCCGGAGCTGCCCGTCGACGTGGTCCGCAAGGGGCTGTCGATCTCAGGGCTGTTCGACCTGGACCCCATCCGGCGCACGCCCTTCCTGGCGAACGACCTGCGGCTCACCCCGGGCGATGCGCGCAAGGCGAGCCCGGCCCTGCTGCCTTCGCCCTTGGGCGCGACCCTGTACGCCGTCGCCGGCGCCGAGGAGAGCCCCGAGTTCCTGCGCCAGAACCAGCTGATCCGTGAAGCCTGGGGCGAAGTGTGCGTGGAGGTCTGCGAGGCGCTGCCCGATTTGAACCACTTCAGCGTGCTGGAAGCGCTGGTGGAGCCGGAACACCGGCTGCACGAGCTGGCGCTGGACCTGCTGTGGCGGTAAATCGTCATTCCCGCCCCCGCCTTCGCGGGTGACAGCTTCGCGCTGGATCGTCCGCCTTCGCGGAGGATGACGGACACGGCTCTAGCGGCCCGCGGCTTCCAGCAGCAGCTGCTGGTACTCCTTGACCGTGAGCTTGCGCGGCTTGGCCAGCAGCGACTGGCCGATGCGGTTGGCGAGCTCCTGCGAACTCGGCGCCGGGGCGCCGCTCCCCAGGCCCAGGGCGGCTGCCGCCTGCGGCGTGCCCAGCGCACGCTGCTGCAGGTCGCCGGCCAGCCGGTCGGCCGCGGCCTGGGCGGGCTCGGCGCCGCGCAGCACGTCGCCCAGCAGGTTGAGCGCGAGCCGCTTGCCGCTGCCGCCACCCGAAGCGCCGAATCCGCCGCCGAAACCACCCAGTGCGTCGAAGCCGCCGCCGCGTCCGCCGCTCGACATCGCGGCGGCGCCCAGCGTCAGGTTCAGCAGCATGCCCCAGGCCGCCTGGCTGGAGGCCTGGTCGGCCTTTTCCTGCGCGCTGCGCTGCTTGTCGAAGGCGAAGTCCTGCTGCAGCTTGGTGATGAAGTCGGGCCGCGCGCGGTAGAAGACGATGTTGGCGCCGCTGACGGTCGGGTCGCTGATGAACAGGCCGGCGATCACTTCGTCTTCGATCGGATCCATGCGCACTCCCTGGAACAGGAAGATGCCGGTGGCCACGGTTTCGCCGAACGCGCGCGAGGGGATGTACTGGAACTCGCCGTCGTAGGTGTTGCCCTTGGCGTCCAGGTAGCGGCCGGTGGCGAAGGAAGCCAGATGCCGCTCGATGAACGGGTTCCAGACCCGCGCGAAAGTCCCGGTGTAGGTGCTGGTGGCCTTGGCCCAGTCGCCGAGGCCGCGCACCATCGTGCCTTCCAGTGGCAGCCCTTCGGTGTCGATGCGCAGCGGATGGGTCTGGCCGGGGTCGGCCGCCCAGCGCACCTGGTACGTGCCGCCGGCGAAGCGGCCGCCGCTCCAGGCGCCGGTGTACTGGTTGCCGTCGCCGCGCAGCAGGGTGCCGATGCCGGTGTGGCAATTGCCGGCCAGGCAGCGGGCCCCCGAGCCGTGCAGCGCCGGGTCCTGGGCCAGGGCGCTCGCGGCGCCGGCGGCGACCAGCGCGGCGATCAGTCGGCGTTGCATTGCGTGGTCTTGATCTGTTCGCCGTTTTCCCAGCAGATGGTGGAGCCGGGAACGTCGATGCCCATCCCGGTGCGATGCGGGTACATCGTCTGCAGCCCGTGCGAACGGCCGTCCTTGTACGAGAACTCGTAGGCCTTCTGCGTCCCGCTGTAGCTGACCATCCGCATCCGCTTCGGTCCGGTCGGCAGGGTCACCATCGTGGTCACTTCGGCGCCGCCGTGGGCGCCCCCGACGACCACGCGCGTCAGCGTCAGCCCCTTGTTGGTGGCCTCGTGCGGCCCCGGCTCGTTGTAGATGAAGGTCGCCGAGGTGGCGCTGGGCGCAGGGTTCTTGCGCATCATGTCGGCGGTGGCCGGATCGGCCCACTCGGTCGTGTGGCTGAGCTGGACCATGCGCTCCACCGCAGCCCCGTTGCGCTGGCCGTCCGGCGCCACCGCAACGTCGATGTACTTGCGCATGCGGGTGCGGATGACCATGCCCGGCGCGTTGTTGACCATGGTGAACTCGACCCAGCCGGCCCAGGCGCCGCCTTGCGGCTTGCCTTCGCGGCATTCGGCCTTCATGGGTCGCACGACGACATCGGCGTACTCCATCGGCTTCATGCCGGGCATGCCGCGCGTGGTGCGCGCCCAGGCCTTGCGCTCCTCCTCCGACATCGGCACGCCGGGCAGGCGCACGCCGATGATGCGGCTGAGCACTTCAGGGGGCACGTCGCAGGTGGCGCTACCCTGTGCCGGCAGGGCGAAGTAGCCCTCCGGATTGGCGAGGTAGCGTTCCATCTCGGCGTTGGCGAGGCGGGCCCATTCGGCGAGCCTCGGGTCCTCGAACGCCGGCATCGGGACGGCGCCGGCGCCGGCGGCGCCCAGCAGGAGAGCCGCCAGGCCAAGGCGGGCCGCGAGCCTCGTAACGTTTTGCATCAACCCATTCTAGGGTTGGTCATTACGGGTTTCTTACATCAGCAGGTGCTCGCCCGCGTTGTCCCCGCCCAGGATCACGTAGTTGACCTTGCGGATGTCCAGCAGCCGCTTGCCGCCCGAGTAGCTGATCGAGCTCTGGATGTCTTCCTGCATTTCGCGCAGGGTGTCGGCCAGCTGGCCCTTGACCGGCTCGAGGATGCGCTTGCCCTCCACGTGCCGGTACTCGCCCTTGTTGAAGTCGGACGCGCTGCCGTAGTACTCCTTGTACAGGTGGCCGTCCACTTCCACCGTCTGGCCGGGCGATTCCTCGTGGCCGGCCAGCATGGAGCCGACCATCACCATCGAGGCGCCGAAGCGGATGCTCTTGGCGATGTCGCCGTGCTCGCGGATGCCGCCGTCGGCAATGATGGGCTTGGTGGCCACGCGGGCGCACCACTTGAGCGCCGACAGCTGCCAGCCGCCGGTGCCGAAGCCGGTCTTCATGCGGGTGATGCACACCTTGCCCGGGCCGATGCCGACCTTGGTGGCGTCGGCGCCCCAGTTCTCCAGG
>JAKFEA010000050.1:0-11916 GCA_036675905.1 Acidovorax sp. | reverse complement strand
GCCAGGGCCGGCGCGTGCGGGCCGCACAGGTCGAAGCCGAGGTCGATGCGGAAGGCCCGCACCATGGGCAGGAACAGCGAGGGCACGCCGGCCTGCTGCGCCAGGCTTGCTGCGGTCGCGCGTACGCGGCGCGCATCGCCACCGGTCAGCACGTACCAGAGATTCCAGTCGTGCCCGCGTTCGTAGTTGTGGTTGACGCCGGGCTCGTCGCTGATCGTTTGCGCCACTTCGGCCAGCCGCGCCGGAGGCACCGCCAGTGCGCACAACGCCGCCGCGCCACCGGCTCCCGGATTCCAGACGGCGCCGATGCGCCCGAGCACGCCGCGCTCGCGCAGGCTGCGCAGGCGCTCCAGCACATTGGACTCGGACAGGCCGAGCTGCCGGCCCACGGTGCGGAACGGCTGCGGCTCGATCGGGAACTCGCGCTGCAAGCCGTTGAGCAGTTGCAGCGACGCGCCTTGCAGGACCACGGGGCGCACCATGGCCTGCTCCTACAACCCGATGCGCGCGGCGCGCGAGGTGAAGAAGATGCCGCTGGGCTGCTCCACGGGCAGTTGCGCCAGCGTCTGGAAGTTCGCGGTGTCGACCACGCTCACGTGGTTGGCATCGCGCGAGCTGATCCAGACCGTCTCGCCGCGTGGCGTGAACTCCATGTGCAGCACGGCCTTGCCCGGCTCCAGCGTGCGCACCACCTGGCGGCTGACGGTGTCGATCACCTGCACCTGGTGGTAGTCGGGCACGGCGAAGTTGACCCAGACCTGGCGGCCATCGGGGCGCGCCATGGCGAACACGGGCTGGCCGGCCACCGGCACCCGGTCCACTTCTTCCCAAGTGGTGGTGTCCACCACCAGCAGTTCGTGCCGGCCCACCGCGGGCAACCAGGCGTGGCGCCCGGCCACGGCCCAGCCGCGCAGGTGGGGCATCTTGTACACGGGCAAGGGTTGCTGGCCGCGGCCGTAACCGCCCAGGATGCGGCGCACGCGCGGCTGTGGCGCCCAGAAATCGATCATCGCGAGGCCGTCTTCGCCGAACAGGCCCGCCAGGTAGTGGCGGCCGTCGGGCGTGAGCAGCGCGTCGTAGGGTTGCCGGCCTATGCCTTCGAACCTCGTGATCTTCGGCTGTGCAGGATCGGCGAGGTCGGCCACCCAGACCTGGTCGGCATCGAACAGGCTGAAGACGAAGCGGCGGCCCGGCAGGTCGGCCAGGCCCACCACGCGCGAGCGCTGCTGCGAGCCGTCGGCCGCCGTCCAGATGGCGGGAATGTCGGCCACCGGCGCGAGCGTGCGAGCATCGAATACGCGCACGCCGCCGGGCGTGTAGTTCTGCGCCGCGACCAGCGAACCGTCCTGCGAGATGGCGCCGCCTATGCTGTTGCCGGCCTGCATCAGCCGCGCCAGCACGCGCCGGCTGGGCAGGTGCACCTGCGTCATGGCGCCGTCGCGGCCGAACACGAAGGCATGGGCGCCGTCGCGTGCATAGACGACGCTGGCATGCGACAGGTCGCCCAGGCCGTCGATGGGGCCCAGGATGCGTCGCTCGGTGGTGTTGACCACGGCCAGCTGGCCCGTGGCACGGGCCACCACCACGCCCAGGTCGCCGGTGCCGGCACTCGGTGCGCGGCCCGGCCAGGATGCGCAGCCGGCCAGCAGCGCGCTGCCGCCGGCCGCGAGCAGCGTGCGCCGCTTCATCGTGTCTCCGTGGGAAAGCCTTGCCGCAGCTGCTGCGCGATCCAGGTCGCGTCGGCTTCGGACAAGAGGGCGGACCACCCCGGCATCGGCGTGCC
The DNA here is from genome assembly GCA_036675905.1 of Acidovorax sp. Classification (GTDB taxonomy): domain Bacteria; phylum Pseudomonadota; class Gammaproteobacteria; order Burkholderiales; family Burkholderiaceae_C; genus Ramlibacter. Next base: position 10,133 of record JAKFEA010000050.1, on the reverse strand, counting down.
GGGGCGGCCCTTGTAGATCGTGGCCACCAGCGAATCGAGCGGCCAGTCGGCCAGGCGCTGCGCATCCAGCGCAGGGCCCAGGCCGCCGGTCAGGCGCATGCCGTGGCAGGACCCGCAGTCCTGCCGCACCAGCCGCACCAGCTCGCGCTGGCGGGCCGCGTCGGGCGCCGGCTCGGCCTGCACCGCGGCGGCGGCGAGCGCCAGCGCGGACAGGCAGGAGGCGACTGACGCGGGCCTCATGGCATCAGCCCTTGAGGATGAACTCGACGGCCGCCTTCAGGTCGGCGTCGTTGATCTGGGCCGGCGAGTTGGGTGCCATCGGCACCGGGCCGAAGCTGCCGCTGCCACCCTTGCGGACCTTGTCCATCAGCTTGGCCGTGACGTCCTGGCCCTTGTACTTGGCCGAGATGTCCTTGAAGGACGGACCGACCAGCTTCTTGTCCTTGGCGTGGCAGGCCATGCAGCCGGCCTTGTTCATGGCCGCCTCGGGGTTGGCCCAGGCGCCGGCGGAGAAGCCGGCGGCCAGCGCCAGCAGGATCAGGTGCTTTTTCATGCGTGGGTCTCCTTGGGTTTGCGAATCAGTAAACGTCGTGCTGGGTGTTGTGCACGTTGAAGTGGCCGGTGGGCGTGACCAGGCGCGGGTCCTTGATCACGGCCTTGAGCTTGAGCGTCTTGTCGTCGATGACGACGATGGCCGACTGCTTGTCCTTGGCGGACCAGACCGACAGCCAGACTTCGTCGCCGGCCTTGTTGAACTCGGGCTGCAGCACGCGCATCGCGCCGCCGTCCTTGATGCCGGCCCACTCGGCCACCGGCAGCACCGTGAAGCCCTTGTCCAGGTTCTTGATGTCGAACACCGCCAGCGTCTGCGAGATCTTGGGATCCGGGTTGAGCGGCGTGTCGACGTACAGGTGCTGCGACTTCGGGTGGCTCTTGAGGAACAGCGAACCGCCGCCCTGGCCCTTGAGCGTCTGCACCACCTTCCAGGCGTGCGCCTTGTTCTTCACGGGGTCGGTGCCGATCAGCGAGATGGTCTCGTCGCCCAGGTGGCCGGTGGACCACACCGGGCCGTACTTCGGGTGCGTGAAGTTGGCGCCGCGGCCCGGGTGCGGGATCTTGCCGACCTCGGTGATCGCGGCCAGCTTGCCCTCCTTCAGGTCCATCGCCGCGATCTTGTTGCTCTGGTTGGCCGCCACCATGAAGTAGCGCTTGCTGGCGTCGAGGCCACCGTCGTGCAGGAAGGGCGCACTGCCGATCTCGGTGATCTTGAGCGCGTCGAGGTTGCTGTAGTCCACCAGCAGCGTCTTGCCGGTTTCCTTGACGTTGACCACGAACTCCGGCTTGAAGTGGCTGCCGACGATGGAGGCCACGCGCGGCTCGGGGTGGTATTCCTGCGCTCCCACCGTCATGCCGCGGGTGGCCACGATCTTGAGCGGCTCCAGCGTGTCGCCGTTCATGATCACGAACTGGGGCGGCCAGTAGGCGCCGGCGATCGCCAGCTTGTCCTGGTAGCCCTTGTACTTGCTGGTCTCGACCGAGCGGGCCTCCAGGCCGATGCGCAGCTCGGCCACGTTGTCGGGCTTGGGCATCCACAGGTCGATCATGTTGATCTTGGCGTCACGCCCGATCACGAACAGGTAGCGGCCCGAAGCCGACATGCGCGAGATGTGCACCGCGTAGCCGGTCTTGACGATGTTGATGATCTTCTTGCTGTCGCCGTCGATCAGCGCGATCTCGCCGGTGTCGCGCAGCGTGGTGGAGAAAATGTTGTCGATCTTGAAGTCGTTCATCTTCTTCTTCGGCCGCTGCGCCGGCGGCACGATCACCTTCCAGGTGGCCTTCATCTGCTCCATGCCGAATTCGGGCGGCTGGGGAGGGTCCTGCTGGATGTAGCGCGCCATCACGTCGACGGTCTTCTCGTCCATCTCGCCCGAGGTCAGCCAGTTGGGCATGCCGGCGGGCGAGCCGTAGCCGATGAAGACCTTCAGGTACTCGGTGCCCTTGGCCAGCGTGAGGTCCGGCGTCAGCGGCTTGCCGGTGGCGCCCTTGCGCAGCACGCCGTGGCAGCCGGCGCAACGCTCGAAGTACACCTTGCGGCCGACGTCGAACTCCGCTTGCGTCATCGGCGGCGCCTTCGGGTTGGCGCTCTGGTACATGGGCTCTTGCGCCAGCGGCGAGGTGCCCCGCTGGTAGGTCTGCTCGGCCGGGGTCACCTGCTTGTGGGCATCCTGGGCAAGTTGCTGCTGCGCCATCGCGCCCGCCGCCGCGGCAGCGGCGAGGGCGAGGACGGCCGCGCGGAAAGCGCGTCGGGACATGGCTCTTCTCCTTTGGGTTGGCTAGTTGGCTGCGGTGGATGATCCGGAGCAACCCTGTGTGCGTCCTTGATTTGGTTCAAGGCTGCGGCGGGGCGGCGCGGCGACGATTTGCCCATGACGATCGAACGCGAAGCCGTCGTGGCTCCCCTGAGGCGCGCTGCTGCGGGCAGGCCCGGCAAGGTCTGGCTGGTGGGCGCCGGACCCGGCGATGCGGATTTGCTGACGGTCAAGGCGGCGCGCCTGCTGTCGAATGCGCGCGTGGTGCTGTACGACCACCTGGTCGGCGAGGGCGTGCTGGCCCTGGTGCCGGCGCAGGCGCGGCGCATCTGCGTGGGCAAGCGCAGCCGCAACCATTCGCTGCCGCAGGACGAGATCAACGCGCTGCTGGTGCGGCTGGCCGCGGGCGGCGACGACGTGGTGCGGCTCAAGGGCGGCGATCCCTACGTGTTCGGGCGGGGCGCCGAGGAAGCGCTGGCCCTGTCCGCGGCAGGCATCGCATTCGAGGTGGTGCCGGGCATCACCTCGGCGCAGGGCATGGCCAGTTACGCGGGCATTCCCCTCACGCACCGCGGCGTGGCCAGCAGCGTGGTGTACGTCACCGGCCATTGCCGTGACGGCGGCGAGGAGCCCGACTGGGCGGCTCTCGCGCGTCCGCACCAGACGGTGGTGATCTACATGGGCCTGGCGCGGCTGGACACGATCTGCCGCGAGCTCATGGCGCACGGCCTGCCGCCGGCCACCCCGGCGGCGCTGGTGGAGCAGGCCACCACGCCGCGCCAGCGCGTGGTGGAAGGCGCGCTGGGTGGCCTGCCGGCGCTGGCTGCGCAACACCGTGTCGCCGCGCCCGCGCTGGTCGTGATCGGCGAAGTGGTTCGCCTGCAGGCGGAACTGGGTTGGTTCTCGCCGTCGCCTCCGGCGTGGAAGTGGACGGCGCCGCAGCAGGCGCAGCTGGCTTGACCGAGTTGCGGGCCGCAAGCCCTTGTTGCGGGCAGGCCGGCCCGGCTGGCAAGATGGCCGCTTCGATGATGACGCGACCCCTGCTCCTGCAGCGCACGCTGGCGATCGTCGCCGGCCTGTTCGGCATCGTGACGCTGGTGTCCGGCGGCCGCGTGCTGCTCGGTGCCGACCCGGGCTACGTCGTCTACCGGCCGCTGCTGGTGTTCAACACGGTGATGGGCGCGGTCTACTTGTTCACCGGCGTGCGGGGCTGGTTCGACGCGCAGCTCGGTCGCCGCGGGGCGCTGGTGATCGTCGTGCTCAACGTCCTGATGCTGGCCTTCATCGCCTGGCTGTTCCTGGCCGAGAGCAGTGTCGTCGCCCGCCAGAGCGTGGCCGCCATGTCCTTGCGCACGGTCGTGTGGCTGGTGCTCTGGGCAGGGTTTCGCCGCGCCGCGCGGCGTTGACCGTCCATTGGATTCGGATTCCAGCAGGGGCTGGACGCCGTGCTGGCGATCCAGGTTCAAGGCGCTGGCTTCCGGCCCGGTCCGGCCCATTCCGCGGGCTCACCTCGCCCCGCTTACACGCGCTCAGGCGCACGGCCCGACCCGACGGTCAACTGCAAACTTTCTTCTCTCCTGCGAGGGACAGGAGCCCATTCAATGCTTCGTCCGCGATTCGCCTCTGCTTGGCCGCGGCATTGGCCAAGGCGGCGGCCTCGGGCAAATGCCCGCCCGTCCACGCCGCATCCTCAGCGATGAAAGCTGCCCGCTCCAGATCGCTCCATGCCTGCATCCTCTCTTCCAGCTCGGCCAGGCTGCTCATGTCCAGAAAGTGGAGTTGACGACTTGAGGATGGTTGCCTAACTGATCAGCCGGGGCTGTAGGAGAGCGTCCACGGTCATGGGGCCCGAATACGTCGATTCCCTAGCCGTGTGGAGGCAAATCCTCAACTTGCCGGGCACCAGGCTTTGAAACACTCGGTTACCCCAACTCAACAAGCAGACCTTCCTGCACGGAGGCGACATGCATATCGCGCATGAGATCGACATCGATCTGTCAGAACTGGACCCCGTCGAGCCCTCGCTCGCAGAGGCCCTTTCCAGTCGCGTCCTTCGACATGGCGACGTTGATGTGTGGAAGCGTCTCTTCATCGGCTCCTCCAACAACTCGGTCCATTACGGAATCGAGGAGTTGACTCTGCTCGCTGCGGACGCGGCTCTGGTGGCTCCTGGGCCTGACGAGCAGGAAGAGTTGCTGGCGCGATTGGGTGGCGAGAGGCAGCCATCGCGACGAGTGGACTTGCTGCTCGGTTTCAAGGATGCGCATGCGGCTGTGCGCACCGCGATCAAGCTGCAGCGCCTCTCCGAACACCATATGCTGCGGGCCAAGGTGCGGACGTGCTTGTTCACCGTGGCAACCTTTGAACTGGACGGGGTGGAGTACAGGCGCGTGGTGGGTCCTGAACTCGATGCAACCGAGGAATCGTTGTCAGAGGCGCCGCGCGGCGTTGTGACGCTTTCGGCCAGGACCTACGAGATAGTCGGTGAGCGCCTTTCGGCGCAGCTCCGAAATGCAGTGGTCGCAACTGAAATGGAGGACGACACGGTGACCCGCGCCTACGTGGCGCTGACTCCGCACGCATCTGCGCCCATGAGCACCTTTGCCGGCCTGGGGCTCAGTCACTGATCCGGTCGGCGCGGCTGGCCAGCAGCTATGCCTCGGGTTGCCTGTACTGCCAGTCGCACATGGCGGACCTGTCCAGCATCTACAAGGCGTCCGACGAGAAGATTGCGGCGGTGTGTTAGGCCCCGATTCGGCGCACCAAGCCGATCAATCCGCTGCGCAGAGGTGCGGGCAGCCATGCCAGGCGCGGCGGCGCCATCAGGCCCGCTTCGCGTGTCCGGGCCAACACCGAGGACCGGTCGTAAGCCACGCGGCGAAAGCGCACGCTGGCGGCTTGCGAGTCGAACAGCAGGAAGCTCGCCCGCTGATCGTCGCCGCGGGGCTCGCCGACCGAGCCGGGGTTGATCAGGTAGAGCGCGTCGGGGCGCAACGCGATCGTTTCGCCCTCGAGGAAGCGGATGGCGCCATCGTAACGCTCCCACACGCCCGCCCTATGGGTGTGTCCGAAGGCGCACACCCGCGCTCCCGAAGGATGCGCAGCCAGCGCGTCGAAACTGAGGGCGCGCTTGCCGTCATCGTCGAGCCGGACCAGCTCGCAGCCGACATCCGGATGAAGCGCACCATGCACCGCCACCAGCACGCCGTCGACCGCGAGCTTCATCGGCAGGGCCGCCAGGAAGGCGCGCGTGGCCTCCTCCAGCCGCGGCTGGGTCCAGGCGACGGCCCGCTGGGCCTGGTCGCTGAAGCCAGCGGTGCCGATCGCGCCGATCACGGCGCGATCGTGGTTGCCCGCAATGCACAGCGCACCGGCCTCCCGCAGCAAACGGACGCAACGGCCGGGCTCGGTGTTGTAGCCCGCCACGTCGCCCAGGCAGACGATGCGGTCCACCTTCTCCGCCGCGATGGCGTCGAGCACGGCGGCCAGGGCCGGCGCGTTGGCATGGATGTCGGAAACGACGGCAAGTTTCATGGGACCCTCACGCCGCTCCCGGAGCCCTGCCGATCGAGGGGAGCATGCGCATCAACCGGGCCAGCTTGGGCTTCAGGAAAGGCATGGGGTCGTCCCAGGCGATGGGCTTGGCCTCGCATCGCGCGACCCACCCCAGCCATGCAAGCGTCGACATCCCCGCTTCGCGCGCCGCTAGCCGGTCCTTGTCGATGCGGCACCAGCAGGGGCCGGGCCGCGCGACGGCCGCACGGGGGCGGGCACGCCCGGTCAGGTCGGCATACACCAGGGCCGGCAGGTTGACGCCGGCCACGGCGCCGAGGTGGTGCCAGAGGTTGAAGCGCGGGTTGACCTCCAGCAGATGCAGGCTGCCGTCGGGGGCGCGCTTGAAGTCGAACTTGGCGACTCCGCGCAACCCGATGCGGCTCGCCACGTCGCGGCCCAGGGCGGCCACGTCGGCCGCTTCGCCCCGGCTGTCGGTCAAGGTCAGCGCGGTGCTGTGGCCGTAGACGGCGGGCCAGGTGCGAATCTTGCGCCCGGTGAACTCGCCGGCCACCTGCCCCTGGCCATCCACATACACGTGATAGCTTTCGATCCGCGTTTCGGGGCCGGGGATCTGTTCCTGTGCCAGCAGATCGATTCCGGCCGGCCACAGGCTCGGCCACAGCGCGTGCAGATCGGCCGGGCGATCGACCCGGATGGCCTTGCCGCTGCGCTCGATCGCCCCCCACGACTCGCGTCGCGTCAGCGGTTTGACGACCAGCGGATAGCGCAAGTCGAGGTCCGGCGCTTGCGAGTCCGGGGTCGGGTGCAGGCGCCGGGCGCGCGGCACCGGCAGGGACAGTTCTTCGGCCATGGCCTGGAAGCGCGCCTTGTCGACCAGCTGCTCGACGAACCCGGCATCCGGCAGCGCAAAGCGGAAGGCGGCAGCCAGTCGACGGCGATGGCGCGACACCATCAGCAGATGAGCGTCTTCCTCGAAGTACAGCACCGGCTTTTGCGCCTGTCCCATGCCGAAGCGCTCCAGCGCTTCGACCAGTTCCTCCTCGCTGCCGCGTTCGGTATTGAAGGGCAGGATCCGCTCGGTGTAGCGCGAATGGGCCAGCCAGCTTCCCTCGGAGGCGACCACCGCGCAGCGGATGCCCGCCAGCCCCAGCGGCCTGACCAGATCCATATCGCCCAGGACACAGGCAAGCGGCCCGGTGTGTCGGCCTTGGTTCGCGGCAGCTCGGTTCACAGGCAATGCTCTGTTTCGCTGCCGGTAGTGCGTTGTCAGCAGACAGGCTGACGCCCTGTAGGTCCAGACTGTCGGTCAGCGAAGCGCGGCGCGGAGCCGCCCACTACGGCCGCCAGTTGCCGTACGCGGCGGGCTACATGGCCCCAAAAGCAAAAAGGGCTTGCTGCACTTTTCGAAGCAGCAAACCCTTATCAGCCCTGGTGCCGGAGAGAGGAATCGAACCCCCGACCTTCTCATTACGAATGAGCTGCTCTACCGACTGAGCTACTCCGGCACGCGAGCCCGCGATTATAGCGGGCGGCATCCGGCACCTCGGCAGTGCGGGCCCTGCGCTGCGCAAGGCGGCGATGGCCGAATTTCAGGCGGCAATCAAGTCCCGCAGCGCCCGCTCGATGGAGCCGATGCTGCGGAACATGTCCCGCCGCAGCATGCGGTCCGGGAACTCCACTTCGAACTCGCCCTCGAGCGCGAGCATGACGTTCAGGCTGGCATGCGGCGTCAGCCGGAGGTCGGCATCCCTGGCCACCCGGTCGGCATCCACGCCCCCCAGGCGACCGTGATCCCGCAGCACCCGCCGGATCGCGCTTTCTGCATTGAGCACGCTGGTCATAAGCGGCATCTTGGCCACCTCGGCGGTTCCATGCTGTCGGACGGGACCGCAAGCACAGCAGCGGCGCCTTCCCGGTCGTGGCTCCAAGGGACTAGTGCGCGGGTCCGGATCGCCCCACCACCGATTCGCCCGGTGCTATCGTCGCCCGGGTTTTCCCACGCCTCGGACATTCGCCGCACCTTCCGCTTCCATGAGCCCGATCGCCGTCCTGCCCGGCCTCACGCCCGCGAGCTATCGGCCCCACCCGCTGCATGGCGAGGGCTGCGACTGGCCCGAGAAGAACGCCCGCGCGGACCTGTGGATCGGCTTCGTGCACACGCTGGGGCTGGAGCCGCTGGCGATGCTGGCATCCACCGTGGCGGTGAATTTCGAGGGTGACCAGTGGACGCCGTTCAAGCCGCTGCCGCAGGAACTGCGCGCGTTGTACGGCATCGACGTCTGCGAACTGGCCCTATGGCGCCCGCTGATCGAGCATGCCCGCGAACACCTGGCCGCCCACAAGCTGATCAGCGCCGACGTCGATGCGCATGGGCTGCCCGACACGGCCGGCGCAGACGATCGCCGCAGCCACTTCAGGACCAGCATCCTGATGGCGGAACTGGACGAATCGCGCGAGCGCCTGGGCTATTTCCGCGGTACCGGCTACCACGAGTTGCAGGGCGAGGACTTCCGGGCGTTGTTTCGCCTCGGCGCGCCGCCCGATCCGGCGTGCATGCCGCCGTTCGCCGAGCTGGTGCGCATCGACCGCCTCGCACGCAGGGGTCCGACCGAACTGGCGGACCAGGCCTTCGAGTTGCTGCGCGGGCACTTCGCCTGGCGGCCGCGCAGCAACCCCTTCTCGCGCTTCGCGGCGCGCATCGCGCAGGACTGGCCAGCCATGTGCGAAGAAGGGTTGGCTCACTACAACGAGTGGGCCTTCGCTTCGGTGCGACAGGCCGGTGCGGCCTTCGAACTGCTGGCCGCGCACCTGCGCTGGCTGGCCACCCAGGGCTACCCGGAATTGAGCGAACCCGCCCAGCGCTTCGACGCGATCGGGTCGGCCAACAAGACCTTGCTCCACGTGGGCGCACGGGCGATCAGCGCGGGCAAGCCGCTGTCGGCCGACGAATGGCTGCAAGGCATGGCGAGCGATTGGGAGCGCGGGATGGCGATGCTGGGGCCGCTGGTGATGGAGAGCTGATCTCCTTCCCGTCCTCCTCCACCGTCCGCCGCGGAGACGCCGCACATGTGCGCAGAAGTGCAGAAGTCAGTCGCTCTTCTCGGCAGGATTGCTGATCACCGGAGGTAAGGCAGCGGCGCGTCGCTTCTGAATCTGGGCGAGAGCAGCGTGGGCTTCGACGGTTCGGCCGGCAGCGATGTCGGCGAAGCCGCGAATCGCGTCCTCGATCAGCAGTTGGTGGATGCGGTCGAGTTGTTGGTCTGACGAATCCATGGCTGCTCTTGCTGGGGAGGTCCCCCGATCCTGGATGATTCGCTGTACTCGAAGGTGCGTCAAGCGCAGGTCACATCCGAAACCGTCAAGTCCCCAGTGCGGGAGCGCCCCCACCCCGGCCCTCCCCCGGAGGGGGAGGGAGGAAGACCGGGCTACTTGTCGGCCTCGAGGTGGTACCGCGTCACGCGCTCCACCTCGTTCTTCGACCCCAGGATCACGCTCACGCGCTCGTGCAGCTTCTCGGGCTGGATGTCGAGGATGCGCCCGCGGCCGTTGGTGGCGGCGCCGCCGGCTTGTTCGACCAGCCAGCCCATGGGGTTGGCTTCGTACATCAGGCGCAGCTTGCCGGGCTTCTCGGGTTCGCGCTTGTCCCAGGGGTACATGAAGATGCCGCCGCGCGTGAGGATGCGGTGCACGTCGGCCACCATGGAGGCGACCCAGCGCATGTTGAAGTCCTTGCCGCGCGGGCCTTCCGTGCCGGCCAGGCACTCGTCGATGTAGCGCTTCACCGGGGCGTCCCAGTGCCGCACGTTGGACATGTTGATCGCGAATTCCTTCGTGTCCTCGGGAATGCGCACGTCCTCCTGGGTCAGCAGGAAGGAGCCCTGCTCGCGATCCAGCGTGAACATGGCCACGCCGTCGCCGACGGTCAGCACCAGCGTGGTCTGGGGGCCGTAGATGCAGTAACCCGCCGCCACCTGCTTGTGGCCGCACTGCAGGAAGTCGGCTTCGTCCACGCCGCGGTCGTCCTCGGGCATCTTCAGCACGCTGAAGATGGTGCCGATGCTCACGTTGACGTCGATGTTGGACGAGCCGTCCAGCGGGTCGAACAGCAGCAGGTACTCGCCCTTGGGAAAGCGGTTGGGCACCACGTAGATGGCTTCCATCTCCTCGCTGGCCATGCCGGCCAGGTGGCCGCCCCATTCGTTGGCCTCGATCAGCACCTCGTTGGCGATGATGTCCAGCTTCTTCTGGATCTCGCCCTGCACGTTGCCGGTGCCGGCCGTGCCCAGCACGTCGCCCAGCGCGCCC
>JAKFEA010000049.1:0-5426 GCA_036675905.1 Acidovorax sp. | reverse complement strand
GTGAAGGTGGTGCGCAGGTACTCGACGTTCAGCTTGTTGAACGAACCCTGCGTGCGCAGGCCGGTGGCGCCCTGGTCCAGCGCCAGGGTGGCGGGATCGAGGTCCAGCTCACCGGTGGTCAGGTGGGCCGCATAGCTGTTGAACGAGGCTCCGAGTGCTTCATCCACCCAGTTGCCCAGCAGGCTGAACCGCACGGAGTCGATCTGGCGGTCGGCGTTGCTGGGCGGCGTGGTGGTGGTGTCGTTCAGGTCCTTGCGCTCGTAGGTCACGGCGGCCAGCAGGTTCCTGGCGCGCGAGCGAATGATCGGCTGGGTCAGCGAGATGCCGTAGATGGTGGCTTCGCCGGTGGCGCCCAGGGCGGCGAACTGCTTGCCCAGCGTGTATTCGGTCTGGGTGATGTTCAGCCCCAGCTTGGTGGCGTAGCCGCCCAGCGCGGTGCTGTAGCCGATGCGGTACAGCTCGGAGCCGCTGCGCTCGCTGACCTGCACGCGGGCGCTGAGCACGTCGCCGCGGCCGGTGGGGTTGTTCAGGTTGGCGTTGGCGAAGACGCGACTCTGGCCGGCGCTGCGCACGCCGAAGTTGTCGGCGCCAATGGAGCCGTCCACCTTCGGACCGGCCGACTTGACCATGACCGTGATGTCGGCCTCGCCGACATTGGCGCCGGGCTCCACCGAGGCGGTGGCGACGAAGCCGACCAGGTCGCGCAGCAGCAGCACCGGCTTGTCGAGCGAGGTTTCGCTGATGTAGTCGCCGGCCTTGAGGTGGTTGTTGACGATGGCGCTGGCCAGCGACTGGGAGATCCCCTGGTCCTCGACCCTGACGTTGACCTTGCCGACCCGCGCTTCCAGCACCTGGATGTTGACCGTGCCGCCTGCGGCCTGGAACTGCTGCTCGGGCAGGTAGACCTCGGTGAGCAGGTAACCGCGGTCACGGTAGAAGCGGCGCACTGCCTGCGCCGCCTTGAGCAGGCCTTCCATGTCGGTGGACTTGCCCACGAACTCGGCCACCAGGGGCTGCAGCTCGCTCTCGGGGTACAGCGTGTTGCCCTGGATGCGGAAGGCAGCGGGCGTCATGCGCACCGTGGTGGCGAACGGGGCGGCGGCGGGCGCCTGCGGCACCACCGTGGTGGGCGCGCCGCCGGGAGCCGGCAGCGCGGGCAACGGGCTGGGTAGCTCTCGAATGAGGGTGCCCGAGTCAGGCTGGGCCTGCTGGGCGAGAACGGGGAACGAGCAAAGCGTGGCCGCGGCGACCGCCACCCAATTCTTCTTAATCAAGATGTACTCCTCGGAGCGATTCTTATCGATCAGCTTCGACTTTTACATCCGTTTACTGTTGTGTCAATCTGTCCGACGTGTGAGCGTCGCCGGCCCCTGACATAGATGTAACAGGCGCCGCCGGCGCTTGACAGCCGGCGGTGCTTCGAGTCAGTTGGGCACAATGTCGAGCTGGCCGTCCATTTCCCACCGCGTGTCGTTCCTCCTGCATTTCACCGGCCCGTCCTCGTTCGAGCAGACGGTCGCCCTCAAACCCAAGACCCCTGCCGTCGTCGTCGGCCGGGACAAGGAGGCCGCCGTCTACCTGCCCGACACGGAGCGGCTGGTTTCCCGGCGCCACCTGTCCATCGAGTGGACCGAGGCCGGCGCCAGGCTCACCGTCCTGTCGGGCAACGGGATCAACACGGACCATGGCGACTACTTCTCTGGGGATGAAGTCGTGCTGGCCGATGGCGAATCGGCCCGCATCGGCTCCTATTCGCTGATCGTCTCGGCCGAGCCGGCGGCGATCGACCTGGACGCCACCAGCTTCTCGGGCATGGGCACCCGCCCTATGCCGGCCGGGCCGGTCACGCTCTCCGCGCCGGAGAAGGACCTGCCGCCCGAGCCCGAAAAGGATCCCTGGGCCGACCTGCTGTCGCAGCACGCGCCCAAGCCGCCGCCGGAGCCGGCCCCCGCGCCCCCGGCGCCCGCACAGGAAGTGGCCCCGCCCTCCGCCGGCATGCCGCTGGACGATCCTTTCTCGTCGTCCACCTCATGGCGCATGGCCGACGACGTCGCCAGCCAGGATCCGTTCTCGATTTCCTTCGTCGGCCGCTCGGGCGTCGACATCCCCATGGGGGCACCGGCGCCGGCGGCCGCTCCCGTCGCCCCGCCGGCCCCCAGCTTCTCTCCCGCGCCACAGGCCGGCGACGCAGCGCTGCAGGCCCTGTGCCGCGGCCTGGGCGTGCAGGCGCCGGCGGGCGCCAACGGTTTCGACTGGGAGAAGTTCGGCGCTTCGGTGCGCCACGCGGTGCAGTGCCTGGGCGACCACTTGAACACGCGCGTGGACGCCCGGCGCGACATGCGCGCCGAAGACCGGACCATGCTGGGCGCCAGGGAGAGCAACCCGCTCAAGGGCGGCATGCCGGTGCAGGAAATGCTTCACTACCTGCTGCTCACGCCCGACGGGGTGGGCGGCTACGTGCCGGCCAACAAGGCGCTGCAGGAGGTGGCGGAAGAAGCCCGCTCGCACGAAGCCTCGCTGCGCTCGGCGGCGCGGGGCCTGGCCGAGGGCGCGATCAAGGAGTTCGATCCGGCCAGGCTGCGCGGCGCGCTGCTCAAGGGCAAGATCAGCATGACCTCGCTGGTGGACAACGCGCGCCTGTGGGACCTGTACACCGCCCACTACGAGAAGAAGGCGCAGCGGCTGCCCGACTGGACCGAGCAGTTGTTCAACCGCTACTACATGGCGGCCTACCTGCGAGAGGCGGAGAAGCTGCGGCGCTCGCGCCTGCCGCCCGCGCCGCAGCGCACCGAATAGCCGCGCCGGCGGCCCACGGCGCCGGCGGCGCAGGCTAAAGTGTCCTCTTTGAGGAGCCCGCCATGTCGCCCAACAGCCCATCGCCGCGGCACATCCGCCTGACCTCGCATGCCGGTGGCGCGGGCGCCCCGGCCATCCAGTGGGGCGCCGCCAATCCGGCCGAGCGCGGCCCGGTCGTGGGCACCACCAGTTCGCGCGCGCACCGCAACGTGATCGGCACGCACAGCGGCTCCTACAGCGTGTACCGCGCGCTGGCCGTGGCGGCCGGCGCCCTCTCCCGCGGCCACCGCGCCGACCTGACCAACACCGCGCCCACCGACACGATCGGGCCGTATCCGCAGTGGAGCGATCCCGGGCGCATCGTCAGCCTCGATCCCTGGGGCGCGCAGGTCGCCGAGGTGTTCAGCGAGGAGATCGGCCTGGGCCTGGACATCCGCCCCACCATCGCCATCACCAAGGCGCACGTGATCCTGCCGGAGATCATCGAAGCCGTGCAGAAGGGGCGCCTGAAGCCCGACGGCCAGCTGCTGCTGCCCACCGGGGCGGCCATGGTCACCAAGGCCGCCGTCGAGCCGGTGTGGCACCTGCCCGGGGTGGCGCGGCGCTTCGGCTGCACCGAGGCGGACTTGCGCCGGGTGCTGTTCGAGGAGACCGGCGGCATGTATCCGGAGCTGGTGACGCGCGGGGACCTGGACGTGTTCCTGCCGCCCATCGGCGGCCAGACCGTCTACATCTTCGGCCATCCGCGCGACCTGGCCAACCCGGAAGTGGAGCTGACCGCGCGCGTGCACGACGAGTGCAACGGCTCGGACGTGTTCGGCTCGGACATCTGCACCTGCCGCCCCTACCTGACGCATGCCATCGAGGAATGCGTGCGTGGCGCGCAGCCGAAGGAGGCCGGCGGGCGCGGCGGTGTCGGCCTGATCGCCTACTCGCGCAAGGAAGGCCGCGCGCTGGGCGAAGTCACCAAGTTCCTGGTCTACAACGCTCGCAAGCGCCAGGTGGGCGGCGACACCGCCGACCAGTATTTCGCCCGCACCGAATGCGTGGCCGGCGTGCAGGACATGCGCTTCCAGGAGCTGATGCCCGACGTGCTGCACTGGCTGGGCGTGCGCCGCATCCACCGGCTGGTCTCCATGAGCAACATGAAGTTCGACGCCATCACCGGCTCGGGCATCGAAGTGGGAGAGCGCGTGAACATCCCCGACGAACTGATCCCGGCCGACGCCCGGGTGGAGATGGATGCCAAGATGGCCGCCGGCTATTTCACGCCTGGCGTGGTTCCCGACGCGCTTCGATTGAAGGCCACCCGCGGGAGGGGCCTGGAATGAGCGCGCAGAACGAGTTCGTGCGCGAGACCTCGCAAGGCGAAGTCGCGGCCAGCATCCTGCGGTCCACCGCCACGGTGCGCGAGCGCTGCGGCCAGTTGCTGGACCGTGCGCGGGTCGGGCACTCGGCCTGGTTCACGATCGACGAGGGCCGCATGCGCGCCGCCGCCGCCGAAGTCGCCGCCGCCACGCGCAGTCGCTACCCGAAGCTGGAAGTGCCGCTGCACAGCCGCTGGCGCCACTTCGAAGCCGGCGGCGTCGACCGACGGGCGCAGCTGGAGCAGATGCTCGGTGACGCGACGGCCTCGGCGCGCGCGCGGGCCATGATCGACCTCACCGTGGTCAGCGTGCTGCTGGATGCGGGCGCCGGCAGCGACTGGAAGTACACGGATGCGGCCAGCGGGCAGGCCTACGGCCGCTCCGAAGGATTGGCCGTGGCGAGCTTCCATGCCTTCAAGGCCGGCATGTTCTCCAGTGACAGGTTGCGTCCGCTGCAGGCCGACGCCGAAGGCTTGCGCTCGATCGTGACCGACCGGCTGGCCGAGGCGCTGCAGGTCAGCGAAGCCAATCCGCTGGTCGGGCTGCAAGGCCGCGCGGTGCTGCTGCGGCGGCTGGGCGAGGCGTTGCAGGAACAGCCCGAGGTGTTCGGCGACCCGGGGCGACCCGCCGGCATCTTCGACCTGCTGATCGGCGCCGAGGGCGGCATCGCCCCTTCGGCCGACGTGGACGCGCACGACATCCTGTCGCAGCTGCTGGTGTCGCTGTCGGGCATCTGGCCCATGGGCACCAGCATCGGCGGTGTGCCTTTGGGCGACGTCTGGCGGCACGGCGCCGTGCGCGGCGACGCCGACTCCGATGGCCTGGTGCCCTTTCACAAGCTGTCGCAGTGGCTCACCTATTCGCTGCTGGAGCCCTTCAGCTGGGCCGGCGTGCAGGTGCGCGGCATCGATCGCCTCACGGCGCTGCCCGAGTACCGCAACGGCGGCCTGCTGATCGACAGCGGCGTGCTGCAACTGCGCGAGCCGGACGCCGCGCACACCGTCTGGCATCCGGGCGACGAGATCATCGTCGAGTGGCGCGCGCTGACCGTGGCGCTGATCGACGAGCTGGCCGGGCCGGTGCGATCGGAACTGTCCTTGTCCGAGGAACAGCTGCCCCTGGCCGGCGTGCTCGAAGGCGGCACCTGGGCCGCCGGCCGCGAACTCGCCCGTCGCGCCCGCAACGGCCTGCCGCCGCTGCAGGTGCACAGCGACGGGACGGTGTTCTAGTGGCTTTCTCCCTCCCCCTTTGGGGGAGGGCCGG
>JAKFEA010000048.1:0-1854 GCA_036675905.1 Acidovorax sp. | reverse complement strand
CTCACCGCCGCCGGTGTGGCCCACCACCCGATCGATCCGACCGCGCGCACCGCGATCGTCATGCCGATCTGCAACGAGGACATCGCCACCGTGGCCGCCGGTTTGCGCGCCACGTGCGAGTCGCTCATTGCGGCGCAGCAGGAGGCCGGTGCCCCTCAGGTGTTCGACGTCTATCTGCTGTCCGACACGGCGGACCCCAAGCTGCGCGAAGCCGAACTGCTGGCGTGGCAGGCACTGCGCGACACGCTAGGCGATCTGCCGGTCTACTACCGCTGGCGCCAGCGCCGCACCAAGAAAAAGGCCGGCAACGTCGCCGACTTCTGCCGCCGCTGGGGCCGCCAGTACCGCTACATGGTCGTGCTCGACGCCGACAGCGTGATGAGCGGCGAGGCGCTGCTGACCATGGTGCGCCTGATGGAGGCGCATCCGCGCGCCGGCATCGTGCAAACGGCACCGCGTTCGTGCGGCCACGACTCGCTGCACGCCCGCGTGCAGCAGTTCGCCGGCCGGGTGAGCGGCGCGCTGTTCAGCGCCGGCCTGCGCTACTGGCAACTGGGCGAGTCGCACTATTGGGGCCACAACGCGATCCTGCGCGTCGAGCCCTTCATGAAGCATTGCGCGCTGGCCCCTCTGGCCGGCCGCGGCGGCCTGTCGGGGCCGATCCTCTCGCACGACTTCGTCGAGGCCGCGCTCATGCGCCGTGCCGGCTACGAGGTCTGGCTGGTGCCCGACATCGAGGGCAGTTTCGAGCAACCCCCGCCGCACCTGATCGACGAACTCACCCGCGACCGCCGCTGGTGTCAGGGCAACCTGCAGAACGCGCGGCTCATGGCCGAACCGGGCTTGGCCGGCGTGCACCGGGCAATGTTCCTGACCGGCGCCATGTCGTACGTCGCCTCGCCGCTGTGGCTCGCGTTCGCCGTGCTGGGGGTGCTGCCTTTCCTGGTGGGCGCTCCGGTGGCCGGCGAGGACGTCGGGCTGCCAATGGCGGCAGTCGGGCTCTGGATCGCCACGTTGGCGTTGCTGTTCCTGCCGCGCGTGCTGGCGGTACGGCTGATCGTTCAGCGCGGCGAGGCCGCGGCCTACGGCGGCACGGGCAAGCTCGCAGTGAGCGCAGTGCTCGAGGCGCTGCTGTCGGCCCTGCAGGCGCCAGTGCGCATGGTGGCGCATTCGGTCTTCGTGCTGGGTGCCCTGACCGGTTTGAAGCTGGCCTGGAAATCACCTTCCCGTGAAGCGACGGCGGTGGGCTGGCGCGAAGCCGCCGGCCGCTTCGGCCTGGTCGGCGTTCTGGTGGCTGCCGCACTGGCGTGGTGGATGGCGGGCCAGCCGGTGGATGCCTGGCGCGTGCTGCCGATGGCGCTTCCGCTGGTACTGGCAGTGCCGCTCGCTGTGGTGACGAGCCGCACGGGCATCGGCCAGGCATGGCGTCGTCGCGGCTGGCTGCTCATTCCCGAGGAGACGCGGCCGCCGGCAGTCATGAGGGCCGCGTGGCGCCATGCCGGGACCGACATCGCCGAACTGCCGCCTCAGGTCGAGGTTCCGGCTCTGCCCGCACCCGCCTCGCTGCAGCCGGCCTGGCCGGCTCGTCGTGAGACCTTCGGGCGCTCCCGCCGTGGCGGCGGCGCAGGCAGCCTGGCCTGGCCCGGCCGCGGTTTCGCGTTCGCCAGCGTCGCGATGGCCAGCGTGATTGCCATGATGGTGCCCAACACCGTGGCGACCGGAGGCCTGTCAGCGAGCGATCTGGCCGCGATGCGCATCGTGATGATGGCGTCGAGCCCGGAAGCTGCACCGCGCGTGCTCGAAGATCAGCGCCCGAGAACAACGACGCGCGGCTTGCGCCGGGTGGCGGTCAAG
>JAKFEA010000047.1:0-1759 GCA_036675905.1 Acidovorax sp. | reverse complement strand
ACCTGCGCCTGAACGCCGAGGCGGCGGTCTTGCAGTTGCGCGGCGAGGATCTGGCGCTGATCGATTCCGCCTACCCGGCGCCGACGCGCAAACAACCGCTGGCGATGGTCTGAGCATGCCGCGTCGCGCCACGCCGTTCATGTTGCGCGGCTACTACCTCGACCTGCCGTTCGCGCGCGCCGCCCATGACTTCCAGGCGGCCCGGCTGCAGGCGCTGTGAGGCGCTCCATGCTAGGGCGCGGCGGCGCATTGCGAGCGAAACGGGAACAGACCCTAACCGGCCGTTGAAAAACTACCTGCTACTCCAGAAGCGGGTTGTTGGCTGGCGGTGCAACCCGCGGTTCCCGGCCGGTCGGGCAGCTGCTGGCGCACCATGGGCGATTGGCGAAAGAGTTGGCGGACAGCGGCGCGTCCCGGGCGGCCGGCCGCGCCTCAGCCGAGCTTAGCCTGAGGCTGGCGACGCATATCAACGGTGGGCTGGTGCTGTTCCTGCTGTTGCCGTCGCTCGGCCTGGGCTGCCTGGGCTGGCTGACCGGCGGCTTGCGTCGCCAGCCGCCGGCGCTGAGTTTCGCGGCGGCTTGAGTGCCCGCCCGCAGGCCCGCCTCTGCAGCGGCATAAGCCGCTCGCGATGCGGGCCTGCGGACTGCGGCCCGCCCGATGCGGGCCCAGCCGGCCTGTCACTGGCCATCCTGGCCCGACTGGTTCTGCAGCATCTGTTCCATCATCTGCATCATGTTCCGCATGTTCTGGTGCATTTCCTGCAGGCACTGCTGCTGGGCGGGCGCATCCTTGGCCATCGGGCACTGGCTCTGCTGCATGCGGTTACTCATCATGCCCATCTGCGACTGCAAGGCCTGGCGGTGCTCGCTGCGGATCTTCTGGCGCTCCTGGGGGTTGGTGGTGCTGTGCATCTTGTCCATCATCTCCTGCATCTTGGACATGTCCATCATGCCCATGCCCATGCCTTGTCCCATGCCCTGACCCATGGGGGCGCTTTGCTCGGTCTGGGCCAGTTGCTCGGGGTGGTGGGCGTCCTCGGCGAAGGCCGGGGCGGCCAGCAGTGCGCCGGTGAGGGCGAGGGCGCTCAGGGACTGGTAGGTGAAAGTGCTCATGGTGGTTCTCCCTTCGGGACTAGTGGGTGTTGCGGATAGCGCTCGGGGAAGCATCCCCGGGCAGGCGGAAAGTGACGTTCGGCAGATCATGCATGGCCATGCTCTGTGCTCCCGGCCTGGGTCAATGCCAATCATCATCGCGGCCATGGCCGTGGTGCATGAACAGGTGCATCAGCGGGCAGAGCAGGACCAGCAGGTAGGGCAGCACGCCCAGCAGGTGAGCCTGGTGATCTTCCCAGAGGAAGAACAGCGCAAGGGCGGTGAAGACCAGCAGCACGGGCCAGAAGCGCCGGGCGTTGTTGGCTGGCTGGGTGGTGTCGGGGAGGTGTGGCATGTCGGGACTCTCCTGGCGATTCAGCGGGCTTGCCGTCGCGCCGCTTAGGACCGGCGCAGTGCCGGCGCGGATTCAGCAGGGAGAGCCGAGCTATTCGTTATAGCGGTGCAGACGCGTGCGAACCGGCGTGGGCAGCCCGGGCGCCAGCGCCGCCAGAGGAGGAGAGGTGCCGAGGCGCTGGCGCAGGTGTGGCGGCAGGGCGAAGACGCCAGCCAGGCCGAGCAGGGCGGCCAGCGCCAGCAGCATCAGCAACTGCTGGTTGAGGGGGGAGTTCTGCAGGGCGTTACAGGCCTCGGCGGACGCCTCGCCCGGG
>JAKFEA010000046.1:0-5169 GCA_036675905.1 Acidovorax sp. | reverse complement strand
ATGAGCGAGACCATCATGCTGACTTCCAACCCTTACGCAGGCGGCGAGCGGCGCGGCGGAACGGTCGGCTTCCCCTTGCCGGGCGTGGGCCTGCGCGTGGTGGGCGACGACGGCCGGGAAGTGACGACGGGCGAGATCGGCGGCATCCAGGTGCGCGGCCCCAACGTGTTCAAGGGCTACTGGCGCATGCCGGAGAAGACGGCCGAGGAGTTCACCGCCGACGGCTGGTTCAGGACCGGCGACGTCGGCCGCGTCGACGAGCGCGGCTACGTCACCATCGTCGGCCGCAGCAAGGACCTGATCATCAGCGGCGGCTACAACGTCTACCCGGCCGAAGTGGAGGGCTTCATGAACGAGCTGCCCGGCGTCGCCGAGAGCGCGCTGGTCGGCGTGCCCCATCCGGACTTCGGCGAAGTCGGCGTGGCGGTGGTGATCCCCAGGGCCGGCGCGAAGCTGGATGCGGACGGCATCGTCGCGACCCTGAAGGCGCAACTGGCCAACTTCAAGATCCCCAAGCGGTGTTTCGTGGCGGACGAACTGCCGCGCAACACCATGGGGAAGGTGCAGAAGAACCTGCTGCGGGACAAGTACAAGGGCTTGTTCTCGTAAGCGGCGCTCACGGCTGAGCGGGCCCGGTCCGGGGCCACGGGCAGAACGGATTCCCCGCTTGGATCAGGGCCTGCGTCCCGTTAGAGTGCAGGCACTGCCATCCCGATGGAGCCGAACCCATGAAGAAGCTCCTCCTGCTCGTCTCGCACGCCGCGGTCTTCGGTCTGGGCTTCGCGCTCGGCATCTACCTGCTGCCGGTGCTCACCGCCCCGAACGCGCCTTCGTCCTCCGAAGTCGCGGCAGCGGCCGGGCAAGCCAGCTACTCGGGCCAGTTCCGGCGCGACCTCAAGGACAGTGACCTGTTGCACTGGGGCGAGGGCAAGGTGTCTGTCGGGCCGCGCAGCATTTCGCTGGCGGGCAAGCTGGCGCCGGGGCCGGACTACAAGCTCTATCTGTCGCCGGAGTTCGTCGAAACGGAAGCGGACTTCGCTCGCCTCAAGCCAAGGATGGTCCGGGTCGGCGACGTCCGCACCTTCGAGAACTTCGTGGTGCCGGTGCCCGAGACGGTCGACGTGGCGCAGTACGACACGGTGATCGTCTGGTGCGAGTCCTTCAGCCAGTTCATCAGTGCGGCCCGCTACCGGTAGCACACTGCATTTCATTACTCGTTTTGACGAGTATTGCGGCAACGCGTAATATTCGCCGCAATGGCCCCCGGCGCCCGCCACCTCATCCTCAACCTGCTGCTCGGCGCCGGTGGCGCACCCCTGAGCGCCCGGCAAGCAGTGGCGTCCTGCGCCCTGTTCGGCATTCGCGAAAACAGTGCCCGGGTCGCCTTGGCACGGCTGGCTTCGGCCGGGCTAATCGTGGCGGCGGGCCGCGGCAGTTATGCGCTCGGCCCGCCCGCGGAGGCGCTGGCGGCTGACGTCGCGCAGTGGCGCAGCGCCGAGCAGCGCCTGGGCGACTGGCAGGGCGGCTGGATCGCTGTGCATGTGGCGGGCCTGAGCCGCAGCGACCGGGCGGCGCTGCGGGCGCGCGAGCGCGCGCTCGGCATGCTGGGACTGGCCGAACTGGAGCGGGGCTTGTACCTGCGCCCCGACAACCTGGCGGAAGGCGCGGCCGCGGTGCGCGAGCGACTGGACAAGCTGGGGCTGGGCCCCGACATCGCGGTCTTCGTGGCGCGTGATTTCGACGCGGCACGCGAGCGCCAGGCGCGGCGGCTCTGGGACGGCGCCGCGCTCAACCGCCGCTACCGCAAGACGAGCCAGCGGCTGTCCGCATGGCTGGCCCGCTCGCCCAGCCTGGAGCCCGACGCCGCTGCGCGCGAAGCCTTCCTGCTGGGCCACGAGGCCATCCGCGAACTCGTGTTCGACCCGCTGCTGCCCGACCCGCTGGTGGACGTGCGCGCGCGTCGCGCCTTCACCGAAACCGTGCTTGCCTTCGACGCTGCCGGCCAGACGATCTGGCAGCGTTTCCTGGCGGCGGCCTGATCGCCGCCGATGCCCACGTTCTTATTTCAGGAGACCGCCATGAATGCTCCCGACAACTTCGCGAAGCACGCTTATCTCGCCGACACCCACGAGGTGGTCAATGTGTCGCGCGAACTGGCCGACTACGACATGTACACGCAGGATCGGGCGTTGACCGAGGCGGTGCGGCGTGAAGGCGCCGCCTGGGCGCACGAGGACCTGGCCGCCTTCGGCCGGCTCACCGGATCGGCCGAGTACCTGGACCTGGGCGCGCAGGCCAACCGCTACGGGCCGGAACTGGACACGCACGACCGCTTCGGCAACCGGGTGGACCTGGTGCGCTTCCATCCGGCCTACCACCAGTTCATGAAGACCGCGATCGAGCACGGACTGCACTCGTCGCCGTGGACCGACCCGAAACCCGGCGCGCATGTGGCGCGTGCCGCCCACGTCTACCTGCAGACGCAGGTGGAGGCGGGGCACGGCTGCCCGATCGCCATGACCTTCGCGGCGGTTCCCTCGCTGCGCAGCACGCCCGCGCTGGCGGCCCTGTGGGAGCCGAAGATCACCGCGCGCCACTACGACCCCCGCAACGTGCCCGACGGCCAGAAGGCCGGGATCACGATCGGCATGGCGATGACCGAGAAGCAGGGCGGCTCGGACGTGCGTGCCAACACGACGCGCGCCTACCCGATAGGCGCGGGTGGCGAGGGCCAGGCCTACGAGCTGGTCGGACACAAGTACTTCGTGTCGGCCCCGATGTGCGACGCCTTCTTGGTGCTGGCGCAGGCGCCCGGTGGCCTGACCTGCTTCCTGGTGCCGCGCTGGCGGCCCGACGGCAGCAAGAACCCGCTGCAGGTGCTGCGCCTCAAGCGCAAGATGGGCAACGTGTCCAACGCCTCCAGCGAGACCGAGCTGCGCGGGGCGCTGGGCTGGATGGTGGGCGAGGAGGGCCGCGGCGCGCGCACCATCATCGAGATGGTGGCGATGACGCGCTTCGAATGCATGGTGGGCTCCTCGGCCGGCCAGCGCGCGGCCGTCTCGCAGGCGCTGCACCACTGCAGCCTGCGTTCGGCCTTCGGCCGCGTGCTCAACCAGCAGCCGCTCATGCGCAACGTGCTGGCCGACATGGTGCTGGAGCAGGAAGGCTCGCTGGCGTTGACGATGCGCATGGGCCGCGCCATGGACCATCGCGACGATCCGCACGAGGACCTGCTGGTGCGCCTGTGCACGGCGGTGGGCAAGTACTGGATCTGCAAGCGCACGCCGAACCTGGTCTACGAGGCCATGGAGTGCATAGGCGGCAGCGGCGTGATGGAAGACGGGCCGTTCCCGCGCCTCTTCCGCGAGTCGCCGGTGAACGCCATCTGGGAGGGCAGCGGCAACATCCAGTGCCTGGACGTGCTGCGGGCCTTGCAGAAGACGCCCGGCGTGGTGGACGCGTACTTTGCCGAAGTGGGTCGCGCCCGCGGAGCCAACGCCGCGCTCGACCGCTGGATCGGAGGGATCCAGGGCCTGCTCGAGGACACCGCCGACGCCGAGTACCGGGCACGCGACCTGGTCGACCGGATGGCGCTGGGCATCCAGGCGGCGCTGCTGGTGCAGCATGCGCCGGCAGCCGTCGCCGATGCGTTCTGCGCCTCGCGCCTGGCCGATGGCGGTCACCGCAACTACGGCACCTTGCCGCGGGGCGTGGATGTGGGGGCGCTGATCGAGCGCGCGACGCCGCGTGTCGAATCGGTGAGCTGAGAGAGGGGGCCGCGAGCACCCCCTCGCGGCTCAGGCCACCGCCGGCGTCGTTTCCCGGCCGCCCGCGGTGCCCAACTCGCGCAGCGACCGCCAGGTATCGACCGAGACGAACTGCTCGGTCTGTTCGGCAGGATGTACCACCCGCCCTTCGTCGCGGGTCGCGTACCAGCCGGCGGCGAACAGGCCGCGCGCTTCCGCGCTCAATCCGTCGGGGACCGGGCGCGGGCCGGATGCAGGCTGCAGCAGGGTTTCCATGCGCGCAACTTAGCCGCTGCCTGCAGTCTGGCTGCCAGCGGTGCGGCAGATGCGCTGTCGGCCGCTTCCCACAGCAGAGAGCCACCTGGTCGGAGATCGGCTACCGGCCCGCGGACGGCACAGCTACTCAGCGGCGGGCTGCGAGGCGATCTGGCGCAGCGCCTGCTCGAACACCTCGGGCGGCTGTCCGCCCTGGATCAGGTGCCGGTCGTTGACGATCACCGAGGGCACGGCGCGGATGCCTTGCTGCGTGTAGAACTGCTGCTGCTCGCGCACCTCGCGGGTGAACTCGTCGCCGGCCAGGATGGCCTGTGCCCGCGCGCGGTCCAGGCCGGCCGCGTCCACCGCCTCCAGCAGCACCGCCGGATCGGAGACGTTCCGCGCCTCCGTGAAGTAGGCCCCCAGCAGCGCCTTCTTGAGCGCCAGCTGGGCCTGCGGCGATTGCGTGCCCGCCCAATGCAGCAGGCGGTGCGCGTCGAAGGTGTTCCAGACGCGACCGCGGCCCTGCTGGCGGAACTCGAATCCCACCGCAGCGCCGCGCTCGCGCAGCGCCGCCCAGGTGCCGGCCTGTTGCTCGGCGGTGGACCCGTACTTCTGGCTCAGGTGTTCGGTGATGTCCTGCCCTTCCGGGCCCATCTGCGGATTCAACTCGAAAGGCTGGAAGTGCAGCTCGGCCTGCACTTCGTCGCCGAGTTGCCGCAGCGCGGTCTCCAGCGAAGCCAGCCCGACGGCGCACCAGGGGCAGGCCACGTCGGAGACGATGTCGATCTTGAGCGGAGTCATCGCCCCATGGTAGCGGCGGGAGAGGAACCCCGCTCCCGGCCCGGCCGCCGGGCCATAAGGGTCCAGCCCAGCGGACCCGAAGCGCTACGCCCTGTCGTCCCCGGACTCCTCGCTCGTTCGCGGGGCATCCGGCAACTGCTCGTCGAGTGACTGGCGGTAGCGCACGCAGCCCCTCATGAACTGCGGCCAGTCCGGCACTTGCAAGGCGGGCTCGCTCCTCTCGGGCAGCAGCGACCAGAGATCCGGGTGGTGCCAGCACAGGTCGTGGCCGCTCGAATCCCGGTGCGTCCGGATGCCGGCGCGCAGCCGCCGGACTTCCTCCAGCAGTTGCTCGCGCGTGAGTGCTTGGAGATCCTCATCCATT
>JAKFEA010000045.1:0-2124 GCA_036675905.1 Acidovorax sp. | reverse complement strand
GCACGCTGTGGTTGCGCGCGGTGATGGCGATGAACTGCCACAAGCCAACCGGTCCGCCGGGGCTGCGCGCGCCGGGCTTGTAGCCGCTTTCCACGAACGGGATCAGCGCGTATTCGGTTGGCAATCGCGCGTCGCGCAAGGCATCGACGACATAGCCGAACAACGGCAGCACGTCATCGCTGCGTGTCGCCAGGCGCTTGGGGGCGGTGGCGAAATGCGAACGCCAGCGCGGGCTGCTGTCGCCGCAGTCCTTGTCGGCGAGGCCGTCGCGAAAACGTTGGTAGATCTCACGGCCGCTGCGCGTGGAGTTCGGAATGCCAGCCACGGTTGGCGTAACCACCGGCATGGTTGCCGCCGCCTGCGGCAGCACGACCTCGGTATCCGCATCTACAGTCGTCGGCGCTTTCGCGTCCTGTGCGAATGCGGTCGCCGGAAGCGCCAGCAGCAACGCGAGGGCAAACCGAAATTTCACGCGCCGGGGCTTCATCCACGAAACCCGTCTTTCCAGCGCCGCAGTTCGGCGAAAGCCTCGACCCGGTCCAACGGGGCTCGGCCCAGTCGGGCGGTGACCGACGCGCGGACCGCGGGCGCATCGATCCGCAGGAACGGATTGCAAGCACGTTCGTCCGCAAGGGTCGTGGGCAGGGTCGCTCGTCCGTCGGCTCGCATCGCGCTGGCTTCCTCGCTGCGGCGCCGCAGCGCCTCGTTGTCGGGATCGACCACCCGCGCGAACGCGGCATTGGCGACGGTGTATTCGTGGCCGCAGCAGACCTGGGTCTCGCCGGGCAGGGCGGCCAGGCGTTCGAGCGACTCCAGCATCTGCGCCGGCGTACCCTCGAACAGGCGTCCGCAACCGAGACTGAAGAGGGTGTCGCCGCAGCACAAGACGCCATGGCCATGGAATGCGATGTGGCTCACGGTATGGCCGGGTATCTCCAGCACGCTGAACGCCCAGTCGTCGATGCGGGCATGGTCGCCATCGCCTACGCGCTGGGTGGCGTGGGCGATGCGTTCGTCGACCGGAGCGATGACCGGGAGGCCGGGCCAATGCTGCAACAGCACCGGCACGCCGCCGATGTGGTCGTGGTGGTGGTGGGTGAGCAGGATCCCGCCGATGCGCAGGCCTTCGGCGGCCGCGGCCAGTACCGGTGCGGCGTCACCTGGATCGACGATGAGTGCCGCGCCGGCATCGCTGGTCAGCGCCCAGATGTAGTTGTCGTCGAAGGCCGGCAGCGGAAGCAATCGCATTTCGGGTGACGCTCCGGAAGCTTTCCCGCAGAATCCGACCATGCCCGCGCCAGCTTCCCCGAGTCAACCCGACCCCAAGCCCGGTTCCCTGCCATCCAGCGCCACCTGGTTCGCCGGCACTGCCGGCCGGGCGGTGCTGGATAGCGAGGACGAGATCGTGCTGCAGGCCGGCGCCGAGCGCCCGGGGCAACCGTGGTTGTGGCTGGCAGCCGGTTCGGCGCTGGCGGGGGCGGGCACGCATGGCCTCGCGCTGCATCTGGACGGGGTTCGCTTCGATGGGCCGGTGCGTTGTGCCTTGCCGCTGCCGATCGCCAGCGAAGCGGTCGGGACCGTGGTACTGCAGCATGTCGGCGATGTCTGCCCCGATCCGGCCGCACTCCTGGCCGAATGCACGCGGGTCCTGCTGCCCGGCGGCCGCCTCTGGCTGCTCGCGCTCAATCCGCTGGCGCCATACCGATGGCGCTGGTCGGGGAGCGGCGTCCGCGGTTGGGAGCCGGTCTCCTGGCGTCGCCGGCTGCGCACGGCTGGATTGGTGCCTGAAGTCGTTTCGCAGGGCGTGGGACCGCGCTGGCGCATCGCACCCAGCCCCGGCTTGCAGGATGGCGCAGGCCTGCGGGCGGCGTTCCTGTTGCGTGCGGAGAAGCGAGTGTCGCCGCTGACACCGACGCGGGCGCGGCCGAGCCTGCGCCTGCAAACCGGTGTCCCCGCGGCATGACGGTCGCCGAATCGAAGCGGGTCGAGGTCCATACCGACGGCGCCTGCCTGGGCAATCCCGGGCCTGGCGGCTGGGGCGCGCTGCTGCGGTACAAGGGCCGTGAGCGCGAACTCGCCGGTGGCGAAGCGGACACCACCAACAACCGCATGGAACTGATGGCC
>JAKFEA010000044.1:0-9632 GCA_036675905.1 Acidovorax sp. | reverse complement strand
AGCCGCTAGCATGGCGCGCATGGCATACATGCTGCTGATCATGGAACCCCCGGGCCAGCGGGACACCCGCACCGAGGCCGAGGGCCGCGAGGTCTACGACCAGATGACCCGCTTCGCCGCCGGCCTGCGCGAGCGCGGCCTGCTGCAAGGCGCCGAGTCGCTCGCCTGGCGCGACGGCACCCCCGCCCGCATCCAGGTGCGCGACGGCCAGGCCCGCCTGCTCGACGGTCCCTTCGCCGAAGCCAAGGAAATGGTGGGCGGCTACTTCCTGCTCGATTGCGACTCGCGCGAACAGGCCCTCGCCATCGCTCGCGAATGCCCCGCCGCCCGCTGGGCCACCGTCGAAGTCCGCAAGCTCGGCCCCTGCTTCAGCTAATTGGGGTCAGATACGCATTTCCGGGCATCCGCCGGAAATGTGTATCTGACCCCAATTGTTTGTCGATTGCGGGGTGGGTGGTTCGTCGTGCAGGTGAGGGCGCATGGGCGCCCGCAACCCCGTCCAAGGAGACTCGCCGTGAATCCTGTCGTCCACTTCGAACTGCCCTGCAAGGATCGCGATCGCATCGCCCGTTTCTTCGAGCGCGCCTTCGGCTGGAAATGCCAGATGTTCGGCCCCGAGATGGGCAACTACGTGCTCGTGACCACCGCCGAGAGCGACGTCCGACCCGACGCGCCGCGCGGCGCGATCAACGGCGGCTTCTTCACCGCCGATGCCTCCATGCCGGCGCAGTACCCCGGCATCGTGATCGGCGTGCAGGACATCCGCGAATCGATGCGCAAGGTGGCCGACGCCGGCGGCCAGGTGCTGGGCGAGCCGATGGACATCCCCGGCGTGGGCGCCTACGTCGCCTTCTTCGACACCGAAGGCAACCGCTCCAGCATGCTGCAGCCGCTGCCCATGGCCGGTTGACGGCGAAGGAGACCCATCATGCGATTCATGATCCTGGTGCGCGCCACCGACATGACCGAGGCCGGCGAATTCCCGCCCGGCACCGACAAGATGATGGCCGACATGGCGGCCTTCCACGAGGAGATGGCGCGGGCCGGCGTGCTGCTCGACGCCAATGGCCTGCAGCCGTCCAGCCAGGGCTTTCGGATCCGCCACGAAGGCGGCCGCATCCAGGTGATCGACGGCCCCTTCGCCGAGAGCAAGGAACTGGTCGCCGGCTACACGCTGATCCAGGTGCGCAACCGCGAGGAGGCGCTGGAATGGGCCAAGCGTTTTCCCAACCCGATGGGCGAGGGCCGCGTGGGCGAGATCGAAGTGCGGCCTTTGTACGGGATGGAGGACTTCGAGCAGAAGGGCATCCCCGGCGCCGAGCGCTTCCGCAAGCTCGGCACGCTGGAATGAACATCACAGCCGATCAAGGAGCAACCATGCCGCGCCAGACCTTCGTCAACCTGCCGACCCGCAACATGGAGCGCTCCCAGGCGTTCTTCAAAGCGCTCGGCTTTTCCTTCAACCCGCAGTTCACCAACGAGCAGGGCGCCTGCATGGTGATCAACGAGGGCAGCAGCTACGCCATGCTGCTGGTCGAGCCCTTCTTCCAGGGCTTCACCAAGAAGCCGGTCGCCGACGCGCGCAAGACCACCGAGGTGCTGATCGCGCTGTCGTGCGACAGCCGCGAGGAAGTCGACGAGATGGTGCGCAAGGCGCTGGCCGCCGGCGGCACGGCGCCGAATGCGCCGCAGGACCACGGCTTCATGTACTCGCACGGCTTCGACGACCTCGACGGCCACGTCTGGGAAGTGTTCTGGATGGATCCCAAGGCCTCGCCGCCGAACGCCTGAAGCACGAGCGCCGGCGCCTTTCATGCACTCGTCCACCCATGACGCCATCGCCGCGGTCTGGCGCATCGAGTCCGCCAAGGTGGTCGCCACCGTCGCGCGCATGGTGCGCGACGTGGCGGTGGCCGAGGAGCTGGCGCAGGAGGCGCTGGTCGCCGCGCTGGAGCGTTGGCCGCGCGATGGCTTGCCCGACAAGCCCGGCGCCTGGCTCATGGCGACGGCCAAGAACCGCGCGCTGGACCACCTGCGCCACCGGCAGATGCAGGAGCGCAAGCACGAGGAGCTGGGGCGCGACCTGCAAGCGCAGGAGGCGCTGATCGTGCCGGACTTCACCGACGCGCTCGACGCCGCCCGGCAGGACGAGATCGGCGATGACCTGCTGCGGCTGATGTTCACCGCCTGCCATCCGGTGCTGCCCACCGAAGCCCGCGTGGCGCTCACGCTCAAGCTGCTGGGAGGGCTGACCACGCACGAGATTGCGCGCGCGTTCCTGGTGCCCGAGCCCACGATTGCGCAGCGCATCGTGCGGGCCAAGCAGAAACTGCGCGATGCCACGGTGCCGTTCGAGGCGCCGCGCGGCGAGGAACTGCAATCGCGGCTGGCGTCGGTGCTGGAGGTGGTCTACCTCGTGTTCAACGAGGGCTACACGGCGACAGCCGGCGATGACTGGATGCGCCCGGCGCTGGCCGAGGAGGCGCTGCGGCTCGCGCGCATGCTGGCGGGACTGGCGCCGGAGGCCGCCGAAGCGCATGGACTGGCCGCGCTGCTGGAGTTGCAGGCATCGCGGCTGAAGGCCCGCACCGATTCGGCCGGCCGGCCCATCCTGCTGGCCGACCAGGACCGCTCGCGCTGGGACCGCCTGCTGATCCGCCGTGGCCTGGCGGCACTGGCGCGGGCCGACGCGCTGTCGGTGCAGCGCGGCCCCTACACCCTGCAGGCGGCAATCGCGGCTTGCCATGCGCGGGCGGTCACCGCGAGCGCAACGGACTGGAAGGCGATCGCGTTGCTGTATGCCGAACTGGGCCGGGTGGCGCCGTCACCGGTGGTGGAGCTCAATCGCGCCGTGGCGGTGGGCATGGCGTTCGGCCCGGCCGAGGGGCTATCGATCGTGGAGCGACTGCTGGATGACAAGGCCTTGCGGCAGTACCAGTGGCTGCCGAGCGTGCAAGGCGACCTGCTGGCCAAGCTCGGCCGCAAGGACGAAGCCCGCGCCGCCTTCGAGCGCGCAGCGGCGCTGGCGGGCAATGCGCGGGAGAAGGCTTTGCTGCTGGAGCGGGCGAAGGGGTTGGTTCGATTCCCTTCCCCTCTGGGGGAGGGTTAGGGTGGGGGCACGCGCGGCGCTGGAATGCGGCAGTGCAATGGCGGAGGCGGGGGAGCGCCCCCACCCCGGCCCTCCCCCAGAGGGGGAGGGAGATAGAAATCACTCCCGCGGCCCCGCCAGTGGGCGCTCGGTGTACCGCGACTTGCGTTTCTTCTTCGCCGGCTCTGGGGCGGGCGCGGGCGGGGGCGCCGCCTTCTCCGGTTTCCTGAACCCCAGGTCCTCCTCGGTCAGCCCATAGAACGCGATCGCGTCCTTGATGCGCGCGATCACCGTCTCCACCTCGCGGCGGCGCACCTCCTCGGCCTGCTGCTTGAGCTGCTCGATCTCTTCCAGCATCTGGCTGTACGTCTTCTTCTGCACGTCCGTCCTTTCCGCCGGGCGCCTTGCCCATGCCGGCAGTATCGCGCGCCGGCCCGCTCTGGCCGCGTCGGACGGCTTCCACCGACGAGCCGCCTGCAGCTGCGGGACAATGGAGGGCAATGACCAGGAACCCCCCACCCGCCGCCATCGAATTCGAGCCGGAATTCATCGCCGGCCTGAAGGCCATCTTCGAGGACCGCATCGTCTTCAACCAGGTGCTGGGCCTGAAGATCACCAGCCTCAAGCCCGACCGCGCCGTCGGCCGCATCGAGATGCACAAGAACCTGGTCGGCCACCCGGCCTACAACCGCCTGCACGGCGGCGTGGTGTCGGCCGGCCTGGACGCGATGGGCGGCCTGGCCTGCCTGGCGGCCATCGGCGCGCGCCACATGGACGAGCCGCCAGCGGCGCGCCTGCTGCGCTTCGCCAAGCTGGGCACCATCGACCTGCGCATCGACTACCTGCGCCCTGCCATCGGCGACCACTTCGAGCTGCGTGCCGAGGTGCTGCGCCTGGGCTCGCGCGTCGGCTCCACGCGCATGGAATTCCTGGGCCCCGATGGCAAATTGCTGTGCACCGGCGCGGGCGCCTACATCGTCTCCTGAGCCATGAAGCCGATCACGCTGCGCGGAAAGCCCCTGGCCGGTGGCGTGCTGCCGGCCGTGTGCGTGCCGCTGGTGGGCCGTGACGCCGACGCGCTGCTGGCCGAGGTGGCCGCCGTGGCCGCCGACCCGCCCGACCTGCTCGAGTGGCGCGTCGATTTCTTCGCGGCGATTGCAGACACGCCACAAGTGGTCGAAACCGCGGCCCGCATCCGGCAGGCCGCTGGCGTGCCTCTGCTCTTCACGCGCCGCTCGCCGCGCGAGGGCGGGCAGGCAATGGCGTTGACCGAACCGCAGGTCGTCGATCTGTACCGGGCCGTCTGCGCGCAGGGCGCCGCCGACATCGTCGATTTCGAGATCGCCGCCGATCCGGCCCACATCGTCGCCGTGCGCGATGCCGCGCGTGCGAGCGGCATCGCGCTGCTGCTGTCCTTCCACGATTTCGACAAGACGCCGCCGGCCCAGCAACTGCTGGATCGGTTCCGCCAGGCGCAAGATCTCGGCGCCGACATCGCCAAGATCGCCGTCATGCCCAGGCAGCGCTGCGACGTGCTGGCGCTGCTGCAGGCCACGCTGCAGGCCAGCGAGGCATTGACGATCCCCGTGGCCGGCATGGCCATGGGCTCGATGGGCGCCGTCAGCCGCCTGTGCGGCGGCGAATTCGGCTCGGCGCTGGCGTTTGCCGCCGGGCAGCAGGCCTCCGCACCCGGCCAGCTGCCGCTGCAAGCCCTACGCCGGGGGCTCTCCGTCCTTCGCACCGGCGGCGCCGGGATCGGCGGACAGGGGCGCTGACGCCGGCGTCTCCTCGCGCACGTCGGTCAGCAGCTTCCAGCACACCAGGAACATGGCCGCGATCACCGGGCCGATCACGAAGCCGTTCAACCCGAACAGGCTGATGCCGCCCACCGTGGCCACCAGCACCAGGTAATCGGGCATGCGCGTGTCGCGGCCGACCAGGATGGGCCGCAGCACGTTGTCGACCAGCCCGATCACCAGCACGCCCCAGGCGATCAGCCCCAGGCCCTCCAGCAGGTTGCCGGTGAACAGCTGGTAGATCGCCACCGGCCCCCACACCAGCGCCGCGCCCACCGCCGGCAGCAGTGACAGCACCGCCATCAGCGAGCCCCACAGCGCCGGGCCGGGGATGCCCAGCACCCAGAATGCCAGCGCGCCGAGCGCGCCCTGGATCACCGCCACCACCACGTTGCCCTTGACGGTGGCGCGCACCACCGTGACGAACTGCGTCAGCAGCTTGCGGGTCTGCTCGGGCCGCAGCGGCACCGCCCTTTCGATGCTCGCGGTGAGCGAGCTGCCGTCGCGCAGCAGGAAGAACAGCACGTACAGCATGATGAAGAAGGACACCATGAAGTCCAGCGTGACCTGGCCTATGCCCACCAGGCTGCTGGTGATGGCCTGGCTGCTGCGCGTGAGCAGCTCGCCGGCGCGCTGCAGCACGGCAGGCAGGTCGAACAGGCCGAAGCGCGCCAGGATCGACTGGACCCAGTCCGGCAGCGCGTCCATCATGCGCTGCAGCCACTGGGCGGGCTGCATCTGCCCGGACTTGATGTTCTGGTACAGCATCGACGCCTGTTCCACGACCGAGGCGCTGACCAGCGACAGCGGCAGGATCACCATCAGCACGATGGACAGCATGGTCAGGAAGGCGGCCAGGTTGGAGCGCCGCTTGACCACGCGCCGACGCACGTACTGGTGCATCGGAAAGAACACGATCGCCAGGAACATCGCCCACAGCACCGCCCCGGCCAGCGGCCACAGCACCCACAGGAAGGCGAAGGTGAAGCCCACCACCAGCCAGAGCAGCGTCTTGTGCTCCAGCGCGGGGGAGAGCAGGGGATCGGGCGGTTCGCGGGGGTCGCTCATTCGCGCTTCTCGATGGCGCGCGGCCGGCCGTTGTCGTCGATCGCGACGTAGGTCACCGTGGCTTCGGTCACCTTGACGAACTGCCCTTGCGCGCGATGCCGCTCGGCGAACACCTCGACCTGCACCGTGATCGACGTGCGCCCGATGTGCGTGACGCAGGCGTAGAACGACAGCAGGTCACCCACCCGCACCGGCTGCTTGAAGACGAACTCCCGGACCGCCACGGTGGCCATGCGGCCGTTGACGTGTCGCGCGGGAATCACCGAGCCGGCCAGGTCGACCTGGGCCATCACCCAGCCGCCGAAGATGTCGCCGTTGCCGTTGGTGTCGGCCGGCAGCGGGATCACCTTGAGCACCAGCTCCTTGTCGCTGGGCGGGGTGGCTGGGCCGAGGGGGTATGAGGCGTCTGCGGCGCTTGATTTCGGGGAGGTGGGCACAATCTCTCCAGGAGCCAACTGTCCGGATTGTCCCCGATGCGCCGTTACGGCGACGCCACTTCCTCCCGCTACTCCCCGCCTGCAGCCGCCCCCGGTGCGCCCCCTCCCAAGGGCGCCGACTGGGCCACGCTCAAGCGCCTGCTGCCCTACTTGTGGGAATACAAGTGGCGGGTAGCCATCGCGCTCGCGTTCATGGTGGTGGCCAAGCTGGCCAACGTGAGCGTGCCGGTGCTGCTCAAGCACCTGATCGACTCGATGAGTTTCAAGCCGGGTGACCCGGCCGCCGTGCTGGTGGTGCCGGCCGGATTGCTGCTCGGCTACGGGGCGCTACGGCTGTCCACCACCCTGTTCACCGAACTGCGCGAACTGGTGTTCGCCAAGGCCACCCAGGGAGCCGCCCGCAGCATCGCGCTGCAAACCTTCCAGCACCTGCATTCGCTGTCATTGCGCTTCCACCTGGAGCGCCAGACCGGCGGCATGACGCGCGACATCGAGCGCGGCGTGCGCGGCATCGAGTCGCTGATCTCGTTCTCGCTCTACAGCATCGTACCCACTTTGTTCGAGGTGGCGCTGGTGCTGGGCATCCTGGCCGTGCGGTTCGACGCCTGGTTCGCGTGGATCACGCTGTCGGCGCTGGCCGTGTACATCGTCTACACGGTGATCGTGACCGAGTGGCGCACCAAGTTCCGCCGCGAAGCCAACGAGTTCGACTCGGCCGCCCACACCAAGGCGGTGGACTCGCTGCTCAACTACGAGACCGTCAAGTACTTCAACAACGAGGACTTCGAGGCGCGGCGCTACGACGTGAGCCTGGAGAGCCTGCGCCGGGCGCGGTTGAAGGCCCAGAGCACGCTGTCGCTGCTGAACACCGGCCAGCAGCTGGTGATCGCCGCCGGCCTGGTGGCCATGCTCTGGCTCGCCACCGAAGGCGTGGTCGCCGGCCGCATGACGCTGGGCGACCTGGTGATGATCAACGCCTTCATGATCCAGCTGTACATCCCGCTCAACTTCCTGGGCGTGCTGTACCGCGAGATCAAGCAGAGCCTGACCGACCTGGAC
This sequence comes from Acidovorax sp., assembly GCA_036675905.1. Lineage (GTDB taxonomy): Bacteria > Pseudomonadota > Gammaproteobacteria > Burkholderiales > Burkholderiaceae_C > Ramlibacter. The sequence continues at coordinate 2,184 of JAKFEA010000044.1, read as the reverse complement.
AAGATGTTCACCCTGATGGACCGCGAACGCGAGGTCGCCGACAAAGCCGGCGCCCTCTCCCTGCGCGACGCGACCCTGTCTTCACTCCCTTCTCCGTTGGGGGTGTCCCCTGGCTTCCTCCCTCCCCCTCTGGGGGAGGGCCGGGGTGGGGGCACGCGCGCCGCCATCGCGCCCACTTCGCAGATCGACTGGACCATCCGCTTCGACCACGTCACCTTCGCCTACGAACCCGCCCGGGTCATCCTGCACGACGTCAGCTTCGAGATCCCCGCAGGCAAGACCGTGGCCGTGGTCGGCCCGTCCGGCTCCGGCAAGTCCACGCTCGCCCGCCTGCTGTACCGCTTCTACGACGTGCAGCAGGGCCGCATCACCATCGCCGGCCAGGACATCCGCGAGGTCACCCAAGCCAGCGTGCGCCAGGCTATAGGCATCGTCCCGCAGGACACGGTGCTCTTCAACGACACGGTCGAATACAACATCGCCTACGGCCGCCCCGGCGCCAGCCGCGCCGAAGTGGAGGAGGCCGCCCGCGCCGCCCGAATCCATGCCTTCATCGAAAGCACGCCGCGCGGCTACCAGACCATGGTGGGCGAGCGCGGCCTCAAGCTCTCGGGTGGCGAGAAGCAGCGCGTGGCCATCGCCCGCACCTTGCTGAAGGACCCGCCCATCCTGATCTTCGACGAGGCCACCTCCGCGCTGGACTCCGCCAACGAGCGCGCCATCCAGGCCGAACTCAAGAGCGCCGCGCGCAACAAGACGACGCTGCTGATCGCCCACCGCCTGTCTACCGTGATCGACGCCCACGAGATCCTGGTGATGGAAGCCGGCCGCATCGTCGAGCGCGGCAACCACCGGGAACTTCTGGCCCGCAATGGGCGCTACGCGCAGATGTGGTCGCTGCAGCGGCAGAGCGGGGAGATCCCGGACCTGGAGACGGCGGCGCGGGAGTTGGCAAGGTAGGTTTCTCATCCCCGCGCAGGCGCCGCGCAGGCGGGGATCCAGAGCATTCGAGCAGGCCGCGGAAGCGGACGCACTGGATTCCCGCCTCCGCGGGAATGACGTGCACGGGGACACAGAAAGCTCTGGTGGTGGCCGCATCGGCACCGACAGCCAACCCCCCGAATAAAATCTCCCGATGCTCGACATCACCCTGCTTCGCAAAGACCTGGATGCCGTGGTCGCCCGACTCGAGGCGCGCAAGACGCCGCAGACCTGGCTGGACGTGCCCGCGTTCAAGTCCCTCGAAGCCGAGCGCAAGACCATCCAGTCGCGCACCGAAGAGCTGCAGGCCAAGCGCAACCATCTCTCCAAGCAGATCGGCCAGCTCAAGGCCAAGGGTGAATCGGCCGACGCCGTGATGGCCGAAGTCGCCAGCATCAAGACCGAACTCGAGCGCTCCGCCCAACGCCTGGACGAGATCCAGCCGGAGATGCAGGCGCTGCTGCTGTCCATCCCCAACCTGCCGCACGAGAGCGTGCCGGTGGGCGAAGGCGAGCGCGGCAACGTGCAGGTGCGCGCGTGGGGCACGCCGCGCACCTTCGACTTCGAACCCAAGGACCACGTCGATGTGGGCGAGCGCCTGGGCTTGGACTTCGACACCGCCATCAAGCTCAGCGGCTCGCGCTTCTCGGTGATGAAGGGCCCGATCGCCCGGCTGCATCGCGCCATCGCCCAGTTCATGCTGGACGTGCAGACGCGCGAGCACGGCTACACCGAGTGCTACACGCCCTACATCGTCAACGAGGCCACGCTGCGCGGTACCGGCCAGCTGCCCAAGTTCGAGGCCGACCTGTTCGCCGTCAGCAAGGGTGGCCAGGAAGGGCTGGCATCGGAAGATCAGCAGGCCCTGTACCTGATCCCGACCAGCGAGGTGTCGCTGACCAACTTCGTGCGCGACGAGGTGCTGGCCGAATCGCAGTTGCCCATCAAGCTGACCGCACACACCCCCTGCTTCCGCAGCGAAGCGGGCAGCGCCGGCCGTGACACGCGCGGCATGATCCGCCAGCACCAGTTCGACAAGGTCGAGATGGTGCAGATCGCGCACCCCGAGAAGAGCTACGAAGCGCTGGAGCAGATGACCGGCCACGCCGAGGCCGTGCTGCAGAAGCTGGGGCTGCCCTACCGCGTGATGCTGCTGTGCACCGGCGACATGGGCTTCGGCGCCGCCAAGACCTACGACCTGGA
>JAKFEA010000043.1:0-15894 GCA_036675905.1 Acidovorax sp. | reverse complement strand
GGCAGCGTGAAGGCACGCAGGTCGACGCGGGTCTGGATGGCGGCGAAGGTGTCGACCGGGCCGGCGTCGATCAGCAGGGCCTCCTGGCCGCGCGTGAGATTGATGTAGACGTCGGCCAACAATTCGGCGTCCAGCAGCGCGCCGTGCAGGGTGCGGCTGGAGTTGTCGACGCCCAGGCGGTCGCACAGCGCGTCCAGGCTGTTGCGCTTGCCGGGGTACATCTCCTTGGCCATGGAGAGCGTGTCAATCACGCTGTCCACGTGCGATCGGAACGCGGGCTTGCCGGCCAATTCCAGTTCCTTGTTCAGGAAGCCGATGTCGAAGGCGGCGTTGTGGATGATGATTTCGGCGCCCTGCACGTACTCCAGCAGTTCGTCGGCGATGGCCGGGAAGCGGGGCTTGTCGCGCAGGAAATCGCTGGTGATGCCGTGGACCTTGAGCGCGTCCTCGTGGCTGTCGCGGTCGGGGTTCAGGTACCAGTGCTTGTTGTGGCCGGTGAGCTTGCGCGCCACCAGTTCGACGCAGCCGATCTCGATGATGCGATCGCCGGTTTCGGCCGAAAGGCCCGTGGTTTCGGTGTCGAGAACGATCTGGCGCATGGCCGAATTATGGCTCGGCCATGGGTCGCCCCCGCGAGGGATCAGACCCGGAACGACTCGCCGCAACCGCAGCGATCGCGTTCGTTCGGGTTGTTGAAGCGGAATCCCTCGTTCAGGCCTTCGCGCACGAAGTCGAGCTCGGTCCCATCGATGAAGGCCAGGTTCCTGGGATCGATCAGGAGCTTGACGCCATGCTGTTCGAACACGACGTCTTCCGGCGCCTGCTCGTCGACGTATTCGAGCTCGTAGGCCAGCCCCGAACAACCGGTCGTCTTCACGCCCAGGCGAACGCCCAGTCCCTTGCCGCGCTTGCCCAGGAAACTCTGCACGTGGCGCGCGGCCGCTTCGGTCAATGTCACTGCCATGGTCTTGCTCCTGGCGCGGCCCTCGTGAACCGCGCCGCTGGTTTCAATGCGTGTGCTTTCTGCGGTAATCCTCGACTGCCGCTTTGATCGCGTCCTCGGCCAGGATCGAGCAGTGGATCTTCACCGGCGGCAATGCAAGCTCCTCGGCGATCCAGCTGCTCTTGAGCGCCGCCGCTTCGTCGAGCGTCTTGCCCTTGACCCATTCGGCCACCAGCGAGCTGGACGCTATGGCCGAGCCGCAGCCGTGGGTCTTGAAGCGCGCGTCCTCGATCACTCCGGTGGCCGGGTCGACCTTGATCTGCAGCTTCATCACGCCCCCGGCCGTCGGCGCGCCGACCATGCCGGTTCCCACCGAGGGGTCGCCCTTGTCGAAGGAGCCGGCGTTGCGCGGGTTCTCGTAGTGGTCCACGACCCTTTCGGAATACGCCATCTTTCGCTCTTTCTCAGGCATCCTGGTGCGCCGCCCACTGGACGGTCCCCAGGTCCACCCCGTCCCGGTACATCTCCCACAGCGGGCTGAGCTCGCGCAGTCGGGAGACGTTCTTGCGGATGGTGTCCACCGCGTAGTCGACTTCTTCCCCGGTCGTGAAGCGGCCTATGGTGATGCGCAGGCTGCTGTGCGCCAGTTCGTCGCTGCGGCCCAGGGCACGCAGCACGTAGCTGGGCTCCAGCGAGGCGGACGTGCAGGCCGAGCCCGACGACACCGCCAGGCCCTTGATGCCCATCATCAGCGCCTCGCCCTCGACGAAGTTGAAGCTCATGTTCAGGTTCTGCGCCACGCGCCTGCCCGGCTCGAGGCTGCCGTTGATGAACACCTGCTCGATGTCCTTCAGCCCAGTCAGCATGCGCTGGTGCATCTCGCGCGCCTTGGCGTTGTCCTGCGCCATCTCTTCCTTCGCGATCCGGAAGGCCTCGCCCATGCCCACGATCTGGTGGGTGGGCAGCGTGCCCGAGCGCAGTCCTCGCTCGTGCCCGCCGCCATGCATCTGGGCCTCCAGCCGCACGCGCGGCTTGCGGCGCACGTACAGCGCGCCGATGCCCTTGGGGCCGTAGGTCTTGTGCGACGCCAGGCTCATCAGGTCGACCGGCAGCGTGTCGATGTCGATGTCCACCTTGCCCGTCGCTTGCGCGGCGTCGACGTGGAAGACGATGCCCTTCTCGCGGCAGATCGCGCCGATCGCAGCGATGTCCTGGATCACGCCGATCTCGTTGTTGACCAGCATGACGCTGGTCAGGATGGTGTCGGGTCGCAGCGCGGCCTTGAACGCTTCCAGGTCCAGCAATCCGTCTGCCTGCACGTCGAGGTAGGTGACCTCGAACCCCTGGCGCTCCAGCTCGCGCATCGGATCCAGCACCGCCTTGTGCTCGGTCTTGACCGTCACCAGGTGCTTGCCGCGCGTCTTGTAGAACTGCGTGGCGCCCTTGATCGCCAGGTTGTCCGATTCGGTGGCGCCGGAGGTCCAGACGATCTCGCGCGGGTCGGCGCCGATCAGCCCGGCCACCTGCTCGCGGGCCTTTTCCACCGCCGCCTCCGCTTCCCAGCCCCAGGCATGGCTGCGCGATGCCGGGTTGCCGAAGTGCTCGCGCAACCAGGGAATCATGGCGTCGACCACGCGCGGGTCGACCGGCGTGGTCGCGCCGTAGTCCATGTAGATCGGCAGGTGCGGGGTCATCTCATGCGCGCACAAGAACCATCGTCAATCCCGCGCTTGCGTGCGCGGGAATCCTTGGGCTTCGAAATGCCGTTTGTACGTCACTTCGCCGCTGACATGCTGCCCAGCGCAAAAACCGAGTTCGGCGCGTTCACGCGGATCGGCTTGACCACCGGGGCGCTGGAAATCGCGCGCTTGACGGCCGGCTTGTCCTCGATCTGGATGCCCTTCGCGAGCTGCTCGTCCACCAGCTTCTGCAGGGTGACGGAGTCGAGGAACTCGACCATGCGCTGGTTCAGTTGCGACCACAGCTCGTGCGTCATGCAGCGGCTGCCGTCGTTGCAGTTCTCCTTGCCGCCGCACTGGGTGGCGTCGATCGGCTCGTCGACCGAGACGATGATGTCGGCCACGGTGATGTCGGCCGCCTTGCGCCCCAGCGTGTAGCCGCCGCCCGGTCCGCGGGTGGATTCCACCAGCTCGTGCCGGCGCAGCTTGCCGAACAGCTGCTCCAGGTAGGACAGCGAGATCTGCTGGCGCTGGCTGATCGCCGCCAGCGTGACGGGGCCGTTGTTCTGGCGCAGGGCCAGATCGATCATGGCGGTGACCGCAAAACGGCCTTTGGTGGTGAGACGCATGGCAACCTCCTTGGTGCGTGTCCTGTCTGCGCCGGCACCCGGCGCGGGTCAGCCGGCGCCAGGCGGCGACCGGTCGCTCTTTCCCGAGCAATTCCGTCAAGTATACCCTAAAACCTGATATCCCGCTGGGGTTTAAGGACGGAAAGCTCACGGCGTGAGGTATTCGCCCGCCGCCAAGGCTGGCCCGCCAGGGCTGCTCAGGCAGGCCGGCCGCCCTGCAATGGCACGACGTTGTCGTCGTGCCCGGCCGCCCCGAACGCCTGCTGCTTGAGCAGCGCCAACTGGTCGCGCACGCGGGCCGCCTTCTCGAACTCCAGGTTGCGGGCGTGCTCCAGCATCTGCTTTTCGAGGCGCTTGATCTCCTTGGCCATGTCCTTTTCCGACAGGTCCTCGGCCAGGGCGCGCTGCAGTTCCTGCTTTTCCTGCTCCTTGGCCGCCTTCTCGCTGTAGACGCCGTCGATCAGGTCGCGCACCTGCTTGCGGATGCTGCGCGGCGTGATGCCGTGCGCCAGGTTGTGGGCGGTCTGCCGGGCCCGCCGCCGCTCGGTCTCGCCGATGGCCTTCTTCATCGACTCGGTCATCACGTCCGCGTACAGGATGGCCCGGCCATGCAGGTTGCGCGCCGCCCGGCCAATGGTCTGGATCAGCGAGCGCTCGGCGCGCAGGAAACCTTCCTTGTCGGCATCGAGGATGGCGACCAGCGACACCTCCGGGATGTCCAGCCCTTCGCGCAGCAGGTTGATGCCGACCAGCACGTCGAAGGCGCCCAAGCGCAGGTCGCGCAGGATTTCCACCCGCTCGACCGTGTCGATGTCGCTGTGCATGTAGCGCACCTTGACGCCGTTGTCGGCCAGGTAGTCGGTCAGCTGCTCGGCCATCCGCTTGGTCAGCGTGGTGATCAGCACCCGCTCGTGCTTGTCGGCGCGGATGCGGATTTCCTGCAGCACGTCGTCGACCTGGTGGGTGGCGGGGCGCACCTCGACTTCCGGGTCGATCAGTCCTGTGGGCCGCACCAGCTGCTCGACCACCTGGCCGGCATGCTCCTTCTCGTAGTTGGCGGGCGTGGCCGACACGAACACCACCTGGTGCATGCGCGCCTCGAATTCCTCGAACTTCAGCGGCCGGTTGTCCAGCGCCGAGGGCAGGCGAAAGCCGTACTCCACCAGCGTGGTCTTGCGCTGGCGGTCGCCGGCGTACATCGCATTGAGCTGCCCGATCATCTGGTGGCTCTCGTCCAGGAACATCAGCGCGTCCTTGGGCAGGTAGTCGGTCAGCGTCGAGGGCGGCGCGCCCGGCGGCGATCCGGACAGGTGCCGGCTGTAGTTCTCGATGCCCTTGCAGTGGCCGACCTCGCTGAGCATCTCCAGGTCGAAGCGGGTGCGCTGCTCCAGCCGCTGCGCCTCCACCAGCTTGCCCATGTCCACCAGCTCGCGCAGGCGCTGCTCCAGTTCGATCTTGATGGCCTCCACCGCCGAGACCACCTTCTCGCGCGGCGTCACGTAGTGGCTGGACGGGTAGATGGTGAAGCGCGGCACCTTCTGCCGGATGCGGCCGGTGAGCGGGTCGAACAGCTGCAGCGTCTCGATCTCGTCGTCGAACAGCTCCAGCCGCACCGCCAGCTCGCTGTGCTCGGCCGGGAACACGTCGATGGTGTCGCCGCGCACCCGGAAGGTGCCGCGCGAGAAGTCGTGCTCGTTGCGCGTGTACTGCATGCGGATCAACTGGCTGATCACGTCGCGCTGGCCGATCTTGTCGCCCACGCGGCAGATGAAGCGCATCTGGGTGTAGTCCTCCGGGGCGCCGATGCCGTAGATCGCGCTCACCGTGGCCACGATCACCGTGTCGCGCCGCTCCAGCACGCTCTTGGTGGCCGACAGCCGCATCTGCTCGATGTGCTCGTTGATCGAGCTGTCCTTCTCGATGAACAGGTCGCGCTGCGGAACGTAGGCCTCCGGCTGGTAGTAGTCGTAGTAGCTGACGAAGTACTCCACCGCGTTCTTGGGGAAGAACTCGCGGAATTCCGAGTACAGCTGCGCCGCCAGCGTCTTGTTCGGCGCGAACACGATGGCCGGCCGCCCCAGCCGGGCGATCACGTTGGCCATGGTGAAGGTCTTGCCCGAGCCGGTGACGCCCAGCAAGGTCTGGAACACCTCGCCGTCGCGCACGCCTTCCACCAGCTTGTCGATCGCCTGCGGCTGGTCGCCCGCCGGCGGGTAGGGCTGGAACAGCTCGAACGGGGAATCAGGAAAGCGAATGAACTCGCCGTTTTGCTGCTGGGGGCTGGCTTCGATGGCTTCGGGCATGGACTCGTGCTGGGCTGGCGCCCGGGCAGGCGCATAAAATCGCGGGCAGCCTGGCAGCGTAACGCAAGCCCAGGCGCCGCGCCCCACCCCACCCGCTCAAGGATCCCTCCGCATGTCTTTGTTCCAGTCCGTCGAAATGGCCCCGCGCGACCCCATCCTGGGTCTCAACGAGCAGTTCAACGCCGATCCCAATCCGAACAAGGTCAACCTCGGTGTCGGCGTCTACTACGACGACGGCGGCAAGCTCCCCCTGCTGCAGTGCGTGCAGCAGGCCGAGCGGCAGATGATGGAAGCGCCCAAGGCGCGCGGCTACCTGCCCATCGACGGCATCGCCGCATACGACTCGGCCGTCAAGAACCTGGTATTTGGGGCCGGCAGCGAGCCGGTCAAGAGCAACCGCGTGGCCACCGTGCAGGCCCTGGGCGGCACCGGCGGCCTGAAGATCGGCGCCGACTTCCTGCACAAGGTGAACCCCGCCGCCAAGGTCCTGATCAGCGACCCGAGCTGGGAAAACCACCGTGCCTTGTTCACCCAGGCCGGCTTCACGGTCGAGGCCTACCCGTACTACAACGCCGCCCAGCGCGGCATCGACTTCGAGGGCATGCTGGCCGTCCTGAAGGCCGCCGCCCCCGGCACCATCGTCGTGCTGCACGCCTGCTGCCACAACCCGACCGGCTATGACATCACGCCGGCGCAGTGGGACCAGGTGATCGCCGCCACCAAGGCACGCCAACTGGTGCCTTTCCTGGACATGGCCTACCAGGGCTTCGGCCAGGGCATCGCCGAAGACGGTGCCGTGATCGGCAAGTTCGTCGCCTCCGGCCAGGACTTCTTCGTCTCGACTTCGTTCTCCAAGAGCTTCAGCCTGTACGGCGAGCGGGTCGGCGCCCTGTCGGTGCTGTGCCAGGACAAGGACCAGGCCGCGCGGGTGCTCAGCCAGCTGAAGATCATGATCCGCACCAACTACAGCAACCCGCCCACGCACGGCGCCACGGTCGTCGCCACGGTGCTGAACACGCCGGAGCTGCGGTCGCTGTGGGAGAAGGAACTGGGCGAGATGCGCCAGCGCATCAAGCAGATGCGGGTGGCTCTGGTCGACAAGCTCAAGGAATCGGGCGTGAAGCAGGACATGGGCTTCATCGCCCAGCAGGTCGGCATGTTCAGCTACTCCGGGCTGAACAAGGACCAGATGGTCCGGCTGCGCAACGAATTCGGCGTCTACGGCACCGACACCGGCCGCATGTGCGTCGCGGCGCTCAACAGCCGCAATCTCGACTACGTCTGCCAGTCAATCGCGCGCGTCATCCAGTAGCGACCCCGTGTCGGCGCCCCGACGGGCGCTTGTTCTACAGCAAAACGGCCGCAAGTCCGTCGTATGGTGCACTGCACAAGCGCAAAGCTGTGCGGAAGTGGACAGCCGAACCCCAGAGCTCATCTAAGGTATTCACGGATGAGCGCCGCGCTGGCTCGGCTGTTATATTGCATCGCACAAATCGGGGGTCCGAATGCTCTACCAGATCTATGAAGCCCAGCGCGCGGTGATGGAACCCTTTGCCGATTTCGCGCAGGCGGCGGCCAAGCTCTACAGCGACCCGCTCACCCCCTTCGGCCAGACGCCGTTGGCCCATCGCGTTTCCGCCAGCTACGAGCTGGTGCACCGGCTCTGGAAGGACTACGAGAAACCCCAGTTCGGCATCCAGACCGTCGAGGTCGACGAGACCGAGGTGGTCGTGCACGAGGTCGTGGAGATCGACAAGCCCTTCTGCGAGCTGCGCCGGTTCAAGCGCTTCTCGGACGACCCCGCCACGCTGGCGAAGATGAAGGCCCAGCCCACCGTGCTGGTGGTCGCGCCGCTGTCCGGCCACTACGCCACCCTTCTGCGAGACACGGTGCACAGCCTGCTGGCCGACCACAAGGTCTACATCACCGACTGGAAGAACGCGCGCATGGTCCCGCTGGACCAGGGCGTGTTCCACCTCGACGACTACGTAGCCTACATGCAGGAGTTCATCCGCTACGTCCAGGGCACCTACGGCAACTGCCACGTCATGAGCGTCTGCCAGCCGACAGTGCCCGTGCTGGCGGCCGTGTCGCTGATGGCCTCGCGCGGCGAAGTGACGCCGCTGACCATGACGATGATGGGCGGCCCCATCGACGCCCGCAAGTCGCCCACGGCGGTGAACAACCTGGCCACGAACAAGAGCTACGAGTGGTTCGAGAACAACGTGATCCACCGCGTGCCCACCAACTTCCCGGGCGCGGGGCGCGAGGTCTATCCCGGCTTCCTGCAGCACACCGGCTTCGTGGCCATGAACCCGGACCGGCACCTGCTGAGCCACTACGACTTCTTCAAGCACCTGGTCGCCGGGGATGACGCGGGCGCCGAATCGCACCGCAAGTTCTACGACGAGTACAACGCGGTGCTCGACATGGACGCGGCGTATTACCTGGACACCATCCGCACCGTGTTCCAGGAGTACGCCCTGGTCAACGGCACCTGGGACGTGATCAGCGAAGACGGCGACCTGGAGCGCGTGCGCCCGGAAGACATCACCACCACCGCCCAGCTGACCATAGAAGGCGAGCTGGACGACATCTCCGGCGCGGGCCAGACCGCCGCCGCGCACGACCTGTGCGTGAACGTGCCCCAGTCGCGCCAGAAGCACATCGAGGTCAAGGGCGCGGGCCACTACGGCATCTTCTCCGGCCGACGCTGGCGCGAGGTCGTCTATCCGCAGGTGCGCGAGTTCATCGCGCGGTTCAACGACGGCCCGGTGCTGCCCAACGCCAAGCGCAGCGCGCCGGCCAAGGCGGCGGCCCGCAGAACGGCGGCCGAACCGGCGGCATGAGCGGCCTCGCGGCGCGGCTGCACGCCGCGCTGCCGCAGACGCAGTGCACGCGCTGCGGCTACCCGGATTGCGAGTCGTACGCCGGCGCCATGGCAGCGGGGGAAGCCGGCATCAACCATTGCCCGCCGGGGGGCGCCGAAGGCATCGGCCGCCTGGCGGAGATCACTGGGCAATCGCCTTCTTCGCTCAATCCGGCCAACGGCGTGGAAGGACCGCGTACGGTCGCGGTCATCGACGAGGCCTGGTGCATAGGCTGCACCTTGTGTGTCGAGGCGTGCCCGACCGACGCCATCCTGGGGCTGAACAAGCGCATGCACACGGTTGTCGAGCGTTATTGCACCGGGTGCGAGTTGTGCGTGCCGGCCTGCCCCGTGGACTGCATTTCGCTGGAGAACGTCACCGGCGAGCGCACCGGCTGGCAGGCTTGGACGGCGCAGCAAGCCGACGAGGCACTCGAGCGCTACCGGTTCCGCCAACAACGGCTCGAGCGTGAGGCTGTGGAGCACGAAGACCGGCTGGAACGCAAGGCGCAGGCCAAGCTGGCCGACTTGCCGGCACAGACGCACGGTGCGCAGGGAGTGCAAGCCGATCGCAAGCGCGCGATCATCGAAGCGGCGCTGGCGCGAGCGAAGGCTCGGCGACAGCAGGGTTGAGCTGCCTCACCCACCGCCGGCGTCATTCACCTGCTCATTGAATTCCGCGATCCCCATCGCGGTGCCGATCTCGCGTGGCAGTGCGTCGCGGGCGGCGAACACACCCATGACACGCGTTCCGCTGACCACCGGCAGGTGCCGAAAGCCGCGCTCCAGCATGATGACGACGGCGTCGGACACCGGCATCTCCGGCGGGACGCTGATCGGCTTGGCGGTCATCACTTCGCGCGCCGTGGTGCGGGCGGGGTCGAGCGACCGCGCCAGCACGCGGGTGGTGAGGTCGCGCTCGGTGACGATGCCCAGCAGCACGTCCGGCGGCTCCATCACCAGCACGCTGCTGCTGCCCGTGCGGGTCATGGCGCAGGCCGCGTCGTAGACGCTGGCCGTGGGTCCGACACGGACGACGTGCCGGTTGGACATGGATTGGAAAACGGTGCGCTCGCCCATGGTGCGCCTCCTCGATGGTGCTGCGCCGCGCAGGCCCCTACCTCAGCGCGGCATTGAGCTTCTCCAGCGCCGCGGGGCCCGGGCACAACCCGGCCTCGCCCAGCGCATTGAGCGGTTGCGCGCTGGTGTTCAGCGCGGTGTGCAGGTCGGTGGCCAGCGGGTCCACGTACAGCAGCCCGGTGGCGATCTCGCCGCGGGCCTGGTACTCCTGCATGCAGGCCATCGCCCGGTTGCGGTCGGTCGCATCGTAGCCGGCGTGCAGGCTGCGCAGGCGCAGCAGCGTGCCGTCGTGCTGGCGCACGTCGACCACTTCGCCCGGCCCGGCTTCGCCGGTGACCTCCGTGCCGGGCGAGATGAAGTCGATGCGGCTCACGGCCTCGTTGTGCTCGCGAATGTAGTCGTAGCTCTTGGTGCTGCCCGGGTGGTTGTTGAAGGCCACGCACGGGCTGACCACGTCGATGAACGCGGCCCCGCCGTGCTGGATGGCGCCCTTGATCAGCGGCACCAGCTGCGCCTTGTTGCCGGAAAAGCCGCGCGCGACATAGGTGGCGCCCAGCTGCAACGCCATGCCCACCAGGTCGACCGGGCTGTCGCTGTTGACCGCGCCCTTCTTGCTCTTCGATCCCTGGTCCGCGGTGGCCGAGAACTGGCCCTTGGTCAGCCCGTAGACGCCGTTGTTCTCCACGATGTAGGCCATGCGCACGCCTCGCCGCATCGCGTGGGCGAACTGGCCCAGTCCGATGGACGCCGAGTCACCGTCGCCGGACACGCCCAGGTACAGCAGGTCGCGGTTGGCCAGGTTGGCGCCGGTCAGCACGCTGGGCATGCGGCCATGCACGGTGTTGAAGCCATGCGAGGCGCCCAGGAAGTAGTCCGGCGTCTTGGAGCTGCAGCCTATGCCCGACAGCTTGGCGACCCGGTGCGGCTCGATGTCCAGCTCCCAGCAGGCCTGCACGATGGCGGCGGAGATCGAGTCGTGGCCGCAGCCCGCGCACAGCGTGGAGATCTTGCCTTCGTAATCGCGCCGGGTGTAGCCGACCCGGTTCTTCTCCAGCGTCGGATGGCGCAGCGGCGGCTTGGCGAGGTAAGTCATTTCAGCAGCTCCTGCGCAGCGGCTTGCGGCCGTGACTTGGGCGCCATCGCCTCGACCTGCCTGAGGATGGCGGCGGTGATGAAGCGGGCGGTGATGGGCGTGCCGTCGAAATGCAGCACCTTCACCAGCCGGGCCGGATCGACCTCCAGTTCGTTGACCAGCAGGCTGCGCATCTGGGCGTCGCGGTTCTGCTCGACCACGAAGACCTTGTCGTGGGCGGCGATGAACTGCGCCACGCTGTCCGGGAACGGGAACGCGCGCAGCCGCATGGCGTCGAGGTGGATGCCCTCCTCCTCCAGCGCACCCAGCGCCTCGGTCATGGCGGGGCTGGTGGAGCCGAAGTGGATCACGCCCAGCCGGGTCGGCTGCGCCGCGATCCGCCGCACGGGCTGCGGCACCAGCGTCGCCGCCGTCCTGAACTTGCGCAGCAGCCGCTCGACGTTGTAGATGTAGTCGGGGCCGCGCTCGGAGTAGCGGGCGTACGGGTCGCGGGTGGTGCCCCGCGTGAAGTAGCTGCCCTTGGTCGGGTGCGTGCCCGGCAGCGTGCGCCAGGGAATGCCGTCGCCGTCCACGTCCTTGTAGCGGCCGAAATCCTTGCCGGCTTCGAGCTCCTGCGCCGTCATCACCTTGCCACGGTCGTACTGGCGCCCTTCTTCCCAGGCGAAGGGTTTGCACAGGCGCTGGTTCATGCCGATGTCCAGGTCGGTCATCACGAACACCGGCGTCTGCAGCCGGTCGGCGAGGTCCAGCGCCGCCGCGGCGTGCTCGAAGCACTCGTGCGGGTCTTCGGGGAGCAGCAGCACGTGCTTGGTGTCCCCGTGCGACGCATAGGCGCAGGACAGCAGGTCGGCCTGCTGGGTGCGGGTGGGCATGCCCGTCGAGGGGCCGCCGCGCTGCACGTCGATGATGGTGACCGGGATCTCGGCGAAGTAGGCCAGGCCGATGAACTCGGTCATCAGCGACACGCCGGGACCGGAAGTGGCGGTGAATGCCCGCGCGCCGTTCCAGCCCGCGCCCACCACCATGCCGATGGAGGCGATCTCGTCCTCGGCCTGCACAATGGCATAGCGGTTCTGGCCGGTCGCCGGATCGACCCGGTATTTGCCGCAGTACTTCTGGAACGCCTCCGCGACCGACGACGACGGCGTGATCGGATACCAGGCCGCCACGGTGGCGCCGCCATAGACGCAGCCCAGCGCGGCGGCGCTGTTGCCGTCGATGAAGATGCCGTCGCCCACACGGTCGGCACGGCGCACGCGGATGCCCAAGGGCCACTTCAGGTGCTCGCGCGCGAAGTCGCGGCCCAGCTGCAGTGCCTGCACGTTGGAGGCCAGCAGTTTCTCCTTGCCGCGGTACTGCTCGCCGAACAGCTTCTCGATCACCTGCGGATCGATCTCCAGCAGCACCGACAGGGCGCCCACGTAGACGATGTTCTTGAACAGCTGGCGCTGGCGCGGGTCGCTGTAGACGGCATTGCAGATCTCGGTGAGCGGCATGCCGATCACATGGATGTCGGGGCGGAACTTCGACGGCGGCAGCGGCCGCGTGCTGTCGTAGAACAGGTAGCCACCCGGCTCGAGCTCGGCCACGTCCGCATCCCAGGTCTGCGGATTCATCGCCACCATCATGTCGACGCCGCCGCGGCGGCCCAGCCAGCCGGCCTCGCTCACCCGCACCTCGTACCAGGTCGGCAGGCCCTGGATGTTGCTGGGGAAGATGTTGCGCGGGCTGACCGGCACGCCCATGCGCAGGATGGCCTTGGCGAACAGTTCGTTGGCCGATGCCGAGCCGGACCCGTTGACGTTGGCGAACTTGACGACGAAGTCGTTGACGGCCTCGATGGTCTTCATGCGGCCACCCTCTCCTTCGTGGTGCCGCGCGCCCTGGGCCCGGCCTGGGTGGTGTTGAGCAGGAACTTCTGCATGTCCCAGGCGCCGGTGGGGCAGCGCTCGGCGCACAGGCCGCAGTGCAGGCAGACATCCTCGTCCTTGACCATGATGCGGCCGGTCTTCAGCGGCCCGCCGACGTAGAGGTCCTGCGCCAGGTTGAGCGCCGGCGCCTTCAGCCGGGGCCGCAGTTCCTGCTCCTCGCCGTCCTCGGTGAAGGTGATGCAGTCCATGGGGCAGATGTCCACGCAGGCGTCGCATTCGATGCAGGCGCTCTCGGTGAACACGGTCTGCACGTCGCAGTTGAGGCAGCGCTGGGCTTCCTTGAACGCGGTGGCCGCATCGAAGCCCAGTTCCACTTCCACCTTGATGCTCGCCAGCGCCTTGGCAGCCTGGGCCCAGGGCACCTTGTAGCGCTTGTCCAGCGAGGTGTCGTTGTCGTAGCTCCACTCGTGGATGCCCATCTTCTGCGACATCAGGTTCGTCATGGGTGCCGGCCGCGTCGCCGTGTCCAGCCCGTTGAGGAAGCGGTCGATCGACACCGCGGCTTCATGACCGTGGGCCACGGCGGTGATGATGTTCTTGGGCCCGAAGGCCGCATCGCCACCGAAGAAGACCTTGGGCAACGTCGACTGGAAACTGTCCTTGAACAGCTTGGGCAGCCCCCCCTCGTCGAACAGGATGCCGCAGTCGCGTTCGATCCAGGGGAAGGCGTTCTCCTGGCCCACGGCCACCAGCACCTCGTCGCACTCGAAGAAGGCGTCGGGCTCGCCGGTGGGCACCAGGCTGCGCCGGCCCTTCGCGTCGTACTCGGCCTTGACGAGCTCGAAGGTCATGCCCTTGAGGCGCCCGTCCTCGTGCACGAAAGCCTTGGGCACGTGGTAGTTGAGGATGGGGATGCCCTCGTGCATGGCGTCCTCCTTCTCCCAGGGCGACGCCTTCATCTCCTCGAAGCCGCTGCGCACGATGACCTTGACGTCCTCGCCGCCCAGGCGCCGCGCGGACCGGCAGCAGTCCATGGCCGTGTTGCCACCGCCCAGCACGATCACGCGCCGGCCGACCTTGGTCACATGTCCGAAGGACACCGAGGCCAGCCATTCGATCCCGACATGGATCTGCGCGGCGGCCTCACGGCGGCCGGGAATGTCCAGGTCGCGGCCGCGCGGGGCGCCGCAGCCGATGAAGATCGCGTCGTAGTCCTGCGCCAGCAGCGCCTTCATGGAGGCTATGCGTTGCTTCGCCTCGAAGCGCACGCCCATGTCGAAGATGTAGCCCGTCTCCTCGTCGATCACCGACTCGGGCAGGCGGAAGCGCGGGATCTGGGTCCACATGAAGCCGCCGGCCTTGGCCTCGCCGTCGAAGACGGTGATGTCGTAGCCCAGCGGCGCGAGGTCGCGCGCGACGGTCAGCGAGGCCGGCCCCGCGCCCACGCAAGCGATCTTCTTGCCGTTGCGCGGGCCCGCCTGGGGCATGCGGCCGCGCACGTCCTCCTTGAGATCGGCCGTGACGCGCTTGAGCCGGCAGATCGCAACCGGCTCGGGATGCTCGGCCTGCGCCTGCTCGACCCGCCCCCGCCGGCAGGCCGGCTCACAGGGCCGGTCGCAGGTGCGTCCGAGGATGCCCGGGAAGACGTTGGACACCCAGTTGACCATGTAGGCGTCGCCGTAGCGGCCCTGGGCGATCAGCCGGATGTATTCGGGGACGGGGGTGTGGGCGGGACAGGCGTACTGGCAATCGACGACCTTGTGGAAATAGGCCGGATTCGCGGTGTCGGTTCGCTGCAAGGCTGGGACTCCTTTGCGATGCCCGCCAGCGCCTTGCAGCCCTGCCGGGAAGGGACCGCAGGCCCCCTCCCCTGACTATTGCTCGCGGCCGTGGTGTGGCGGCTCCGGGCTAACCCCAAGCCCCCGGCCGTTGCGGCTCAGTCGGCCGGGGGCTCTTCGCCCAGCACCACGCGCTCGTACGCGTGCAGCGAGGGCAGCCCGCCGGTGTGCAGGAACAGCACGTTCTCGTCGGGCTGGAAGAAGCCCTTGCGCGCCAGGCCGACCAGCCCGGCCATGATCTTGCCGGTGTAGACCGGGTCCAGCGGGATCCCTTCGGTGCGGGCCAGCAGCTGCACGGCCTCGACCATGGCCGCATTCGGCACCGAGTACTTGGGCTGCCAGTAGCCGCCGATGCTCTGCACCGCCTCGCGCGGCACCTTCAGGCCGGTGCCCAGCAGGTCCATCACGGCCTGCGCTTCCTTGAGCACCAGCGGCTCCTGGTCGGCCGGGTCGCGGCTGACGCCGATGCCGACGATGGGGATGCGGATGTTGTTGCCCAGGAAGGCGGCGACCAGCCCGCCGTGCGTGCCGGAGCTGCCGGAGCCGACCACCAGCCGGTCGATCCGCAGGCCTTGCTCGAACAGCTGCTGCTGCAGCTCCTGCGCGCAGGCCACGTAGCCCAGCCCGCCCAGCGCATTGGAGCCGCCGCCCGGGATGATGTAGCCCTTGCGCCCCTCGGCCGCCAGCGTGTCGGCGACCTTCTGCATCGCGGCGGCCATGTCGCTGCCGCCCGGCACCACGGTGATCGCCTCGACGCCCAGCAGGCGGAACATGAAGTTGTTGCCGCTGGCCTGCGTGTCGTAGCTGTGCGGAACCCGCTCCTCGATCACGAAGCGGCACTTCAGGCCTTCCTTCACCGCCGCCGCCAGCGTGATGCGGCAGTGGTTGGACTGCGGCGCGCCGCAGGTGATCAGGGTGTCCGCGCCTTTTTCCAGCGCGTCGGCAACCAGGAACTCCAGCTTGCGCGTCTTGTTCCCGCCGGGGAACAGCCCCAGCATGTCGTCGCGCTTGATCCAGATGCGGGGGCCCTTGCCGCCCGGGCAGGACTGCGCGAGAGCGGCGCTGAAGTGGGGGAGGAACTCGATCGGGGTGGCGAACGGCGTGTAGCGCCGGCGGGGGAATCTAGACAGGTCCATGGGCCGATTGTCGTGCAAGCGCAGCGAAGGCCCGGACCACCTCGGGTGGAGCCTGCACCAGCTCGATCAGGACGCCTTGCCCGCCGATCGGGAACTGCTCGTTGCCCCTGGGGTGGATGAAGCAGATGTCGAAACCGGCGGCGCCGCGGCGGATCCCGCCCGGTGCGAAACGAACGCCCTCGCCTTCCAGCCACTGCACGGCCGCCGGGAGGTCATCGATCCACAGGCCGACGTGGTTCAGCGGCGTGGCGTGCACGGCCGGTTTCTTGTCCGGGTCCAGCGGCTGCATCAGGTCGACTTCGACCTTGAACGGACCAGTGCCGAGCGTGCAGATGTCCTCGTCGACGTTTTCGCGGTCGCTGCGGTAGGTGCCGGCGACTTCGAGGCCGAAGACGTCGACCCAGAGCTTGCGCAGGGCCTGCTTGTCCGGACCGCCGATGGCGATCTGCTGGA
>JAKFEA010000042.1:0-2313 GCA_036675905.1 Acidovorax sp. | reverse complement strand
GGCGATGGCGTCGGCGTCCTCCTGCAGGGCGGCGCGGACCACGTCCTCGACCGAGCGGTTGTGGCCGAGGTGCACGACTTCCGCGCCCTGCCCCTGGATCAGCCGCCGCATGATGTTGATGGCCGCGTCGTGGCCGTCGAACAGGCTGGCGGCGGTGACGAAGCGCAGCGGCGAGGTTTCTGGCTGGGCGTTGGGGACGTTGGCGGCGGGAGTGCTCATGGCGCGCTCTTTCTATACGGTGTCGGTCGATTCCGAATTGTAGCGCGGGGCACTCCGACGGCCTTTTCGTAACCCGGTGACGGCGCCGCGGGCTTGTCGGCACACTGGATTGCGTCGCGTGGCGACGGAGGGGAACTGGATGCGGGTATTGCGGGGTTTCGGCATCGGCGTGCTGGTGGTGATCGCGCTGGTCCTCAGCGGCTGGCTGCTGGCCGACCACCTGACGCCGCCGGCCACCGGCGCGCCCGGCCATGCGCTGCCGGTGCAGGCCGCGCAGACCGACATCGACCGCGAGCTGGCGCCGATCCTGGCCGCGCATCCGGGCGAGACCGGGGTGCTGCTGGTGTCCGATGGGCTGCAGGCGTTCGCCGCGCGCGCACTCGCCAGCCGCAAGGCCGGGCGCAGCCTCGACCTGCAGTACTACATCTGGCACGACGACCTCACCGGGCGCCTGCTCGGGCGCGAGGTGCACGCCGCCGCGGAACGTGGCGTGCGCGTGCGGATGCTGCTGGACGACATGAACGCCGAGGGCCTGGACCCGGCGCTGATGGCTCTGGACGCGCACCCCAACATCGAGATCCGGCTGTACAACCCGTTCCGCAACCGCGCCGGGCCCGAACGCATGCTGGAACTGGTGCAGCGCGTCTTCAGCGTCAACCACCGGATGCACAACAAGGCGTGGATCGCCGATGGCCGGGTGGCGGTGGTGGGCGGGCGCAACATCGGCGAGGCGTACTTCGCCGCCGATGCCGAGGTGAACTTCCGCGACCTGGACCTGCTGCTGTTCGGCCCGGCCGTGCGCCAGGCCAGTGACATCTTCGATACCTACTGGAACAGTGGGGCGGTGGTGCCGATCGCGGCGCTCAACAAGCCCAGGCCCGAACAGTTGCAGCGGTTCCTGGCCGGGATCGACGTGGAGGCGGAGCTCGCGGCGGCGCGTCCCTACCTGGAACGGGTGGAACGCTCGGAGTCGGTGCAGGCCTATTACCGGCGTGCGCTGAAGCCGCACTGGACCACGCGCGTGCAGGTGGTGTCCGACCCGCCACTGAAGTGGCGCAGCGACGACCGCAGCGGCTGGCTGGTCGCGCGCCTGACCGAGCTGGTGGGGAGCGCCAGGCGCAAGGCGTTCCTGATCTCGCCGTATTTCGTCCCCGGCGACACCGGGACCGACGGGCTGGGCGTGCTGGCGGGGCGCGGTGTCGAAGTCGGCGTAGTGACCAACTCGCTGGCGGCCAACGACGTGCCGGCGGTGCATGCCGGCTACGCGGCGTATCGCGAGTCGCTGCTGGCGCGCGGCGTGCGGCTGTACGAGATGAAGGCACGCGGGCACGTGGACCAGGCCGGCCTGTTCGGCAGCAGCGGCGCCAGCCTGCACACCAAGGCGCTGGTGGTGGACGATGCGCGCGGCTTCGTCGGCTCGTTCAACCTCGACCCGCGCTCGATCGACCTCAACACCGAGATGGGCGTGCTGTTCGACGACCCCGGCATCGCCACGGACCTGCGCAACGAGTACCTGCGCCTGGCCGGGCCCGGGCTGAGCTACTGGGTGTACCGCAACGGCGAGGGCGAACTGCGCTGGCTGGACCGGGCCGCGGCGCCGCCGGTGGCGCTGGACGAGGAACCCGAAACCGGCGCCCTGCAGCGCACCGTCGTGCGGGTGCTGGGCTGGCTGCCGATCGAATCGCAGCTGTAGCCGGCGACGCGCCACGGCGCGATGCGGTCCGTTGATGCGATTGCACTGGGGCGGTCCGCGGCGAGTCGGCACGGGCCCGGAAACACGCCGCATGCGCCTGAACCTTGCACCGGGCCACGCGGCCCGGCCACGGCAATTGGACTAGAATATGCCCCCGGCGGCGGCGGCCCAGCCCGCTTTCCAGCCGCTGCATTCATGTCATTCAACGACTTACCCCACCTTGTTGGCGTCGTTTGCCATGCGCAACCGGCTCCCAACCGGAGCATCCGATGATTTTCGAAACGCTTGATACCTTCGGCCACGAGCAGGTCGTGTTCTGCCACAACAAGGATGCGGGCCTGAAAGCCATCATCGCCATCCACAACACGGTGCTCGGCCCTGCCCTCGGCGGCACCCGGATG
>JAKFEA010000041.1:0-3293 GCA_036675905.1 Acidovorax sp. | reverse complement strand
GCCTTCACGATGCGCAAGGCTGTATCGACTTGATACGCAAGCGCGGCGGTTCGCGCCGGGCTTGCGGCTAGCATCGCCCGATGCCTGTTTTCCTCACGCGCGGGGCCGCCGGCCTCGTGTTCGCGTCGCTGGCGGCGCAGGCGCAACCCTCCTCCCCGGAAGCCTGGCAGGCCTGCACGGCGGTCGCCGAACCCGCGGCGCGCCTGGCCTGCTTCGATCGCTGGGCCCAGGGCCAGACCGGCGCAGCGGCGTCCGCGCAGGCGGCGCCGCTGCCCGCGCCTGTTGCGCCGGCCGCAGCCGCCGACCCCGCGCCCGAACCACCGGTGGTCTCGGCGCCCGGCACCCGCATCGGACTGCGCCTGACGCGGCTGGAGGGTTGCCGCGACCCGCGCTTTTCCTCGATGTCGCGCTTCTGGGAACTGGAGCCCGGCGCCGACTGCGGCACCTTCGGCCTGCGCGGCTACCGGCCGACCAGCATCGACGTGGTCACCTCCGATAGCGTGAACCGCCGCCCGAGCTCGGACAACCCGCTCAACACTGCGGTCACCGACGTGGACTACCGCAACACCGAACTGCGCCTGCAGCTGTCGGTGCGCACCAAGATCGCCAAGGGGCTGCTGGTGCATGACGAGGACGAGAGCGATTCGCTGTGGCTGGGCTACACCCAGCAGTCGTACTGGCAGCTGTTCACGCCGGGCCTGTCGCGGCCCTTCCGCAGCACCGACCACGAGCCGGAGGTCATGTACGTGGCGCCGGTGCAGTCGGCGCTGCCCGGCCGGTGGCGCCTGCGCTATGCCGGCGCGGGCGTCGTGCACCAGTCGAACGGCCAGTCGCTGCCGCTGTCGCGCAGCTGGAACCGGGCCTACCTGATGGCGGGCGCCGAAAACGGCCGGCTGCAGCTGCACGGCCGCATCTGGCGCCGCATGCCCGAGGGCGGCACCGACGACAACCCCGCGGTCACCAGCTGGCTGGGCCGGGCCGAACTGCAGGCGCTCTGGCAGGCCGACAACGACAACCTGTGGTCGGTCACCGGGCGCCATTCGCTCAAGCGCGACGGGCGCGGCTCGATCCGTGTCGAATGGTTCCGCGCCCTGGTCGACAAAGGCACCGGATCGTCCAGCGGCCTGCAGCTGCACACCCAGTTGTTCGCCGGCTACGGCGACAGCCTGCTGGACTACAACCGGCGGCGCGTGACTTTCAGCGTGGGGTTGAGCCTGGTGGATTGGTGACGGGCGGCGCAGCCCGCTCCAGGGCTGCGCGCAAGGAGCGCAACCACCCGGCCGGCTCGACCTCGTGTCCCAGGCACTCGCGGGCCGAAGTGGCCTGCGCCTGCAGTTCGGCTGAATCGCCGGGCGGCCGGTCCAGCACTTCGCACAGCACGGTCCAGGGCGGCGTGAACAGCAAGGTGCCGGACGACAGGTAGATGTTCTGGCGGCGCCAGGTCTGGGCGATTCCGGTGAGCTTGCGACCCTGCACCAGCACTTCGCCCGGGCCCAGCCCGGCAAAGCAGGACCAGTGCGACGTGGTCCGGCCCTCGTGCAGGGCGGCGCCCTCGATGCCTTGCTCGCGCAGCCAGTCGAGATGCACCTGACCGAACCACCGCGCCGCGTCCGCCGGCCCTTTGTCCGCCACCGGATGCCGGCGCGGCAGCCGCAGCATCGCCTCCAGCATCCACGGCCCTGTCAGCACGGCGCCGCCGCCGCTGGAGCGACGCTGCACACGGACCACCGGATGGGTGGACAGGCCGCGCTGGCTGCGGCCGAGGACGACGGCGGGCGCAAGACCGACGCAAGCCCAGAGGCGCGCAGGCTTCATGCGGGTGGGCGCAGGGTTTCGATGGCCATCACACGAGTATCGGGCGAACCGGGGCCGGCCGCGCCGGCGCGCGCACCCGTTCGGGGTCATCGTCGCCGTGCCGGCGCTTGCGGGGGTCGTCACCCCGCAACGACTTGGACGGCAGCAACCCGTTGGGCGCCTGCTGCCATTCCCAGCTGCCGTAGGCCAGCACGGCGGCCAGCACCAGCAGCGCGAGGCCGGCGCGGTTCTTCTTCGCCAGGTCGGGGCCGCGACCCGGCAGGCGCCCGGTCAGCATCGGCAGCGCCTGGTTCTGGCGCCGCAACAGGCCGAGGATCGCGATCAGCGCCAGGTGCGCGAGCACCACGAACAGCAGCGCGTTGGCAAAGAACTCGTGGGTCTCCTCCAGCCATTCGCCGTCGGACCACTCGTGGAAAGTGGCATAGCCGCTCAAGGTGATCGGCAGCACCAGGGCCAGCATCAGCACGATGGCCAGCGGCGCCAGCAGGTTCTGGCCGTGTCGCCAGTCGACCCCCGCGAGCCGCGAGGCGATCGCCGATCGCAGCCACCGGGGTGCCGCCGCGAGTCGCCGGAACGTGAGGCTCAGGCGCGCCTGGCGCGGGCCGACCAGGCCGTAGGCGATGCGGAACACCAGCAGGCCGGCCATGGTGTAGCCCAGCACCACGTGCAGTGCGCGCCAGCGCTCGCCGTCGCCGGTCAGCCAGGCGCCGGCGAAGCTCAGGGCGAACAGCCAGTGGAACATGCGGGTGGGCGCATCGACGACGCGACGGCTGGGAGCTGATACGGTCGCCGAGGCGCCGGCCGCAAGGGAGGAAGACGTAGAGGTCATCGGAACAGTTCCTTGGGAAGTCAATCGCTGAAGGCGCGGCGCGAGCGGGCATCCAGGCCGGCCGGGATGCGCAGGTGGTCGTCGTCGAACTCGCCCTGCTCGGCGCGCCCGTGGCAGGCCGCACAGTTGGCGGCGCTCTTGACGCTGGCCAGCTTCCAGGCCGCCGGTTCGATGCGCCGGTGCTTGCGCTCGAACCATTCCGAGCGCGTGATGCGGTCCTGCGGCGGCTGTTCGCGCACCCGCTTCCAGGTGCCGGCGTGGGCCGCCAGCCAGGTCGATAGCTGCTGCACGGTCGCCGCATCCAGCGACGCGTCGGTGCCGTAGTGATCGTCCAGCCCGGACATCATCCGCAGCCAGGACCGCGCCGGCAGCGCGCCGGGCGGATAGGCCAGGTGGCAACTGCCGCACTCGGCGGTGTAGGCGGGCGGCACCTGCGCCGGCATCGGCCGGCTGTCGGCCTGCGCGGCGAAGGGTGCCGTTCCCAGCAGCAGCAGCGGCAGCAGGGCGCGCGAAGCGAAGGCGATGCTGCGGTTCATGGCTTGAGCCCCTGCAGGAAGGCCAGCACGTCCGCCTTTTCCTTCGCGCTGCATTCGCGCTCCAGCACGTCGCGGCAGTTGCGGCGGAACCATTTGTCGACCTTGGCGGTGTC
>JAKFEA010000040.1:0-1596 GCA_036675905.1 Acidovorax sp. | reverse complement strand
GGACTGGAGCGACAGCGCCACCAGCAACCTGCACGAGGCGCTGGAAGGGCTCGACGAGCGCAGTCGCGATATCCTCTACCAGCACTGGCTGGCCGAGGAAAAGGCCACGCTGCACGACCTGGCGGCCAAGTACAACGTCTCCGCCGAGCGCATCCGCCAGCTGGAGAAAAACGCCATGAACAAGCTGAAAGGCTCGATCGCAGCGTAACCGCCCTACCTGAAGAAGCCGCACCCGGGTGCGGCTTTTTTCTGCCTGGAGAAAAGCCATGAAGATGCCGCCGCTGCGCCTGCAGCACGGGCTGCTGTTTGCCGTCGTCGCTCTGCTGTTTTTCGCCTGGGGGGCTTGGCTGGTGCGCCCGCCGCAGCCGGCTGCGCCGCTGCCCTGGCTGGCCGAGTGGCAGCGCGAAGTGCTGGCGCCACTGGCCGACGATCGTCTGCGTCTGGCCCGGCTGAGCGAGCGGGTCGACGGCGAGCTGTGGCTGCAGCCGCGTCCGGACGGGGCGCGCCTGTTCTATCGGGGCCAGTGGCAGGCCGGTGGCGAGCCCTGGGCGCTGGAGGCCGAACTGGGCTTGAGCGAGGCCGAGCGCGACAGCCTTGTGGCGGCGGCCGGTCTGGACGCCAAGGCTTCCGAACAGCCGCTCGGCGGCCAACTGGTGGCCGAGCTGGGCCAGCACGCCGTGGTCGGGCTGAGCCTGAGGCCGAACGCCGAGCTGGCCGCCGAACGGTTGGCCGCCAGCCTCGGCCAGCCGCGCCTGCGCCTGGAGCTGGCCGACGGCCAGGCCTGGGTCTATCCCGAGCTGGGGCTGACCTTGCACCTGGACGACGAGCGTCTGCGCCTGCTGCACGCCGTGCCGCGGCATCAATTGCAGCAGGGGCGGAGTAATCCGTAGATCCTCTGTTCATGTGCAAGGTCAGCGTCATCGGTGGATGACGCTTTACCCATCCACCAGCGACGATGGTGGCTGAAACAGGCGTCTTCCACCCTTGTATCTCGGCTATCGCGGCCATGGGACTGGGCGTCCGCCGCTCCTACGAAATGCCAGCGCCTGCTCAGGCCTTCAGCCAGCGCGGCCACCACTGCGGGCGCGCCGCCTGCAGGCGATTGAGGTAATGGCTGCCGCCGAGCTGCCACATCTGCTGGCGGATCCATCCGGCGCGGCGGGCGACGTGGCCGTTCGGACGGCTGGCGCTCCACTTGCGCGGGTTCGGCAGCACGGCGGCGAGCAGGCTGGCCTGCTGGCGCGACAGGTAGGGTGCGCCCCTGCCGAAGTGGTGCAGGGCGGCGGCCTCGGCGCCGAACACGCCATTGCCCCATTCGGCGCTGTTGAGGTAGACCTCGAGAATCCGCTGTTTCGGCCAGAGCAGTTCGATCAGCCCGGTGAACCAGACCTCGACGCCCTTGCGCAGCCAGCTGCGCCCCGACCAGAGGAACAGGTTCTTCGCCACCTGCTGGCTCAGGGTGCTGGCGCCGCGCACCGAGCGCCCCTGCTGGTTGTGCGCCAGCGCCGCGCGGATCGCCGCGATGTCGAAGCCCCAATGCTCGGCGAACTTCTGGTCTTCGGCGGCAATCACCGCGATCTTCAGGTCGTCCGGCAG
>JAKFEA010000039.1:0-1810 GCA_036675905.1 Acidovorax sp. | reverse complement strand
GGCTCGCCACGGGCCAGGGCGGCGCAGGCCTGGCCCATCGCCGCCGAGGTCTGGATGCCGTAGCCGCCCTGCGCGGCGCACCAGAAGAAATCCGCCACCTGCGGGTCGTAGCCGCCGACCAGGTCGCCGTCGGCGACGAAGGAGCGCAGCCCGGCCCAGGTGTGCGCCGGGCGACGGATGGAGAGGGTGGTGTGTTCCTCGATTTGGTAGATGCCCAGGGCGATGTCCAGCTCTTCCGGCTGCACGTCGTGGGGTTCGACCGGGTCGGCGTTGGCCGGCGAGCCGAGCAGCAGGCCGGCATCGGGCTTGAAGTAGAAGGATTCGTCGAGGCTGACCACCCCTGGCCAGGCATGGCAGTCGACGCCCTCCGGGGCACTGAAGGTGAAGGCGGCGCGGCGCTTGGGCACTAGGCCGATGGGGGCGACGCCAGCCAGCCTGGCGATCTCGTCGCACCAGGCGCCGGCGGCGTTGACCAGCACCCTGGCGCGGAAGCTCTGGGTGGCGGTGCGCACTTCCCAGCCGGCGTCCAGGCGCTGGATCTCCAGCACCTCGCTGTTGCAGTGGATCTCCCCGCCCTGCTGGCGGATGCCGCGCAGGTAACCCTGGTGCAGGGCGTCGGTGTCGATGTCGGCGGCGCTGGGGTCGAGCATGGCGCCCTGCACCCTGTCGCGGCGCAGCACCGGCACCAGGGCGCAGGCTTCGTCGGCGTCCAGTAGGCGCACCTCGGGCACGCTGGCCTTGCCGTCTTCATACTGGCGCTGCAGCTCCTCGGCGTCACCGCTGAAGTCCACCACCAGCTCGCCGCGCGGGCTGAGCAGCGGGTGGTCGGCAAAACCGGCCGGCGGCGCGTCGAAGAAGGCGCGGCTGGCGGCGGTCAGCGCGCGCACCTGGGGCGTGCCGTAGGTGATGATGTAGAGCGCGGCGGAGCGGCCGGTGGAATGGTAGCCGGGCTGGCTCTCGCGCTCGAGCAGCAGGGTCTTGCCATGGGGCGCGAGAAAGTAACCGATGGAGGCGCCGGCGATGCCGGCGCCGATGATGAGAAAGTCGGCCTGCTGCATGGCGGGGCTCCTAGGCGTTGCGTGCGTGCTTGAGATGATAGAGCGCATTGGCCAGGGCGATGTCCTCCAGGCCCAGGCCGATGGAGCGGAAGAACACATGGCTCCGGTAGTCCGGTTGCGGCGCCTGGCCGCCGAGCAGTTCCGCCAGATCGCCGCGAATCAGCCTGCGGTCCCAGCCGTGCAGCTCGCTGGCCAGGCACATTTCGCCGGCGCTGGCGGGGGTGGTGGCGCGGTAGTCGCAGTACACCTCCATGTTCGCCAGCGACTGCGGCGGCACTTCATGGGCGCGCGGTGCATTGGTGCTGATCGAGGTGATCAGTGCCGGTTTGTCGAGGCCGGCGGGGTCGAGCACCGGGCCGGCGGCGGAGGTGCAGAGCAGGATCACCTCGGCCTCGTCGGTGGCCTCTGCCAGGCTGGCGCACAGCTGCAGGCGTGGATCCAGCTGCTGCAGGGCCTGGCGCTGCGCGGCGCTCTGCGCGAGCAGACCGGGTGAATACAGGCGGATGCTCTGCCACTCGCGCAAACCCTTGACGTAGTGCACATGGGCGCGCGCCACCGGGCCGCTGCCGATCACCGCCAGCCGCGTGGCCCGCCCGGGCGCCAGGGCTTCCACGGCGACCGCGGTGGTGGCCGCGGTGCGCGCGGTGGTCAGGCTGCCGGCATCGCAGAGCAGCAGGGGCTGGCCGCTGTCCATCGACATCAGCAGGGTCCAGGCGGTCACCAGCGGACCCTGCTGGCGCACGATATAGGGC
>JAKFEA010000038.1:0-12410 GCA_036675905.1 Acidovorax sp. | reverse complement strand
TGCGGTTCATGGCTTGAGCCCCTGCAGGAAGGCCAGCACGTCCGCCTTTTCCTTCGCGCTGCATTCGCGCTCCAGCACGTCGCGGCAGTTGCGGCGGAACCATTTGTCGACCTTGGCGGTGTCGGTGAACGACTTGGGGTTGAACGCCGGCGCCAGCGCAGCGATGGTCTTGCCGGTGCTCTCGTGGCGGCCGCTGGCGGTGGGCGGGTTGCCGTGGCAGGAGGCGCAGGACCACTCGCCGCCGTGCCGGCTGGTGAAGAACACGCGCCCCGCAGCGGCATCGCCGGGCCGGCCGGCCTGCGCGCTCCAGTGCTGCAGCTGCTGCGCGGCCGACGTGTCCGCCGCATGGGCGGCAAGCCCGCTTGCGGCCATCAGCAGCGGGAGGGCCCACGGCAGCACGCGCATGGCGGCGGCGGGGCGGGATCGGGGTGTCATGCGGCTTCCTTTCATCGGATGGCCGCCATGGTGCGAACCCCCGCCTGTACCGTCGATGAAGGCGGCGTTCATGCAGCGTTCAGCTTCGGCGCGACACAATGCCTGGAACGCCCCACTCTCCATCCGCTCCGATGTGCGCTCGTCCCCTCACTCGCCTGCTGCCGCTGGTCGTGGCGATGACACTGTGGGCCACCCCGCTCGCCGGTTGGGCCGACCGGCACGACGACCACGACCGCGCCCGCGCCGCACTGCAGGCCGGCGACGTCTTGCCGCTGGACCGCGTGCTGCAGCAGGTGGCCCAATCGCATCCGGGACAGGTGATGGCCGTGGAACTGGAACGCGAGCAGGATCGCTGGGTGTATGAACTCAAGCTGCTGCAGCCCGGCGGCGCGCTGCTCAAGCTGGAAGTCGACGCGAAAACCGGAGAGGTGCTGCGTCGCAAGGAGAAACGGCACTGACATGCGGCTGCTGCTGGTGGAGGACGAGCCCGCCCTGCGCCGCCAGGTGGCGCAGGCGCTGGGCGACGCCGGTTACGCGGTGGACACGGCCGGCAACGGCCAGGATGCGCTGCACCTCGGCTCGGTCGAACCCTATGACGCGATCGTGCTGGACCTGGGCCTGCCGATGCTCGACGGCCTGAGCGTGCTGCGCCGCTGGCGCGCGGGCGGGCTGGCAACACCGGTGCTGATCCTCACCGCGCGCGACCTCTGGCACGAGAAGGTGGCCGGCATCGACGCCGGCGCCGACGACTATCTCGCCAAGCCCTTCCACATGGAGGAACTGCTGGCGCGCCTGCGCGCCCTGATCCGGCGCGCGCAGGGACTGGCCTGCGCGGTGCTCGCCTGCGGGCCGGTCACGCTGGACACGCGCAGCGGCCGGGTGACCTGCGACGGCGATCCGGTGCCGCTCACCAGCCACGAGTTCAAGCTGCTGGCCTACCTCATGCACCGGCCGGGATCGGTGGTGTCGCGCACCGAACTCACCGAGCACCTGTACGCGCAGGATTTCGAGCGCGACTCCAACACCATCGAGGTGTTCGTCGGCCGCCTGCGCCGCAAGCTGCCGGCCGGGATGATCGAGACCGTGCGCGGCATGGGCTACCGCCTCGTGCCCGGCGCATGAAGGCCGCCGCCGCGCCTTCGCTGCGCCGGCGGCTGCTGGCCGCCACCTCGGTGGTGCTGGCGCTGGCGCTGCTCGTGGCCGGGTGGGGCCTGTCGGCGCTGTTCCGCGAGCATGCGATGCAGCAGTTCCGCGAGGGCCTGCACGGGCAACTGGACCAGCTCACCGCGCGGCTCGACTTCGATGCGGCGGCGCAGCCGGTCGTCGACACGGCCGCCCTGAGCGACCCGCGCTGGGAGCGGCCCTACTCCGGCCTGTACTGGCAGCTGGACGGCGCGGGCCGCACCGGCGTGCGGCGTTCACGCTCGCTCTGGGACCGGGCGCTGGTGCTGCCCGCCGACAGCGTGGCGGATGGCGCCGTGCACGCGCACGAAGCGGCGGGGCCGCTCGGCCGGCCGGTGCTGGTATTGGAGCGCAGCGTGCACGACCCGCGGCAGCCGCAGGCGGGTTGGCGTCTCGCGGTCGCGGCCGACACCGCGCCCCTGGACGATGCGGTGCAGCGCTTCCGCGGCCAGCTCGCGCTGTCGCTGCTGCTGCTGTTCGCACTGCTGCTGGCGGCATCGTGGATCCAGGTGCTGGTGGGACTGGCGCCCTTGCGCGCACTGCACGCGGCGCTGGAAGCGGTGCGCAGCGGCGGCGCGCAGCGCCTGCAGGGGCGCTTTCCGGCCGAAGTCCAGCCGCTGGTGGACGACTTCAACGGCGTGCTGGAGCAGAACGCCGCCATGGTGGAGCAGGCGCGCAAGCACGCCGGCAACCTGGCGCATGCGGTCAAGACGCCGCTGGCCGTGCTGCGGCAGGTGGGCGATCGCTTGACCCGTGCCGACGCGACGCCCGCAGCGGAAGGGCCGCAACTGGGCCGGCTGGTGCACGAGCAGGTCGACCTGGCGGCCCGGCACGTGGACTGGCACCTGGCGCGCTCACGATCGGCGGCGCTGGCGCGCCCGATCAGCCAGTCCACCCGCGTCGGTCCCGTGCTGCAGGGTCTGGCGCGCGTGATGGAGCGCGCGCATGCGCAGCGCGGCCTGCACATCGCCATCGAGGCCGCTGACCCGTTGCCGGCGTTCCAGGGCGAGGAACAGGACCTGCACGAAATCCTTGGCAACCTGCTGGACAACGCCTGCAAGTGGGCTCGCAGCGAAGTCGGCGTGCGCGTGCAAGCGCTCGATGCCGCGGGCCGGCGCCACCTTCGCATCGAAGTGGAAGACGACGGCCCGGGCATGGACGACAGCCAGCGCGCCCAGGCGTCGGGTCGCGGCGTGCGGCTGGACGAAACCGTGCCGGGAAGCGGCCTCGGGCTGGCGATCGTGCAGGACCTGGTCGGCTTGTACAACGGCGAACTGGAACTGCAACGCGGCGCGCAGGGCGGCCTGCTGGCCGTGCTGCGGCTGCCGGCCGCTTGAGTTTCGGCAAGCCGTTGCGCCGGGCCCCCGCGCCCGGCGCAAGGGACCGGACTCCGTTCTTTGCAGATATCAAGAATCCGCCACCCGCGCGGAATCCGGCGTGAATCGAGCGCTCCATCTGCCACGAGGAAGGCCATCGTCCTTCCCGCAACGAGAGAAAGGCATTTCCATGAGAACCCTCCCTGCCACCGCCCGCCTGCTGGCCGTCGCCCTGGCGGCTGCCGGATTCGCAGCCCTGAACGTCGTCGGCACGCCGGCCCTGGCCGCCGGCGATGCCCACGACCATGGCCACGCCAGCGCCGCCGCCAAGCCGCTGCCCGCCGGCCAGCGCTGGGCGACCGACGCGCCGCTGCGCCAGGGGATGACGGAGATCCGTCATGCGCTGGAGCCGCAGCTGGGCGCCATCCACAAGAACAAGCTGACGCCCGAGCAGTACCAGGCGATCGCCGCCAAGACCGAGCAGCAGGTGGCCCACATCGTCGCCAACTGCAAGTTGTCGCCCGACGCCGACGCCGCGCTGCACGTGATCATCGGCCAGATCGGTGAAGCGACCGAGGCCATGGCCGGCAAGTCCAAGGCCCAGCCGCGCGACGGCGCCGTCAAGCTGCTGGGGGCGCTGAACGACTACGGCCGCACCTTCGACCATCCGGGCTGGAAGAAACTGCGCGGCTGAGCCGGGCCGGGCCGGCAGTGGCCGGCCGGCTGCCTTGAGCCACCTCAATGCGGGGCGGCACGGCTGCGGCCCAATCGGGCGGGCGGCGAACCATCGCCGCGCCCCGAACGCCGCTGCAGTGCACGCCCCCAACGCACCTCCCGCCACCGACACGACAGCCCTTGCGCCTGCCAGGGAGCGTGCCTTGCTCGCGGCCCTGCCCCTGCTGCAGGGCATGGACCGCGCCACGCTGGAGCGGCTGGCCGCGCGCACCCGGCGGTTGCCGCTGCAGCGCGGCCAGGTGCTGTTCCGCACCGGCGACCCGCCTACCGGCATGTACCTCGTCGTGTTCGGCGAGGTGCGGCTGCTGGCACGCGACGGGCAGGGCCGCGAGCGCCTGACCGGCGTCGCGACGGCCGGCCGCAGCTTCGGCGAGGCCGTGATGTTCCTCGAGCGGCCCGCCGTGGTCGACGCGGTGGCCGCGAGCGACGCCCTGCTGCTGCACCTGCCGCGCGAGGCTGTGTTCGACGAGATCGACCGCAGCCCGGTGTTCGCGCGCCGCATCGTCGCGGCGCTGAGCGCGCGCATCGAAAGCCTGGTGCAGGAACTCGATCGGCAGGCGCAGGGCGGCGGGCGCGAGCGCGTGATCGATTTCCTGGCGCGCGTGGCCGAGGCCAGCCCCGGGCCGGACGGGGTCGCGCTGCCGGCCAGCAAGGCCTCGATCGCGGCACGGCTGCATGTCTCGCCCGAGCACTTCTCGCGCCTGCTGCGCGAGTTGCAGGCGCAGGGGCTGCTCACCGTGGCGGGCCGGCGCATCACGGTGCCCGATGTGGCGGCACTGCGGGCTGCACGCGCCGGAGGAAACCCCGGCGCTTAGCGGCGTTCCGGCCGCGACACGGATGCGTTCAGGGGTCGCCCGCCTGCAGCAGGAACTGCCAGGGCGTGCCGCGCAGCGAGCGGTTGCAGGCCTGCACGGTGGGATCGAGCAACTCGAAGATGCGGTGCACCGACAGCGCCGAGCGGAAGCTCAGGCTGCCCGCCGGCGAACCCGGCGCCGGCACTTCCACCTGGCCGACCACGGCGCATTGCACCAGCAAGCGGCAGCAGGCATCGAAGACGCCGGGATCGTCGAAATCGACGGCCTGCACCGGCGAGCGGTCGGCCCGCTGGGCGAGGTGCAGGTGGTAGCGCAGGGCCTTGCGCGCTTGCGGTTGCAGCGGCCTGGGGATCGCACGCGCCGGCCGGTTGAGCGTCAGCGTGCCGGTGGCGATGGAGGGGCGGGCTCGTTCGGGAGCCGTGGCACTGGTCAGGATCACGTTGCAATGCGAGCGGGTACTACAGGGGCGCCATGGTGTTCCCGGCGATCGGCACTGTCTGTAGGACGCTGCTGATGACAGGAGCGCTGCACCCCAATGGATTGCGCTGCATCAAGGGCCGGCCTGCGCGAAGCACAGCCATATCCCCCGTCGCCGGATTGCTTCAGCCGCGAAGGCCCAGCGCCTTCTTCACCAGGATCGCCTGCAGGCGCTGCTTCAGGGTCGGCCCGCGCAGCGTCAGGTCGGACAGCGTGTCCGGCGCGGTGGTCAGGCGCTGGACGCCCTGGGCCGTCACGAGCAAGGTGTCGGAATGGCGGTAGCCGCCTGCGCCGGGCTGGTAGATCCCCGGTTCGATCGAGATCACCATGTTCTCGGCCAGCACGTCGGTGCTGCCCTCGGCGATCCAGGGCGGCTCGTGGTTGCCCAGCCCGAACCCGTGGCCGATCCGGTGCAGGCGCAAGGCGGGTCCCCAGCCTTTCTCCGCCAGGAAGCGGTTCACGGCGGCGTCGATCTCGCTGCAGGACGCGCCGGGCCGCGCGAGCCCCATGCCCATCTCGCGCGCCGCCCGCATGAGCTCGAAGCGCTCGCGCTCCTCGGCCGAGGGTGGGGCGGTGAAGAAGGTGCGTTCGCACTCCGCCGCGTAGCCGTTCACGCGCGTCAACACCAGGGCCACGTGCGGCCCGCGTTCCAGCCGCATGCCCACCGTGGGCACCGAGTGGGGCTCGGCCGACAGGGGTGCGGGCCAGGGCGCGCCCAGGGTCCTGGTGGCCAGCGCATCGAAGTCGGCGACTTCCCGGATGATCTTGCGCTGCAGGCCGCTGGCGGCCGCAAAGCCCTCGGCCACGGTCGCGCCGAAGTAGCTGGCCTGCAGGATCCGGCCGATCGCCCAGTCGGCGTAATGGGCGGCCCGCCGGATGCGGGCGATCTCCCAGGCCGACTTGACCATCCGGATCGGGCCCAGCACATCGGCCGCCCGCCCGCCCTCGCGGGACAACCGCTCGGCGATCTCGAACGGCGCGGCCGGCTCGAACAGGAACGGCACATCGAGCAGCGACCGCAACTGGTCGGCCCAGCCTTCCCCGGCCGGAGCGGGGTACTCCCGATAGGTGTGGATGGCGCCGGGCGACACGCCCCAGGCCTTTTCCATGTGCCTTTGCTCCAGCAAAGGCACCAGCAGGCGGTACGAGGGGGCTTGCGCATCGACGACCAGGAAGAACGGCCGCTCCAGCGGCTCGCACGTCGCCCCGGTGAGGTAGTAGATCGCCTCGGTCGAGGTGAGGACGAGCCTGCCGATGCCGTGGGCATGGAGGCCTTGCCGCACCGCATCGCGCCGGCGGGCGAACTCACGCGAGGTGTCTTCCGGCCAGGTGACCTGCATCGTTGTCTCTCCTCACTCCCGTGCCGGCGATTGTGCCCGCGCCCTTCCATAAGCTCATGAGAACTCTTTCGTTGGCCGATTTGGGTTCGCAGGCAAGCTACGCGCTTTGCCCGCCGGTCCGCGGCGGGCTGCACGCCGCACGAGGAACCCCATGAGCCAGGACTGGAAATTCGAAACGCTGTCGGTGCACGCCGGCTATTCGCCCGACCCCACCACGCGCGCGGTGGTGCCGCCGCTGTACCAGACGGTGGCCTATGCCTTCGACAGCGCCCAGCACGGCGCCGACCTGTTCGACCTGAAGGTCGAAGGCAACATCTACACGCGCATCATGAACCCGACCCAGTCCGTGCTGGAGCAGCGGCTGGCGGCGCTGGAAGGCGGGGTGGCGGCGCTCGCGCTGGCCTCGGGCATGGCGGCGATCACGGCCGCGATCCAGACCATCGCCGAGGCCGGCGACAACATCGTCGCCGCCAGCGCGCTGTACGGCGGCACCTACAACCTGTTCGCCCACACCTTCCCGCAGCAGGGCATCGAGGTGCGCTTCGCCGATCCGGCGAACCCGCAGGCCTTCGCGGCGCTGATCGACGATCGCACCAAGGCGGTGTTCTGCGAATCCATCGGCAATCCGCTGGGCAACGTGTCGGACATCGCGGCGCTGGCACGGGTGGCGCACGACCACGGCGTGCCGCTGATCGTCGACAACACCGTGCCCAGCCCCTACCTGCTGCGCCCGTTCGAGCACGGGGCCGACATCGTGGTGCACGCGCTGACCAAGTACCTCAACGGCCATGGCAACAGCATCGGAGGCGCCATCGTCGACAGCGGCAAGTTCCCGTGGGCACAGCACGCGGCGCGCTTCCGCCGCCTGAACGAGCCGGACGTGAGCTACCACGGCGTGGTCTACACGCAGGCGTTGGGCCCCGCCGCCTACATCGGCCGCGCACGCGTGGTGCCGCTGCGCAACATGGGCGCGGCGATATCGCCCTTCAACGCCTGGCTGGTGCTGCACGGCATCGAGACGCTGGCGCTGCGCATGGACCGCATCTGCGACAACACGCTGGCCATCGCGCAATTGCTGCAGCAGCACAAGGGCGTCGAATGGGTCAACTACGCCGGGCTGCCGCAGCACCCGCAGCACGAGCTGGCGAAGAAGTACCTGCGCGGGCGCGCCTCGGGCATCCTGACCTTCGGCGTCAAGGGCGGCCGCGAGGCCGGCGCGCGCTTCCTCGATGCGCTCCAGCTGTTCACCCGGCTGGTCAACATCGGCGACGTGCGCTCGCTGGCCACGCACCCGGCGTCGACCACGCACCGGCAACTCTCGCCCCAGGAACTGAAGAAGGCGGGCGTGTCGGAAGAGACGGTGCGCCTGTCGATCGGCATCGAACACGTCGACGACCTCAAGGCCGACCTGGAGCAGGCGCTGGCGGCAGCGGCTCGCTGATCTCCGGCCCTGCAACAATCGCTGTCTTGCGCCGCCGAAAGCGGACACCCGTACGCAGAAGACGCAGAAGTGATGCAGAAGGCGCAGAAGAAATCCTGCAAGAATCTTTTTCTGCGCCTTCTGCGCTTCTTTCGCGCCTTCTGCGTACGGATGTTCTCGCGCCCCGCTTGAGCCACAGGCGCAGCTCATGAACGAAGGCCTTGCAAGGCCGCACGAAAGGAATCGACTTGATCCAGCGCTTCGACGTGGGCACCCGCCTGTCCGAAATGGCGGTGCACAACGGCACCGTCTACCTGGCCGGCCAGGTGGCCGGGGACGCCGCCCAGGACATCCGTGGCCAGACGCGGCAGGTGCTCGCTGCCATCGACGCCCTGCTGGCGCGCGCCGGCTCGGACAAATCGAAGATCCTGATGGCCCAGATCTTCCTGCCCAACCTGGCCGACTTCGCCGGCATGAACGAGGTGTGGGAGGCCTGGCTGGCGCCCGGCCACGCACCGCCGCGCGCCACCGTGCAGGCCAACCTGGCCAAGAAGGAGTGGCGCATCGAGGTGGTCGTCACGGCCGCCGCGTAGCGCAGTTCTGCGGCTGCCGGGCTCAAGCGCAGCCAACCCATCCACACGGGAGCGTTGCCGCGCCTGAGGCATCGCAGGGGGCTGCATCGAGCCGCCGATTGCACCCACAATGAAGGCGATGGCCTCGCTGCGAGGCCGTGTCCTTCGTTGCGAAAGGAGTGCCCGTGGCCGCTCAGCGTGACATTGCCAGCCGCCGCACGGTGGCCCTGGTGGGCCCCAGCGGCGCCGGCAAGACCAGCCTGGCCGAAGCCTTGCTGTGGAAGGCCGGGGCGGTGGGCGCGCCCGGCAGCGTGGAAAAGGGCAGCACCGTCTCCGACTGGGACCCGCTGGAGAAGCGGCTGTTGCGCTCGCTGGCCGGCAGCGTGCTGCACCTGGAGCACCGCGGCATCACCACCTACCTGGTCGACACGCCCGGCGCGCCCGACTTCCTGGGCCACTCGCTGCCGGCGCTGCAGGCGGTGGAGACCGCCGCCGTCGTCATCAACGCGGCCACCGGCATCGAGCCGATGGCGGTGCGCATGATGGAGTGGGCGCGGCAGCTCGGCCGCGACCGCATCGTCGTGGTCAACCGCATCGACGCGCAGGGCTCAGGCTTGCAGGCGCTGGTCGAGCAGATCCAGGCGGCCTTCGGCAAGGAGTGCCTGCCGGTCAACCTGCCGGCGCAGGACGGCCAGTCGGTGCTGGACTGCTTCTGGAAGCTGGGCGACGACGGGCCGGCGCCGGACTTCTCTTCGGTGGAACAGGCGCACCGCGCGCTGGTCGAGCAGGTGGTGGAAGTGGACGCGGCGTTCGTCGAGCGCTACCTCAACGAAGGCGACGTCGACCCGGCCGAACTGCACGCCCCGCTGGAGCAGGCGCTGCGCGAAGGCCACCTGGTGCCGATCTGCTTCGTCTCCTCGCGCACCGGCGCCGGCGTGGCCGAACTGCTGGACGTGATCGAGCGGCTGCTGCCCGACCCGACCGAGAGCAACCCGCCCGAGTTCCTGCTGGGCGAAGGCGAGGACGCGCGGCCGATCCAGCCCGCGGTGGACCCGGACCGCCACGTGCTCGCCCACGTCTTCAAGGTCACCCAGGATCCTTACGTGGGCAAGATGGGCGTGGCGCGCGTGCACCAGGGCACGATCACGCGCGACAGCCAGCTCTACGTGGGAGACGGCCGGCGCCCTTTCAAGGTGGGCCACCTCTTCCAGCTGCAGGGCAACAAGCTGACGGAGGTGGCCCAGGCGGTTCCCGGCGACCTGTGCGCGATCGCCAAGGTGGAGGAGATGCACTTCGATGCGGTGCTGCACGACGCCGCCGAGGACGCGCACATCCACCTGAAGCCGCTGCAGTTCCCGGTGCCGGTGCACGGCCTCGCGATCGAGCCGAAGCGGCGCGGCGACGAGCAGCGCCTGCACGACATCCTGCAGAAGCTGGTGAGCGAGGATCCCTGCCTGCGCGTGGAGCAGCCGGCCGGCAGCCATGAGACGGTGGTCTACGGGCTGGGCGAGCTGCACCTGCGCACTCTGCTGGACCGGCTGACCGAGGTGCACGGCTGCCAGGTGGAGACGCGGCCGCCGCGCATTGCGTATCGCGAGACCGTCACCGCGCCGGCCGAAGGGCACCACCGCCACAAGAAGCAGACCGGCGGCGCCGGCCAGTTCGGCGAGGTGTTCCTGCGCATCGAGCCGCTGCCGCGCGGCGCCGGCTTCCAGTTCGTCGACGAGGTCAAGGGCGGCGCCATTCCGTACAACTTCATGCCCGCCGTGGAAAAGGGCGTGCGCCAGGCGATGGAGCAGGGCGTGGTGGCCGGCTACCCGGTGGTGGACCTGAAGGTCACGGTGTACGACGGCAAGCACCACAGCGTGGACAGCAAGGAGATCGCCTTCGTCACCGCCGGCCGCAAGGCACTGGTCGATGCGGTCAAGGCGGGGCGGCCTTGCGTGCTGGAGCCCATCGTCGGCATGGAGATCAACGCGCCCGAACCCAACCTGGGCGACATCACCGGCGACCTGGCGTCGCGCCGCGGCCAGGTGAGCGGCACGCAATCGGGCGCCGACGGCCTGTCCACCGTGCAGGCGCTAGCGCCGCTGTCGGAGCTGGCGAGCTACCAGCTGCGCCTCAATTCACTGACCGGCGGCCAGGGCCGCTACACGCTGGCCTTCAGCCACTACGAGCCGGTGCCGCCCGCCGTGCAGGCGCAACTGGCGCAGCAGTTCAAGCCGAAGGAAGAATAGGCGCGCCTACAGCGCCACCACGACCAGCAGCGCGATCAGCAGGACCAGGATGATGTCCCGGTCGCTGAAGGCGCCGCCGGCCGGCAGCGTGTCGATGCGCTGGGCAAGCGCGTGCACTTCCTGCTGGGTCATCGCGTCGACGCGCTGGTTGGCGTTGATGCCTTCGACGCCCATCGTGCGCAGCCGGTCCTTCAGCGCAGCACTTTCAAGGAACTGCTGCACCTTGGCGCGGTCGACCTGCTCCTGCGTGGGCGACTGCATGGCCATCACGGCCTCGGGGCCGATCAGTTCCGCCTGTGCCAACGGTGCCTGCAGGGCGACAACCGCAGCCAGGCATAGGCACGAGCGGCGAACGAAGTGCGTCGATGGCTTCATGGGCAGCCTCGCTCAAACGAAGTGGAGCGAGCCACTATATCGGGCGCGGACTGCCCGTGGGGCGGCGTTACCGGATGGGCTGCTGCCTCAAGGAGCCGGCAGGAACCCCTCCACCGACAGGTAGCGCTCGCCGGTGTCGTAGTTGAAGCCCAGCACCCTGGCGCCGGCCGGCAGGTCCGGCAGCTTCTGCGCGATCGCGGCGAGCGCGGCGCCGGAGGAGATGCCCACCAGCAGGCCCTCCTCGCGCGCGCAGCGACGCGCCATCTCGCGGGACGGCTCGGCGTCGACCTGGATCACGCCGTCGATCAGCTTCATGTCCATGATCTTCGGGATGAAGCCGGCTCCCAGCCCCTGCAGCGGGTGCGGCCCCGGCGGGCCGCCGGAGAGCACCGGCGAGGCGGTGGGCTCCACGGCGAACACCTTCAGCTGCGGCCACTGGCGCTTGAGCACCTTGGCGCAGGCCGTGATGTGGCCGCCGGTGCCCACGCCGGTGATGATGCAGTCCAGCCCCTCCGGGAAGTCTTCCAGGATCTCGCGCGCGGTGGTCTGCTCGTGCACGGTGACGTTGGCCGGGTTCTCGAACTGCTGCGGAATCCAGGCGCCGGGCGTCTGGGCGGCCAGTTCCTCCGCCCGCGCGATGGCGCCTTTCATGCCCTTCTCGCGCGGGGTCAGGTCGAAGGTGGCGCCATAGGCCAGCATCAGCCGGCGCCGCTCGATCGACATGCTGTCGGGCATCACCAGCACCAGCTTGTAGCCCTTGACCGCGGCCACCATCGCCAGCCCGATGCCGGTGTTGCCCGAGGTCGGCTCGATGATGGTGCCGCCGGGCCGCAACTGGCCGGACCGCTCGGCGTCCTCGATCATGGACAGGGCGATGCGGTCCTTGATCGAGCCGCCGGGGTTGGCGCGCTCGCTTTTCACCCACACCTGGTGGCTGTCGCCGAACAGCCGGTTGATGCGCACGTGCGGCGTGCGGCCGATGGTGTCGAGGATGCTGTTGGCCTTCATCGGTGAGCGCTCCTTGCAGCGAAGGCGGCCATTGTGCGCCGGGCGGGCGCCGGCCGGCGACGAGACCCGGCTCGCGGCCCGGTTAGTGGGTCCAGGCGCCGGCGCTGTCGCCCAGGATGCGCTGCAGGTCGCGCCCGACCTGGGCCACCGCCGGCAAGGGGGTGAGCCGGCCCTCGCGGCCCGCCCGCAGGCCACCCTCGGCCGTGATCTCGGCAATCCAGCACGGGGGCGCGAAGGGCGAGCCCGTGACCCGCCGGGCAGCGGCGCAGTCGACGTAGAGCGGCACCGGCGACTCGATGCAGATGCGCTGCCCCCAGGATCGCTCCTGCGGCGCCTGCACGTCGTAACCCGCCGCCTGCAGCTGCTCGCGCAGCCACGCCGCGATCTGCCGCTCGCCCTCGGTCGTGAAATCGGCGCCGACATGCTCGGCGCGGAACCAGAACTGCGGGTGGTGTTCGTTCATGCGGACTCCCTCGTATGTCCCACGTATGGCTGGAC
>JAKFEA010000037.1:0-1596 GCA_036675905.1 Acidovorax sp. | reverse complement strand
GCGGCGCGGCGGCGGTTGCCGGCGCAGGCGGCCAGGGCCTGCTGCAGGGCGCGGCGTTCGGCCTGGGCCAGGCTGTCGGCCAGGGCCGGAACGCTGCTGTCGCTCCGGGCGGCGGCAGGCGGCTCGATAAGAGGCGACGGCGCGGCGGCGCTCGCTTCACCCAGCAACGGCAACAACTGCGGAGCCTCCAGCAGCGGCCCTTCGCCGGCCAGCTGCGCCCGCTCCAGCAGATTGCGCAACTCCCGCACATTGCCCCGCCAGGGCTGGGCGCAGAGCAGGCTCAGGGCCTCCGTGCTCAGCTCCATCGGCGCCTGGCCGGAGCGGTTGGCGATATCGTCGAGCAGGTGTTCGACCAGCGCGGGAATGTCCTCGCCCCGCTCGCGCAAGGGCGGCACCCGCAGGGCGAGGACATTGAGGCGGTAGTACAGGTCGTCGCGGAACAGCCCGGCGGCGACCTTGGCCTCCAGGTCGATATGGGTGGCGGCGATCACCCGCACGTTCAGCGGCTTGACCTGGTTCGAGCCGAGCGGCTCGACCTCATGCTCCTGCAGCACGCGCAGCAGCTTGGCCTGCAGCGGCAGCGGCAGGTCGCCGATCTCGTCGAGGAACAGGCTGCCGCCGTTGGCCACTTCGAACTTGCCGATGCGCGCCTTGCGGTCGGCGCCGGTGAAGGCGCCGGGGGCGGTGCCGAACAGCTCCGCCTCGACCAGGGTTTCCGGGATCGCCGCGACGTTGACCGCGACGAAGGGGCCGTTGGCCCGCGGCGACAGATTGTGGATGCCCTGGGCCAGCAGCTCCTTGCCGGTGCCGGTCTCGCCGCGCAGCAGCACCGTGGCGTCAAGCTGGGCGGCGCGCCGGGCCTGGCGCTTGATCTCGCTGGCCGCTGTGCTGCTGCCGATGAAACCGGCGATGGTGTAGCGCGCCCGGCGCGCCTTGGCCAGCTCGTGCTGGGTGGCGAGCAGCTGGTTCTGCAGGCTGTTGTACTTGGCCATCAACGGCTTGAGGTGGCGGGCGCGGTCGAACAGCACGAAGCCGAGGGCGCCGACCAGGGTGCCGTCCTCGTCGCGCAGCGGGATGCGGGTGACCACGAAATGCTCGCTGCCGAAGGCCATCAAGTCGAGCATGCTCGGCTGGCCGCTCTCCACCACCTCGCGCAGCTTGCTGGCCGGCAGCACCTCCTCGATTTCCTTGCCGAGCGCGCTGCGCGGATCGCTGATGCCGACCTTCGCCGCGTACTTGTCGTTGATCCAGACGATCCGCGCCTGCCGATTGACCGCGATGGTGCCCTCGCACTGGGCATTCAGGTGATCGAACAACAGCGGCATGGCCACCGCGCGAAAGCGCTCGGGGGAGACGCCGATGATCAGGCCGTGCTGGTCGAGATCGCCGCGGGAAATCGCCATCGCTGCGGGGTTCCGAAGAAAGAGTGCGGCCGATTATGGGCGGCGGCGCCGGCTAGCGGCAAGGCGCGGGAGTTTCCAGTTCGCGGTTTAGCCAGCGACCATATGTGCTTAGAAAAGCCGAAAGCCGCGCAGTGCGCGGCTATCGATTTGGTGGGCCCACACGGACTCGAACCGTGGACCAAGGGATTATGAG
>JAKFEA010000036.1:0-27349 GCA_036675905.1 Acidovorax sp. | reverse complement strand
CCGGCGCCCTTGTCGGTGACGGCGATCACCACCGCCAGCTGGCCGTTCTGGCCGCTGGTGATGAACTGCTTGACGCCGTCGATCACGTACCCGTCGCCATCGCGGCGCGCCGTCGTGCGCAGCGCGGAGGCGTCGCTGCCCACGTGTGGCTCGGTCAGGCAGAAGGCGCCCAGCAACTCGCCCTGGGCCAGCGGCGCCAGCCAGCGCTTCTTCTGCGCCTGGCTGCCATAGCGCATCAGGATGGCGTTGACCGGGCAGTTGGTGACGCTGATCGCGGTGCTGGTGCCACCGTCGCCGGCGGCGATCTCCTCGAGCACCAAAGCGAGGCTCAAATAGTCGAGGCCGGCGCCGCCGTACTCCTCCGGCACGCAGATGCCGTAGGCGCCCAGCGCTGCCAGTCCCTTGTGCACTTCGCGCGGGAAGGTGTGCTCCTTGTCCCAGCGGGCGGCATTCGGCCACAGCTGTTCCTGCGCGAAGGCGCGCACCGCGTCGCGGATCATTTCCTGGTCGGGGGTCAGCAGCATCGCTCGATTGTCGAGGTATCGGTGGGAATTCCTGCGGTCACCACCCGTCGAAAGGTGTGCCGTCGTGGTCGAGGAAGGCGCCGCTCTGCGTCGGCTTCAGCGCGGCGATCGTGCGCCGCATGGAAGCCACGCTCTGCTCCGGGCTGAGCGGTGCATCGGGGCCGCCCATGGCGGTGCGCACCCAGCCGGGGCTCATGGCGACCAGCGTGGCGCGCGGATAGTCGTAGCTCGCGGCGCGAACGGCCATGTTGAGGGCGGACTTGCTGGCGCGATACAGCCAGCCGAAGCTGGAGTGGGTGCCGGCGATGTGGCCCATCTCGCTGGTGATGAAGACGAAGCGGCCGCGCGCCTGCTCGACGAGCGGCGCCACCTGCGGGATCGCCTGCATGGCGCCCAGCACGTTGGTGCGCATCACGCGATCGAAGTCAGGCTGCTCCGGCGGCTCCTTCGCGCCCGCCGTGCTGTAGACGCCGGCCACGTACAGGGCCACGGCCATGCGTTCGCCATCCAGCTGCGTGGCCAGGGCGCCGATGCTGGCCGGAGCCGAAACGTCGAGCTGGAGCGGTTGCGCGCCCAGTGCGGCAATCTTCTGCAGCCCCTCGTCGGTGCGCGCCGTCGCGATCACCCGCTCGCCCGCCGCCCGGTACTGGCGCACGAACTCCAGCCCGATGCCGCGCGAGGCGCCGATGACGAGGATGGTGCTCATTGGAGCGCCGCTTCAACTCCCGTACGCAGAAGTTGCGAAAGTACGCAAAAGGCGCGGAAGAGACTTCAAGTCCTCTTTCTTCGGCGTCTTCTGCGCACCTTCTGCGTCTTCTGCGTCCGGATGTTCAGAGCAGTTCCAGCGCCACCGCCGTGCCCTCGCCGCCGCCGATGCACAGCGTGGCGATGCCGCGCTTGCCGCCGCGGGCCTGCAGCGCATGGATCAGGGTCACCATGATGCGCGCGCCGGACGCGCCGATCGGGTGGCCCAGCGCGCAGGCGCCGCCGTTGACGTTGACGATGTCGTTGGCGACCTTCAGCTCCTGCATCAGCGCCATCGGCACCACGGCAAAGGCCTCGTTGACTTCCCACAGGTCCACGTCGGCGACCTTCCAGCCGGTCTTCGAGAGCAGCTTCTGGGTGGCACCCACCGGGGCGGTGGTGAACCACTCGGGTTCCTGCGAGTGCATGGCATGGCCGACCAGCCGTGCCATGGGCTTGCAGCCCAGCCGCTTGGCGGTGCTCTCGGTCATCATCACCAGCGCTGCGGCGCCATCGTTGATGCTGGAGGACGAGGCCGCCGTGATGGTGCCGTCCTTCTTGAACGCGGGCCTGAGCGTCGGGATCTTGTCCAGCTTGACCTTGCCCGGGCCCTCGTCGATCGAGATCACCGATTCTCCGGCACGCGTCTTGACCGTCACCGGGGTGATCTCCTTGGCGAAGGCGCCCGTCTCGGTGGCTTTCTTGGCGCGGGTGACGGACTCGGTCGCGAACGCGTCCTGCGCCTCGCGGCTGAACTTGTACTTCGCCGCGCAGTCCTCGCCGAAGGTGCCCATCGCGCGGCCCGGCTCGTAGGCGTCTTCCAGTCCGTCGAGCATCATGTGGTCGTAGACCTTGTCGTGGCCCATGCGGTAGCCGCCG
This sequence comes from Acidovorax sp., assembly GCA_036675905.1. Lineage (GTDB taxonomy): Bacteria > Pseudomonadota > Gammaproteobacteria > Burkholderiales > Burkholderiaceae_C > Ramlibacter. The sequence goes on along the minus strand of JAKFEA010000036.1, from coordinate 25,202 downwards.
CGGCCCTTGAGCAGCAGGTAGGGCGCGTTGGTCATGCTCTCCATGCCGCCGGCGACCATCACCTCGTGGGTGCCGGCCAGCAGCATGTCGTGCGCGAACATCGCCGCCTTCATGCCCGAGCCGCACATCTTGGACAGCGTGACGGCGCCGGCGCTCTTGGGCAGGCCGCCCTTGAACGCAGCCTGCCGCGCCGGCGCCTGGCCCTGGCCGGCCATCAGGCAGTTGCCGAACAGCACCTCGCCGACGGCGTCGGACGAAATGCTGGCGCGCTCGACGGCCGCGCGGATCGCGGCGCCGCCCAGGTCGTGGGCGGCCAGCGTGGAGAAGTCGCCCTGGAAGGCCCCCATGGGCGTGCGGGCGGCACTGACGATGACGATGGATTCAGCCATGATTCACTCCTTCTCGAAAATCAGCCGGGATGAAGATGGCGCCGCGCTCCTCGGAAGCGATGCGCCGCAAGTAGCTCTGGAATTCGGGGTCTTCGCCGCGCAGTAGCAGCGGCAGGGCGTTGTGGAAGTCCTCGCGCCGGCACCACTCGCGCATGTAGTCGTCCCAGCTGTTCCAGCGGCGCCGCTCGTCCTCGCCCATTCGCGGCTTGTACGCGACGAGGTAGGCCCGCTCGAACAGCGATATCAGCATATCGAAGATGACCAGCATGCGCTCGCGCTGCTCCGGCGTGGGGTTATCCAGCGGATCGTTGCTGCGCAGCTTCAGGTCGGGGTGCTGCAGCACGATCTCCAGGAAGTCGATGTAGGCGTCGGACAGGAGCTGGTACTGGTGCTCTTCCTCGTTGTCGCGTTCCTTGCGCTGCTCCCAGGCGAAGAACAGGATCGCAAATGGCAAGGCGAGCGCGGTCACGATGTAGCTCGCCAGTTCCCAGGCCTCGTGTGCGCTCATGCCACCGTCGCGGCTGCCAGCTGACCGAACCGCTTGTCCTGGTCGTAGGGGAACACGTCATCCACGTGCCCGGCACGGATGCGCTGCTGGTGCGACTGCCAGAACCCCGGGTCCAGCAGGTCGCCATGGTGCTGCAGGAACACCTGGCGCACCGCCGGATTGCCCAGCAGGAAGGGGCCGAAGGTTTCGGGGAACACGTCCTTCGGGCCGACCGGGTACCAGACCTCGCTGGAGAGCTCGTCCTCCTCGGTGCGGGCCGCCGGCACCTCGCGGAAGTGGCAGTCGGTGATGTACTCGATCTCGTCGTAGTCGTAGAACACGACCTTGCCGTTGCGGGTGACGCCGAAGTTCTTCCACAGCATGTCGCCCGGGAAGATGTTGGCGGCCACCAGGTCCTTGATCGCGTTGCCGTACTCGACCACGGCGCGCTCGACCTGCTCGTGCGCGCCGGCCTCGATCGCTTCCTGCAGGTAGATGTTCAGCGGGATCATGCGCCGCTCGATGTAGAGGTGCTTGATCACCACCTCCTCGTGCCCGTCGCGGTCGCGGTCGCCGATCTCCAGCTGGCTGGGCGCGAAGCGGCGGATCTCGTCGAGCAGGTCCTCCTCGAACCGGTCTCGCTCGAAGGCGACCTCGCTGTACTCCCAGGTGTCGGCCATGCGCCCGACCCGGTCGTGCTGCTTGACCAGCAGGTACTTGCCCTTGATCTGCTCGCGCGTGGTGTCCTTCTGCGGCGGGTAGTAGTCCTTGATCAGCTTGAAGACGTAGGGGAAGGACGGCAGGTCGAACACCAGCATCACCATGCCCTTGATGCCGGGCGCGATGCGGAACTTGTCGCTGGAGTGCTTCAGGTGGAACAGGAAGTCCCGGTAGAACAGGTTCTTGCCCTGCTTGGCCAGCCCCAGCGCGTTGTACAGCTCGGAGCGCGGCTTGCGCGGCATCAGCGAGCGCAGGAACTGCACGTAGGCCGCTGGGATTTCCATGTCCACCATGAAATAGGCCCGCGCGAACGAGAACAGCATCAGCAGCTCGTCCTCGCCGAACAGGCAGGCGTCGATCACCAGCTTGCCTTGATCGTTGTGCAGGATCGGCAGCGCGAACGGCACCTCGTTGAAGCCGTTGATCAGCTTGCCCACCACGTAGGCGCCCTTGTTGCGGAAGAACAGGGACGACAGCACCTGGATCTGGAAATTGGCGCGCAGCTTCACGTGCGCCAGGCGCGAGCCCATCGCCTCCAGCACGTGGCGGGCATCGCGGTCCAGGTCTTCGAAGGGGCGGCGCAGCTGGAAGTTGGTGACGATGCGAACGATGTTCGCGTGCAGCGTGTCGCGCGCCGGGTAGTAGGCGCGATAGGTGGGCGTGGCGGCCGGCTCGTCGTTCTCGATGTACTCGGTGGAAACGGCGGGCCGCACGAAGATGAAGTCGTTGTGGAAGTAGGTCCGGTGCAGGATCTTGGTGGTGACCGAATTGAAGAAGGTCTCGGCGCACTCGGGCTGGTGGTGGTCGATCAAGAGGCCGATGTAGTGCAGCTTGGCCTGGTGCCACAGTTCCATCGGCTGCTCGCCGGCCCTGAACTCCTTTTCCAGCCGCGCCACCGCCTCCTTGACACGCAGGTCGTAGAACTCGATGCGCTCGCGCTGGGCGCGCTGCTGGCCGTGCCAGTCGGCGGTCTCGAAGCGGTGCTTGGCGCGCTGCGACTCGAGCCGGAACAGCCGGTAGTGGCGATTGAAGCCGTCCAGCATCGCCTTGGCGATGTCGTAGGCCAGCGTGGAGTCCAGGCGCTGCGGGAACATGGGTCCTGTGCGCGGGCAGCCCGTGCGTTCAGCGTTGCGCGTCGATCACCGCGCGGACCGCGGCCCGGTACTGCGGCTCCAGGTCCTGCGGGCCGGCCACGTCCATGTGCAGGTCCTGCAGCAGCCCGTCGTTGAGGCCGTAGGCCCAGCCGTGCACGGCGACCGGCTGCCCCTTGGCCCACGCATCGACCAGCACCGTGCTGACGCAGACGTTGACCACCTGCTCGATCACGTTGAGCTCGACCAGCGTATCCGCTCGGTGCTCGGGCGAGGTGTTGTCGAGGATGCCGCGATGCCGGTCGCGCACGTTCTGGATGTGGCGGATCCAGTTGTCGGCCAGCCCGATGCGCTGGTCGTTGAGCGCCGCCTGCACGCCACCGCAGCCGTAGTGGCCCACCACCATGACGTGGCGCACCTCGAGCATCTCCACCGCGAACTGGATCGCCGACAGCGCGTTGAGGTCCGAGTGGACCACCACGTTGGCGACGTTGCGGTGCACGAACACCTCGCCCGGCTCCAGCCCGGTGATCTGGTTGGCCGGCACCCGGCTGTCGCTGCAGCCGATCCACATGTACTGCGGCCGCTGCTGCTGCTGCAGCCCGGTGAAGAAGCCCGGGCGCTCGTTCTCCATTCGTGCCGCCCAGGCGCGGTTGTGGGCGAAGAGTTCCTTGATGTCGGGCATGGCGTATTTTCCTCCCGGTCATTCCCGCGAAGTCGGGAATCCAGTGCGTTCCGTATTCGTACCTAAGGGATGGCATCGGGCGCCATCCGCGTTGCTACATCGTCTCGGCGAACAACTCCCGTCCGATCAGCATGCGGCGGATCTCGCTGGTGCCGGCGCCGATCTCATACAGCTTGGCGTCGCGCCACAGGCGGCCGAGCGGGTACTCGTTGATGTAGCCGTTGCCGCCGAAGATCTGGATGCCCTCGCCGGCCATCCAGGTGGCCTTCTCGGCGCACCACAGGATCACCGAGGCGCAGTCCTTGCGCACCTGGCGCACGTGCTCGGCGCCCAGCAGGTCGAGGTTCTTGCCGACCGTGTAGCAGAAGGCCCGTCCGGCCTGCAGCACGGTGTACATGTCGGCGACCTTGCCCTGGATGAGCTGGAACTCGCCGATGCTCTGGCCGAACTGCTTGCGGTCGTGGATGTAGGGCACGACGTTGTCCATCACCGCCTGCATGATCCCGATCGGACCGGCGGCCAGCACGGCGCGCTCGTAGTCCAGGCCCGACATCAAGACCTTGGCGCCACCGTTCAACGATCCCAGCACGTTCTCGGCCGGCACTTCCACGTCCTGGAACACCAGCTCGCCGGTGTGGCTGCCGCGCATGCCCAGCTTGTCGAGCTTCTGGGCGATGGAGAAGCCCTTCATGGTCTTCTCGATCAGGAAGGCGGTGACGCCGCGGGCGCCCAGCTGCGGTTCGGTCTTGGCGTAGACCACCAGTGTGTCGGCGTCCGGCCCGTTGGTGATCCAGAACTTGCTGCCATTGAGGACGTAGTAGCCGCCCTTGTCCTCGGCCTTGAGCTTCATCGAGATCACGTCGCTGCCGGCGCCCGGCTCGCTCATGGCGAGCGCTCCGACGTGCTCGCCGGAGATCAGCTTGGGCAGGTACTTCCTTTTCTGCGCCTCGCTGCCGTTGCGCTTGATCTGGTTGACGCACAGGTTGCTGTGGGCACCGTACGACAGGCCGACCGAGGCGGAAGCGCGCGAGATCTCCTCCAGCGCCACCATGTGCGCGAGGTAGCCCATGTTGGCGCCGCCGTATTCCTCCGGCACCGTGATGCCCAGCACGCCGAGCTCGCCCATCTTGCGCCACAGATCCGAGGGGAACTGGTCGCTGCGGTCGATCTCGCCGGCGCGCGGCGCGATCTCGGCCTCGGCAAAGGCGCGCACCGCCTCGCGCAGCGCGTCGATGTCTTCGCCCAGCTGGAAGTTCAGGCCCGGAAGGTTCATGCTGGATCTCCTCTCAATGTTGAATGCCGTCGCGGCCGGCGATCGCCATCAGGGTGGCGCTCATGGTCGCCACCAGCTTCTCGCGCCCCTCGTCCAGCGCGTAGGCCCGGCCTTCGACGACGCTGATGGTGCGGCCCGGCTTGACCACGGTGCCGACCATGCGGAAGCGCTGCCCCCTGGCAGGCGCGACGAAGTTGACCTTGTATTCGATGCTCAGCACGCCGACGTCGGCCGGCATCAGCGTGGACGCGGCGTAGCCGCAGGCCGAGTCGAGCGCGGCGCCGACGATGCCGCCGTGCATGAAGCCGTGCTGCTGCGTCAGGTGCGCGGCCCAGGGCAGCTGGATCTCGACTTCACCGGGCTCGGCGCGGATCAGGCTGGCGCCGATCGTCACCATGGCGCTCTGGCGCGCGAAGCTGGCCCGCACGCGAGCTTCGAAGGCAGGGTCGGTCGGCTGGAAGTCGGTGGCGGCCATGGCGAGCGTTGACGTTTACGTAAACGTCAATTATGCCTGTCGCACCCGGGGCGTCTCTTTCTCGATCCGGCCCAGCAGGGCCCGCGCCTCGCGCTCGTGCTCCCGGACCTCGTCCAGGTTGGCCTGCAGGTCGGCCAACTGCTCTTCCAGCTGCTTGCGGTGCTGCGCCAGGATGGCAAGGAACTTGCGCAACTGCGGGCCGGTGTCGCGCGGGCTGTCGTACATGTCGATCAGCTCGCGCGCCTCGGACAGCGACAGTCCCAGGCGCTTGGCGCGCAGGGTCAGCTTCAGCCGGGTGCGGTCGCGCGCGCTGTAGACCCGGTTGCGCCCGCCCGGCCCGGAGCGCTCCGGCTGCAGCAGGCCCATGTCTTCGTAGAAGCGCATGGCCCGGGTGGTGAGGTCGAACTCGCGGGCGAGATCGCTGATGGTGTAGGTGATGGCCATTCGACGGGCTGTACGGCGGGGGACAGGGGCCCCGGGCAGGGGTCCCTAGAATGGCCGATTACATCTGACGTTTACGTCAACGTCAATTCACACGGACCGCAGGACCCTCTCCCATGAATCCCCAGGAAGCACAGCTGAACTACCCTTTGGGCGACACCCTCCCGCCTCCCGGCCGGACGCTGGAAGTCGCGCCGGGCGTGCGCTGGATCCGCATGGCCCTGCCGTTCGCGCTGGACCACATCAATCTCTGGCTGATGCGCGACGAGCTGGATGGCCGGCAGGGCTGGACCGTGGTGGACTGCTGCATCACGCGCGACGAAGCCAAGGCGCAGTGGGAAGAGGTGTTCGCCTCCTCGCTGGACGGGCTGCCCGTGCTTCGCGTGATCGTCACCCACATGCACCCGGACCACATCGGCCTGGCGCACTGGCTGTGCCAGCGCTGGACCACGGACGAACACACCTGCCGGCTGTGGATCAGCGCAACCGACTTCAACGCGGCGCGGGTCGCGTCGCAGAGCACCACCGGCTTCGGCGGAGCCGCGGCAGCCGACTTCTTCGCTTCGCACGGCCTCGGCGACCCGGATGCGATCGAGAAGATCCGCGCGCGCGCCAGCTACTACCCGAGCATGGTGCCGGACGTGCCACGCAGCTTCCGGCGGCTGCAGGATGGCGACGCGATCCGCATCGGCGGGCGCGACTGGCAGTGCATCGCCGGCCATGGCCACGCGCCGGAGCACATTTCGCTGTTCTGCCCTGAAACAAAGGTGCTGGTCAGCGGGGACATGGTGTTGCCGCGCATCTCCACCAACATCAGCGTCTACGACGTGGAGCCGGAGTCGGACCCGCTGCGGTTGTTCCTGGCTTCGATCGACCGGCTGCGCCGGCTGCCGGAAGACACGCTGGTGCTGCCCTCGCACGGCAAGCCCTTCACCGGACTGCACCGCCGCATCGAACAGTTGCACGAGCACCACCGCGAGCGGCTGGCCGACGTGCTGAAGGCCTGCGCCGAGCGGCCCCGCACGGCCGCCGAGATGCTGCCGGTGCTGTTCAAGCGAACGCTGGACCTGCACCAGACCACCTTCGCCATGGGCGAGGCGGTGGCGCACCTGCATGCGCTTTGGTACCAGGGGCAGCTGCGGCGCGAGCGCGGCGCGGACGGCGTGTGGCGGTTCGCCAAGGCATGAGCAAGGGCGCACGCCGGCGCCGTCCTTCACCAGGCCGGCAGCGCTTCGTCCTTGAGCTGGCCGCGCAGCTGCGCGTAGTCGGGCACCACGGTGGCGACCGTGTCCCAGAACCGCGGGCTGTGGTCCATCACCCGCAGGTGCGACAGTTCATGGGCGACCACGTAGTCGATGACCGGCAGGCGGAAGTGCACCAGCCGCCAGTTCAGCCGGATCGTGCCGTCCGAGTGGGCCGTGCCCCAGCGCGTTCCTGCATTGCTCAAGGCCAGCTTGCGCCATTGCACCGACAGCAGCGGCGCGAAATGGTCCAGCCGCTCGATGAACAGCCGCCGCGCCTGCCGCATCAGCCAGGCCTGGACCACGTCGCGGATCTTCTCCGGCGCGGCGTCGTGCGGCAGGCCCACGTGCAGCGTCAGGCGCGGCACTCCGGGCAGCGCCTGGGCATCGGTGTTCAGCACGGCGCCGGTGCCGCGGCGCGGGTCCAGCACCACGATCACCGGCTCGCCCAGGAAGGGAAAGCTCGCGCCATCCCGCCACTCGATGCGGGCCGACTCCAGCTTGTCATGTCGTTGGCGTGCGGCCTGCAGCTTGGCCAGGATCCAGCCTGACTTCTCCTGCACCGCCGCGTCGACTTCGCGCAGCGGCACCCAGTTCGGCGCGCTGACCGTCAGGCCCTCGGCGCCGACGAGGAAGCCGATGCTGCGGCGCCGGCGGCGGCGGAACTCGTAGGCCACGAAGGTCCCGGCCAGGGTGGCCTGTCGATTGGCGCGCGGGTGGTGGAAGGTGGCCGGGGCCAGCACCGCGTGCAGCGGTTCGGCCGGCGCCGCGGCCGGCCCGGGCTGCGCGGCGGGCTTCGGGACCGCGGGCGCCGTGGGTGGCTGCGCCGGCGCGGCATCGAGGAAATCGAGCGTGAGCTGCAGGAAGTTCAGCACGGCGGGCAGTATAGGCAGCGCTCGCGCAGCGATGGCCGCTAGCGGTAGGCCCCGGGGTCGAGCCGGCGCATTTCGCCTTCGATCCAGGCCTCGACTTCGCGCATCAATTCTTCGGGTTCGCGCCCCTGGCTGGGGATCGGGCGCCCGATCACGACGTCGACCCGGCCGGGGCGCTTGATGAAGGCCTTGCGCGGCCAGACCTTGGCCGAGCTCACCGCGATCGGGATGACGGGCGCGCCCGTCGCCACCGCCAGCCGGGTGCCACCGGTCTTGTAGGTGCCCTGTTTCCCGCGCGGGATGCGCGTGCCCTCGGGAAACATGATGATCCAGATGCCCTGCGCCAGCAGGCGCTTGCCCTGCTCGACCACCCGGTTGAACGCCTGGGCCCGCTTGCGGCGATCGATGTGGATCATGTCCATGCGGCCGATCGCCCAGCCGAAGAACGGGATGTAGATCAGCTCCCGCTTGAACACATAGGCCAGCGGGTGCGGCATCAGCGTGGGCATCAGGAAGGTTTCCAGCGTCGACTGGTGCTTGACCAGCAGGATCGCCGGGCTGGTCTTGCCATCGGGCAGGTTCTCCATGCCCGTCACGCGCACCTCGATGCCGCACAGGACGCGCGCCGCGTCGATCTGCCAGCCCAGCCAGCGGGCGGCCTTCCAGTACATCTCCTCGCCGCTGGCCCAGAGCGAGGCGACCACCATCCAGATGCCCCAGGGCACCACCGTCACCAGCATCCACAGCGCATGCAGCACCGACCGCAGGAAGGCCATCAGGCCTTCGACGGGCCGCGCGGGGGGCGCCATTCCTCAGGGCTGCGGGCGCGGCGCGGGCCGCCCGACCAGGTGTTCGGCGAAGGCCGCCAGGTCCTCGTGCACCCGGGTGCCGGCCGGGAAGGTTTCGGGCAGCGCGCGGCCGCGGAACTCGGCACCCTTGCCGGTCAGTACCAGGTGCGGCTCGCAGCCGGCCGCCGCCGCCGCCTGCATGTCGCGCAGGCCGTCGCCGACGACCGGGACGCCCTTGAGCTCCACGCCGAAGCGCTCGCCGATCTGCTCGAACAGGCCCGCCAGCGGCTTGCGGCAGTTGCAGCCATCCTCCGGCGTGTGCGGGCAGTAGAAGATGGCGTCGACGCGCCCGCCGTGCGCCGCCAGCAGCTTGTGCATCTTGGCGTGCATGGCGTTGAGCGAGGCCACGTCGAACAGGCCGCGACCCAGCCCCGACTGGTTGGACGCGATCGCCACGTGCCAGCCGGCATGGTTCATCCGGGCGATCGCTTCCAGCGCGCCCGGCAGCGGTTCCCACTCCTGCGGCGACTTGATGTAGTCGTCGCTGTCGGCGTTGATGGTGCCGTCGCGGTCGAGGATGACGAGCTTCATGCCAGGTGCGTGCTCAACTGGCCAGCCGTGACAGGTCGGCCACCCGGTTCATGGCCTGGTGCAGGGTGGCCAGCAGCCCCAGCCGGTTCAGCCGCAGGTCGGTCTCCTCGGCATTGACCATGACGCCGTCGAAGAAGGCATCCACGGGTGCGCGCAGCGCCGCCAGCGTCTGCAGCGAGCCGGTGTAGTCGCCGGCCTCGAACTGCGCCTGCGCGGCCGGCGCGGTCTTGCGCATGGCCGCATGCAGGGCTTTCTCGGCGTCCTCCCGCAGCAGGCCTTCGCTCGCATGCGGGTCCACCGGCCCGTCGGCCTTCTTCAGGATGTTGCCGATGCGCTTGTTGGCGGCCGCCAGCGCCGCCGCCTCGGGCAGCACCGCGAACGCGCGCACCGCCGCCAGGCGCTTGCCGATGTCGCCCAGGCGCTGCGGCCGCAGGGCCAGCACCGCGTCGACCTCCTGCGCCGTGTAGCCCTGCTCGCGCAGCAGGCCCGCCAGCCGGTCGTAGATGAAGTCGGCCAGCTGGGCCCCGGTGCTGGCCGGCGCCTTCGGGAACAGCGCCAGCGACTCGGCGATCAGCTGGTCCAGTTGCAGGGGCAGGTCGCGCTCGAGCAGCATGCGCACGATGCCCAGGGCATGGCGGCGCAGCGCGAACGGATCCTTGTCACCGCTGGGCAGTTGGCCGATGGAGAACAGGCCGGCCAGGGTCTCGAGCTTGTCGGCCAGCGCCACCGCGATGCCCACGTCGCCGCGCGGCAGGCTGTCGCCGGCGAAGCGGGGCTTGTAGTGGTCCTCGATTGCATCGGCCATCCCGGCCGGCAGTCCGTCGGCCAGCGCGTAGTAGCGGCCCATGATGCCCTGCAGCTCGGGAAACTCGCCGACCATGTCGGTCAGCAGGTCGGCCTTGGCCAGCCGGGCGGCCTTGTCGGCTTGGACGGCCAGCTCGTCGCTGCCCATCTGGGCGCCTATCACCTTGGCCAGCGCGCGCACGCGCTCGACCCGCTCGCCCTGCGTGCCCAGCTTGTTGTGGTAGACCACCTTGGCCAGGCCCTCGACCCGCGACTCGAGCGGCTTCTTGCGGTCCTGGTCGAAGAAGAACTTGGCGTCGGCCAGGCGCGGGCGCACCACGCGCTCGTTGCCGCCGATCACGGCGCGGGGATCTTCGGGGCGGATGTTGCTGACCACCAGGAAGCGATGGGTGAGCTTGTCACTGGTGTCCAGCAGGGGGAAGTACTTCTGGTTGGCCTTCATCGTGAGGATGAGGCACTCCTGGGGCACTTCCAGGAATTGGCGCTCGAACTCGCACGCCAATACGTTGGGCCGCTCGACCAACGCCGTGACTTCGTCCAGCAGTGCGTCATCGTCGACGGCGCGGGCGCCGGAGCCCACCTCCTGCGCGGCTGCGGCGAGCTGGCGCGCGATCTCGGCGCGGCGCTCCTCGAAGCTGGCGATCACCGCGCCCTGCTCGCGCAGCACGCGGGCGTAGCTGTCCGCATCGGGCACCGTGACCGCTCCGGCCGACTCGAAGCGATGGCCCTGCGTCGTGCGGCCGGCCTGCAGGCCCAGCGCCTCGATCGGCACCACCTCGCTGCCGTGCAGCGCGACCAGCGCATGCGCCGGCCGCACGAACTTGACGTCGGTCCAGCCGTCCGCGAGCTGGTAGGTCATGACCTTGGGAATCGGCAGCCGCGCGATCGCTTCGCCCAGCGCCTTCTGCAGCCCCTCGGCCAAGGTGGCGCCGCGCGCCGTGCTCTCGTGGAACAGGGCTTCGGCCTTGCCGTCGACCGCGCGCTTGAGGCCGGCCACGGCGGAGGCATCGGCGCCCAGCGCCTGCAGCTTCTTCAGCAGCGCCGGCGTGGGCTGGCCCTGCGCATCCAGGCCGACGCTCACCGGCATCAGCTTTTGCGAGACCGCCTTGTCGGCGGCACGATCGGCCACGTGGGTGACGTGCGCGGCCAGGCGGCGCGGCGAGGCGTAAGCGGTCAGAACAGACTCATCGCCGGCCAGTCCCTGCGCCCTCAGCTGCTCCAGCAATGTGGCGCCGAACGCTTCGCCCAGCTTCTTCAGCGCCTTGGGCGGCAGCTCCTCGACCAGCAGTTCGACCAGCAGGTTGGCAGCGGCCATCACGCGGCCTCCAGCAGCTTGTCGGCCACCATCTTCGCGGTGGCGGCCTCGGCCCAGGCCTTGGGCGCCATCGGGAACCCCTGCCGCTGGCGGCTGAGCAGGTAGCTGTGGGCCACGCTGCGCGCCAGGTTGCGGATGCGGCCGATGTAGGCGGCCCGCTCGGTGACGCTGATTGCGCCGCGCGCGTCCAGCAGATTGAAGGAATGCGCCGCCTTGAGCACCTGCTCGTAGGCCGGCAACGCCAGCTGCTGCTCCATCAGGTGCTGCGCCTGCTTCTCGTGCGCGCCGAAGGCCGTGAACAGGAACGCCGCGTCGCTGTGCTCGAAGTTGTAGGCCGACTGCTCGCGCTCGTTCTGCAGGTAGACGTCGCCGTAGGTGAGTGCGCCCCCACGCTCGCTCACTTCGTGTAGCTCTCTGCCCCCCGAGGGGGCTGGGCCGGCTTGGGAGCGGCCCGGCACCGGCCCGCCCTCGGTCCAGGTGAGGTCGTAGACGTTGTCCACGCCCTGCAGGTACATGGCCAGGCGCTCCAGGCCGTAGGTGATCTCGCCGGTGGCCGGCTTGCAATCGATGCCTCCGACCTGCTGGAAGTAGGTGAACTGCGTCACCTCCATGCCATTGAGCCAGACCTCCCAGCCCAGCCCCCAGGCGCCCAGCGTGGGGTTCTCCCAGTCGTCCTCGACGAAGCGGATGTCGTTCTGCTTCAGGTCGAACCCCAGCGCAGTCAGCGAACCGAGGTACAGCTCCAGGATGTCGGCCGGCGCCGGCTTGAGTACCACCTGGTACTGGTAGTAGTGCTGCAGGCGGTTGGGGTTCTCGCCGTAGCGGCCGTCCTTGGGCCGGCGGCTGGGCTGCACGTAGGCGGCTTTCCAGGGCTCCGGGCCGATCGCGCGCAGGAAGGTGGCGGTGTGCGAGGTGCCCGCGCCCACCTCCATGTCGTACGGCTGCAGCAGCGCGCAGCCCTGGGCATCCCAGTACGCCTGCAGCTTGAGGATGATTTGCTGGAAGGTGAGCATTTGGCCCGATTTTAAGTGGCCGCCCTCCTGCGAAGCCGTGCCAGCGCTGCGAAAACAGGAGCAAGCCCCAGCAGCCACAGCGGCCACAGGCCCAGTCGCGAAACCCACCATGCGTAAGGGGTCACGCCATCGCGGCCCTGGACCGTGCCCGTGAGCGCGCCGCGGGTGAAGCGTTCCATCGAATGCGTGACGCGGCCGCGGTGGTCGATGATGGCGGTGGCGCCGGTGTTGGTCGCACGGATCACCGGGCGCGCGAACTCGATGGCGCGCATGCGGCTGATGTGCAGGTGCTGGCCGATGGCGACGGTGTTGCCGAACCAGCCGATGTTGCTCACGTTGACGAACACCGTCGGTGCGCGCGCCGGGTCGACGAAACGGGCGGCCAGCTCCTCGCCGAACAGGTCCTCGTAGCAGACGTTGGGCGCCAGCCGCTGCCCCTGCCATTCGAACGAAGGCTGGCCCACCGCTCCGCGGTTGAAGTCGCCCAAAGGGATGTTCATCAGGTCGGTGAACCAGCGGAACAGCGGCGGGACGAACTCGCCGAACGGCACCAGGTGGTGCTTGTCGTAGCGGTAGGCCTCGGCGCCCGGTTTGAGGCCCACGACCGAATTGGTGTAGCCCTGCTCGAAGCTGCCCAGTGGCATGCCGAACAGGGCGGCCTGGCCCGCTTGGCCGAAGCGGCCGGACAAGGCCTGGAGATAGCCTTCGGGCAACTGATGCGGCAGCAGCGGAAGGGCGGTTTCCGGTGCCACCGTCAGGCTGGAACGGCTCGCTTGCAGTTGCTCGCCGTACCACTCCAGCGCCAGCGGCACGCCGCTGCCCGGCTCGAATTTCTCGTCTTGGGGGATGTTCCCCTGCAGCAGGGTGACCGACATCGGCGCACCGGCGGCCTCGTCACGGGGCATGTCCACCTGCGCGCAGGCGGCGAGCAGCAAGGTCGCGCCCGCCAGGCCGAGCCAATAGCCACGCGACCGGCGCAGTCTGTGCAACTGCGACAGGGCAAAGGCGAATGCCGCGGCGACCAGCCCGATGCCGTACACGCCCACCCAAGGTGCCAGGAAGGCCAGCGGCCCGTCCACGTGCGCGTAGCCGCCAGCACCCCAGGGGAAGCCGGTGAACCACTCGGCGCGCAGCAGCTCCGCCAGCGTCCAGAGCGCCGCGAAAGCCGCGGCTCCCGCCCACACGCTGCCCGGCGCCAACCGGCGGAACAGTCCCGCGGCGGTCGCGTAGTACGCACCCAGGAAGGCCGCCAGCGCGAGTACCGCCAGGCCGGCCAGCGGGGCGGCCAACCCGCCGTAGGTGTGCATGGAAATGAACAGCCACCAGAAGGTGCCGGCCAGCCAGGCGGTGGCAAACAGCCAGGCCGTGAAGAACGCCTGGCGCACCGTGGCCGACGCATCCAGGCAGGCGGCGAACGATGCGAGCGAAGCCAGTTGCAGCCACCACAGCGGCTGCCCGGTCCAGGGCCACGCGATCGAGAGTGCCTGCGCGAGGCCGGCGCCCAGCGCCAGTGCGCCCAGGGCCATGGGCGCGCCGCCGCGGGTCACCCGGCCCGGTCGTCCGGGGCGGCCGGCGACACCTTGAACCAGCGCACGGCGCCGCCCTTGGTGTGCAGCACGACGAAATCGAGGCCGCCGATGCGGTGGCTCTCGCCGCGGCGCGGCACATGGCCCATTTCGTGAGCGATCAGGCCGCCGATGGTCTCGAAGCGGCCTTCCTCCTCGGCATCGCTGGGCGACAGCGTGACGCCGAAGGCCTCGCCCACGCGATCGATGTCGGTGTCGCCGCTCACGCGCCAGGTGCGATCGGCCAGCGCGAAGATGTCCCCGCCTTCCTCGCCGATGTCGAACTCGTCCTCGATCTCGCCGACGATCTGCTCGAGCACGTCCTCGATGGTGATCAGGCCCGCGATGCGGCCGAATTCGTCGACCACCACGGCCAGGTGGTTGCGGTTGCCGCGGAACTCGCGCAGCAGGTCGTTCAGCCCCTTGCTTTCCGGCACGAACACGGCTGGCCGCAGCAGCGCGCGCACGTTCAGATCCGGCGAGCGCTGCAGCTTGAGCAGGTCCTTGGCCAGCAGGATGCCGATGATGTTCTCGCGCTCGCGCTCATAGACCGGGAAGCGCGAGTGGGCGGTGCCGATCACCAGGTGCAGGAGCTCGTCGTAGGGCGAGTCGATGTCGATCAGGTCCATCCTGGGGGCCGCCACCATGACGTCGCCGGCGGTGAGGTCCGCCATGCGGATCACGCCTTCGAGCATCACGCGGGATTCGGCGTCGATGACCTGGTTGTCTTCGGCGTCGGCGAGGGTGGAAATCAGTTCATCGCGGGAGTCCGGGCCCGGATGGATGAACTCGGCGACCTTCTGCAGGAACGTGCGGCGATCTTCCTTGTCGTGGGATCGCGCAGGGTGGGGGTCGGACACAGCCTTGGGGGTGCAGGACGTGCGGTGGTTGGGGGACGAATAGGATAGCGCAATCGCTTTTTGCCGCGCCTTGCGCGGCTTGTGCTGCCGATCAGCTGCCCGACTTGTGCCGGGCCTGGCGCACGCCCTGCCGGGTCTCCTGCACCCCCGCCAGGAAGGCCCAGAAGCTGCGCGCCTGCTGCTTGAGCCGGTAGTCGGTCTGGGCCAGCTGCTCGTCGACCAGTTCGCTCATGCGGGTGTCCAGCGTGGCCGGGGGCAGGCGAAGGTGAGCCTCGGTCTCGCTGCCGAAACGCTCCAGCCTGGCGCCGGCATTCTTCGCGATCTTGAGCATCGCCTTGTTCTCGCTGAGCGCGTGGATGAACAGCAGGTCCACGCCCTCGTTGCGGGCGTGCACGACCGCGCGTTCGAACAGCCGCCGGCCGTAGCCGCGGCCGCGCGCCTTGGCCAGCACCGAGACGCCGAATTCGGCGCAGCGGCTGGCCTCGGGGTCGCGCGAGAACGCCAGGTGCGCCATCGCGATCAGCTCGAGCTTGCGGTTGTAGATGCCGAAGATGTCGTCCTGCTCGAAGTCCAGCTGGTCGACGTAACGCCGCACCTGCTCGTCGGTGGCGGCGTAGCCGAACCGCAGGTAGCGGTCGTTGGCATCCAGCGCCAGCAGGTGTGCGGCGATGCGGTCGCGGTGGCGCGGCCCCAACGACCGGATGGGCACGATGGCCGGTTCGTTCGATGCAGCCATGGGTTCAATTTAAGGTCTTTGGCGGCCGGTCAATGCGCTTGGCGCGCGGGCAGGTAGTTCTACCTAGGGCCGCGCACCACGGCAAAGGGCGATGCGCAACTACACCGGCACGGCCGTGGTCGCCTTGACACTGTCGAGCACGAAGCTGGTCTTGCAGTCCTGCACGCTGGGGTGCTTGAGCAGCGTGTCCATGATGAAGCGGCTGTAGTGGCCCATGTCCTGCACCACCACTCGCAGCAGGAAGTCCATCTCGCCGGTCAGCGCGGCACATTCGACCACCTCGGGCCAACCCTGGACGCTGGCGCGAAACACGTCCATGGGGTTGCGCTTGTGCGTTTCGGTGTGCTTTTCGAGCCGCACGTTGATGTAGGCGGTCAGGCCCAGCCCGACCGCTTCGGGCCGCACCAGGGCGACGTAGCGGTCGATGACGCCGGCTTCCTCCAGGCGCTTGACCCGGCGCAGCACGGCGCTGGGCGACAGGCCGACCTGCTCGCCGATCAGGTCGTAGGTTTCCCGGCCGTTCTGCTGCAGCGCACGCAGGATCGCCTTGTCGAGCTTGTCAAGTGCGGCAACTCCGGCCATGGCGCAATTTTATTGATCGAACAAGCCTTTTCAGGCCTTCATCCGGCAAAAAACTGAGCACCCCGGCACCTACAGTGGCAGCCTGCGTTGCCCCCTGGAGACCCCGCGCATGACTGCCGCATTGCCCGCCCACGCCACCCAAGCCCTCCCGGGCTGGGACAACCCGATGGGCACCGATGGCTTCGAGTTCATCGAGTACGCCGCGCCGGACCCCAAGGCCATGGGCGAATTGTTCGAGCGCATGGGATTCCGCGCCATCGCGCGCCACCGCCACAAGGACGTGGTGCTGTACCGGCAAGGCGGCATCAACTTCATCGTCAACGCGGAGCCGGACTCGTTCGCGCAGCGCTTCGCGCGCCAGCACGGCCCCAGCATCTGCGCGATCGCGTTCCGCGTGCAGGACGCCAAGGCGGCCTACGAGCGGGCGGTCTCGCTCGGCGCCTGGGGCTACGCCGGGCAGGCCGGCCCGGGCGAATTGCACATCCCTGCGATCAAGGGCATCGGCGACAGCCTGATCTACCTGGTGGACCGCTGGCGCGGCAAGAACGGCGCGCGCGAGGGCGACATCGGCAACATCGGTTTCTATGACGTCGACTTCGAGCCGCTGCCCGGCCTGGGCGTGCGGGAGGCGCTGGACCCGCGCGGCCACGGCCTGACCTACATCGACCACCTGACGCACAACGTGCACCGCGGGCGCATGGCCGAATGGTCGGAGTTCTACGAGCGGCTGTTCAACTTCCGCGAAGTCCGCTACTTCGACATCGAGGGGCAGGCCACCGGTGTCAAGAGCAAGGCCATGACCAGCCCCTGCGGCAAGATCCGCATCCCGATCAACGAGGAAGGCAACGACAAGGCCGGGCAGATCCAGGAGTACCTGGACAAGTACCGCGGCGAAGGCATCCAGCACATCGCGCTGGGCTCCACCGATCTGCAGGAAACGGTCGACGCGTTGCAAATGGCCGGCGTCAAGCTGCTGGCCACCAGTGAGACCTACTACGAGTTGCTGCCGAAACGCATTCCGGACCTGCAGGAGGACCTGGAAGGACTGAAGCAACGCAACATCCTGGTCGACGGCCAACCGGGCGAACTGCTGCTGCAGATCTTCAGCGAGAACCAATTGGGGCCGATCTTCTTCGAGTTCATCCAGCGCAAGGGCAACCAGGGATTCGGAGAGGGCAACTTCAAGGCGCTGTTCGAGACCATGGAGCTGGACCAGATGCGGCGAGGCGTGCTGGCGGCGCCGCCCCGCTGATCGCCTCTCTTTTGTCAAAACCCTGTCAGTTCTGACAGGGTTGGGCGGTCTGCGGGCCGACCGGCGGTAGGGGCGGGGATTGCGTGCGGCGTCCCCAATGTGACAATCCCGTACTCATCCGTCGCACTTCCCGCGCCAGCCATGACCCAAGCTCTCCAGCCCGAGTTCGTGCGGCTCACCGGGGTCATCCTGATCCTCGACGTGGTCGAGTCGGTCCGGCTGATGGAAGTCGACGAGCCCGGCTTCATCCATCGCTGGCAGCGGTTCGTGCGCGAAATCCGGGAGGAGGTGCTGCCGGAATTCGCCGGGCGCATCCACAAGAGCACCGGAGATGGCCTTCTCATCGAGTTCCGCGCCCCTTGGGAGGCGGTGCTGGCCGCCTTCGGATTGCTGCGGGCCTGCGCCGCGATCAACAGCGAGTTGCGCGAGGAAAACCACATGCACCTGCGCATTGCCGCCCACGTCGCGCAGTTCGTCGCCGACGAGTACGACATCTACGGCTGCGGCATCAACCTGGCCCACCGGCTGTTGCAGTTGGCCACGCCGGGCGAGGTCTGCATCAGCGCCACCCTGCGCAACCTGCTCGGCGAAGGCACGCTCGCGCGCGTGGTGGACTGCGGCATGCACCAGTTGCGGCACGTGCGCGAGCCGGTGCGCGTGTACAAGGTGCAGCCGCCCGGCTGCGGGCCCGCACCGCATGGCGAGCTGCCGCTGCGTGCCGCAGCTTGATTCGGCCGGGTGCTACCAGCGCGCCGGAAGCTTGCGCTGCAGCGTGATGCGCTTGACGCCCAACTCCACGTAGCCGCCGCGCTCCAGGTCCTTCAGCAGGCGGCTGACCATCTCCCGCGAGGAGCCGACGCGGCTGGCGATGGCCTGGTGCGTGATGGGCGACAGCACGATTGGCCGACCCGGCGCCGCCGGCCCTTCCTGCGCCTCGAGCGCGCGCACCACCCTGCCGTAGACGTCGAGCAGCGCCAGCTCGCGCGCCTTCTGGGTGGCTTCGCGCACTCGGCGGATCAGGCGCGAGACCAGTTCCAGCGCGAAGTCCGGCTCACCGGCGAAGTGCTCACGGAACGAATCGCTGCCCACGAGGGAGCACACGCAGGGCTCCAGCGTCATCACGGAAGCGCAACGCGGCCCGCCGTCCAGCCACATCTCTGCGAAGTAGTCGCCCGCCCCGACCACGCTGTAGATGATCTCGCGGCCTTCCGCGTCGGTGGAATAGACCTTCACCTTGCCCTGCAGCAGCACGAAGGTGGAGTCGCCGCGCTCGCCCTCCTGCACCAGGATGGTGTTCTTGCGGTAGCTGCGCACGATGCCGCGCAGGGCCAGTGCCCGGATCGCGGGGGTGAGCGAGGAGAAGAGGCGGTCGCGCGCCGCCGGGTCCAGCGTGGTCATCGTGGCCTGCCTCCGTGCGGCGGCACTCTAGCAGAGGGCCCGCCGGCCGCCAACCACGGCCGCCGTGCTCAGTGCACGGCCTCGCAGAGGAGCGCCGGAGCGACCGGCGGCAGCATGGCGACCCGGTTCACCAGTTCCCGCACGCCGCTCGAGCGGGTCTTGGCGCACAGGCTGCGCACATGGCTGCGAACGGTGGACACCGCCACGTGCAGTTGCTCGGCGACTTCGGGGGCCGAGTAGCCTTGGCACAGGATGGCCAACACGTTTTCCTCGGTGGACGTGAGCGCGTGGCTGCGGGCAAAGAAGAACAGCATCAGCGTCCCGCAGACCGAGGGGCGGGAGAACAGCAAGGCGGCGTGGGCCGGCCCCGGGCCGGCGTTGCGGCGTACCGGCACCACGGCCAGGCTCACGCGCCCCGATTCGGCGCTGCCCAGCGAGATCAGGCTGCGCTTGCCCTCCACCGCCTTGCCCAGGGCATCCTGCAGCACCTGGGTGTCGTCCGGCAGGCGCGTGCGCAGGCGGCCGTTTTGCAGCCCGACGGCCCGCCTTCGCCCGAGTTCGTGGCGCGCGGCATGGTTGGCGTGCAGCAACTCGCCCTCGCCCGTGGCGACTGCCACGCCATACGCCAGTTCATCCAGCACCAGGTCCAGCAGCGCTGGCGAAGTCCATCTCGCCTCCGGCGCGCGCAGCGCCTCCCCCTTGTTCGTGTCCATCGACCTCCTCCTTCTGGAGGGCCGAGGTTAGGGACGCAGCAGTCCGCTCGCCAGTGAATATCGCCGGCGCTTCCTGTGACTTGCTTCACGCGCGGGAAAGGACGGCCCGCTGCCGCTCAGAGCCGCCGGGCCAAGGCGAAGACTTCCTGGACGAGCGCCGGCTGGAATGCGAGGTCCACGTGCGCGGCCCCGGGCAGCAGGCGGTTGTCGGCCCCCGGCAGGGTTGCCGTGGAGGGCGGCAACACGATGTTGTCGCAGTTGGTGTACCAGCAGGTGAAGAGGCGTGCAGTTTCCGTCTCGCCACCGGCCAGGGCGGCGAGCCAATCGCAGCCCACCCGCATCTGGCGGCCATTGGGCACGAGGCTGATGCTGGCCAGCGTGGTCCCATGATGGGGCGAGCCGATGGTGACCACATGCGCGACGCGATCCGGGCCGTGCTTGCGCCGCAGCCAGGCCCGGGCCGCCAGCCCGCCCATGCTGTGGCACACCAGCAGCGGTGGACGCCCGGTCGCCGCCTGGACGCTGGCCACCGCCTGTTCGATCGTGTCGCAGTAGTCGTCGATCGAGCAGAAAACCGGCTCGAGGTTGACTGCGACGAAGGCATGACCGCGCGCACGCGCCTCGAGCAGCCAGGGGGTCCAGAAGCCGCGGTTGCACAGGAACCCGTGCACGAACACGATGCCGACGGCGCCAGGGTCGCCCTGCAGGTGGTCCGGCTCCTTGCGCCAGGCGAAGGGCTGGCGCCAGCCGAACACGCGGGTGGCAAAGGCCACCTCACGCAGCCAGGCGCCGAACAGTTGGCGGGGGCTCGCGCGGGGAGCCGGGTCGCCGCGACTGGCCAGCGGCAGCAGCAGGAACTCGAAGGCGAGCACCCAGGCATGGATGAACGCAATTGCCAGCGCGCCCGCGATGGCCCAGGCCGGGGATCGGCTCCAGACCAGGAGCAGCCAGGCCAAGGCCGCGCCCATCACGATGATCGTCGTGGTTCGCTGCAGCCAGGCGAGGCGGGAATGACGTGGCATCAGGCGAGTGGGGCGTCGGCGCCGCCCAACCGTCGTGCAAGGCCGTGGGCGAGACGGTTGACGATGCCGTAGATCGACAACTGCGGGTTGGCGCCCACGCTGGTCGGGAACAGCGAGCCGTCGTGCACCGACAGGTTCTCCAGTTGCCAGTGCAAGCCATCGGGCCGCGTGACCCCCAGCGCTGGATCGGCCGCCAGGCCGCAGCCACCCATGACATGGGCGCTCACCACCTTGGTCAGCAGCGGCTTCATCGGCAGCGCAGAGACGGCGCGCTGCGCTTCTTCCCAGCTGCGGTACGGCTGCGCGAGTTCGTGCACGGGCAGCACACGAGTCGCGCCGGCCGCGAACTGGATCTCCATCATGCTCAGCAGCGCGCGGCGCGCGCCTTCCATGACGAACTCCGTCAACGGGTAATCCAGCTCCGGCGAGCCGTCGGCGCGCAGGTGCACCGAGCCGCCGGGCGATTGCTCATGGAAGCCATCGCGCAGCAGCGCGATCAGCACGTGCGTGTGCGGGAACTGACGCATCAATTCGGCATGGGCTGTCCCGTAGCCGATGACGGTCGAAGCAAAGATCACCGGGTGCACCGGCGGGGCTTCCAGCTTGTAGCCGATCGGGCCGTCGATCGGCTGCGTCTCCAGGAAGTGGTCGGAATAAAGCGTCTGGGGAGCGCCTTGCCAGCCCTGGACCTTGTGGTCGAAGTGGGCGGCCGAAAGCACCACCGGGTGCAGGAACGTGCGCTTGCCCAGCCGTCCGTGGGGATCGGGGGCCTGCGATCGCAGCAGCACGGCCGGCGAGTTGATGGCGCCGCCCGCCAGCACGAAATGGCGCGCGGTGACCCGCGTGGCCTTCCCCTCGCCAGAGGCCGGGACGCAGACGAGCGCAGTCACGCGCCCGTTGGCAATCTCGAAGCGGTCAGCGCGTGTTTCAACCAGCATTTGCGCGCCGTGGTCCAACGCCCACGGAAGGGTGGTGACCAGCATGGACTGCTTGGCATTGGTCGGGCAGCCCATGCCGCACGAGCCAAGGTTCAAGCAGCCCTTCACGTTGCGCTGGATCGATGCGGCGGCGATGCCCAACCGGGCGGCGCCGCGCCGCAAGAGGTCGTTGTTTTCGTTGGCCGGCATCAACCAGGGGCCGATCGAGAGGCGCCGTTCGGCCTGTTCGAACCAGGGCGCCAGTTCGTCGTTGCCGAACCCTCGCAGCCCGAAGTGCCGTTGCCAGTAGTCCAGCGTCGCCACGGGCGTGCGGAACGAGCTGGTCCAGTTCACCGTGGTGGAGCCGCCGACACAGCGGCCTTGCAGGATGGTGATCGCCTTGTCGCGCGTCTTGCGTGCGGCGCTTTCCTGGTAGAGCGACGGGTAGGCCTCGGACTCGAGCTGGTGGAAATCGCTGCTGCTCCTGAGCGGTCCTTCCTCGATCACCAGCACCTTCAATCCGGCCTTGGCCAGGATCTCCGCGCTGATGCCCGCGCCGGCGCCGGAGCCGATGATGGCCACGTCGCAGCCCATTTGCGCAGGCACCTCTGCGTGGGGGCCACCGGCCACCCGCCAGCCGCGCGCGAGGCCTTCACGAACCGGATCGGGCAAGCGGCTCATGGCGTCAGATGTCGATCGGCCCGGGATAGCCAAGCTGGCGCCAGGTGCCGCGATCGGAGAAATAGGCCGCGGCCGTGATCTCGTGCAGCGCATGGTAGGCCTGCTGGCGCAGCGTGAGCGACGAAACGCGCATGGACTGCAGCGCCTGCTGGATCTCGGCCGTGGTGGCTGCCGCCCACTCGGGCGAGAGCCCGGCGAGTGTGCGGCGCCCGGCGCTCGTTGCCAGCAACGAAAGCAGCTGCGAGAGTTCTTGCCGCGCATGCACAGGCAGGGCGGCGACCAATGCGTCGACGCGATCGAGGAGGCCGGCCAGTGCCTCGGACTGCTCCGCCGGCTGAGCCGGCAGGCTGCCTTCGAGCAGGGCGCGCCCCACGTGGGTGAACACGAGCCGGCCCGCGGACGCCAGTCGGCCCTGCCGCAATCCGGGATCGAGCAGTGACACTGCGCCGCCGCCGAGGGCCAGCACCGTGGCCGCACCCACGCCGAGCTTGAGCCAGCTTCTCCTGCGCATCCGGCCACTATGGCAGCGACGGGGCTGCGGCGGTAGAGCACCTTGCCTAGTTAGACTGCACGGCTGAATGGAAGCCGCACGCACCATCCGCGATTCCGTTGCCGCCGTTGCGAGACTGCGGCAATCGGCCGCCGGCGATTCGCGGCTGCTGGATGCGTTGGGCGAGCTCAAGCGACTGCAGTCGCGGCGCTTTGCAGGCACCTATGCCGACCTGCTGCAAGGCGGCCTGTACCAGCCAGCCGCGGCGTTCTTCCTGGAGGAGTTGTACGGCGACAAGGACTACGCGCGCCGCGACGAGCAGTTTGCGCGCATTGCCGGCGCGATCGAAACCCTGTTTCCCGCCCATGTGGCGCAGACGGCCGCAGCTTTGGCGACGCTGCATGCGCTGACCGAAGACCTCGACCTGCAGATGGCCCGCCTGTGGCTGCGACGCGATGCGCAGGAATCCGGCGCGAGGCGTTACGCCGGCGCCTGGCGTGACTTGGGCCGGAGGCAGGAACGGGAAGACCAGCTCCATTCGGTGATCCGGCTCGGCGAGGAACTCGCCCGCCTGACGCGCATGCCGGGCTTGCGGACCATGCTGCGCGTGATGCGTGGGCCGGCGTCGGCGGCGGGGCTTGGCGACTTGCAGCATTTCCTGGAGGCCGGCTTCGATACGTTTGCAGGAATGTCGCGCCGGCGAGGGGCCGTGGAGCATTTCCTGGGCACCGTGCGGCAGCGCGAGGAGGCGCTCTTCGCGCTCCTCTACGAGCAGGACCTTGTCGCCTGCGAGACGGAGCTCTCGCGCATCCTAGGACAAGCACCGTAGCCCGTGGTTTGCGCGCTGTCGACAATCGCGGGCAGAGGAGACCACCCGATGGAAAGACCCTGGCTGCGCAGCTATCCCGAGGGCGTTCCGCACGACATCGACCCGGAGCAATACGGCTCACTGGCCCAGTTGCTGGAGGAGTCGTTCCGCAAGAATGCGACACGTCCGTTCGCGGTCTGCATGGAGCGATGGATGTCGTATGCCGACCTGGACCGCCAATCGGCGGCACTGGGGGCGTGGTTGCAGGCACAGGGCCTGGAGCCCGGCGCACGGGTTGCGCTGATGCTGCCCAACATTCCCCAGTTTCCGGCCAGCATGGCGGCGGTCTTGCGCGCAGGCTACACCTGCGTGAACGTCAATCCGCTTTACACGGCCCGCGAGCTGCAGCACCAGTTGAAGGACTCCGGCGCGACGGCCATCGTGATCCTGGAGAACTTCGTCCACACGTTGGCCGAAGTGGTCGAGGAAACATCGGTGCAGCACGTGGTGATCGCCTCGATGGGCGACCTGCTGGGGTTCTGGTACGGACGCTGGATGACCTTTGCCGTGCGGCACCTGGCCAAGATGGTGCCGCCTTACCGGTTGCCGCTTTCCGGCGGGCGCAAGGTGACGCCGTTCGCCCGCGCGCTGTCTCTGGGGGCTTCGCTGCCCCTGCGCCCGGCGCAACAGACGCTGGATTCCGTGGCTTTCCTGCAATACACGGGCGGGACGACGGGACTCTCCAAGGGCGCCGTGCTCACCCATCGCAACATCGTTGCCGCCATCCTGCAGGCCGAAGCCTGGTTCACGCCGGCCTTGGGCAAGGTGGGCGATATCCGCAAGGCGAACTGCATCGCAGCGCTGCCGCTGTATCACATCTTCGCGCTCACGCTCTGCCTGCTGACGATCCGCTGGGGCGCGCACCTGACGCTGATCCCGAACCCGCGCGACATCCCGAAATTCGTCGAGGTGCTCAAGCGCAGGCCGTTTCACCTGCTGCCCGCGGTCAACACCCTGTTCAATGCGCTGCTGCAGCACCCGCAGTTCCGGGGCGCCGACTTCTCCCAGCTGTGCGTATCGCAGGCCGGCGGGATGGCGGCGTCCGAAGGCACGGCACGGGCCTGGCAAAAGGCTACCGGCTGCGTGATGGTCGAAGGCTGGGGGATGAGCGAAACCTGTGCGATCGGCACCAACAACCCGGTCACGGCCAGTGAGTTCTCCGGGACGATCGGCTTGCCCCTGCCCGGCGTCGAAATCGCGATCAAGGACGATGACGGGCGCAGCCTGGCACTCGGCGAGGCAGGCGAGATCTGCATCAAGGGCCCGAACGTGATGACGGGCTACTACCGGCAGGCGGAGGAGACCCGCGAGGCGTTCACCGGCGACGGCTTCATGCGCACCGGCGATATCGGCATGATGGACGAGCGCGGATACACCCGCATCATCGACCGCAAGAAGGACATGATCCTGGTCAGCGGGTTCAACGTGTATCCGAACGAGCTCGAGAACGTGATCTCGATGTGCCCGGGCGTGCTGGAGTGTGCTGCGATCGGCGTGGCCGACGACAAGCAGGGCGAGGCCATCAAGGTGTTCGTGGTCAAGAGCGACCCCGTGCTGACCGAGGAGGACGTCGACGCCTACTGCCGGCAGAAACTCACGGGCTACAAGGTGCCCCGGCATATCGAATTCCGCGACGAGCTGCCCAAGAGCAACGTGGGCAAGATCCTGCGCCGGGAATTGCGCGCCGCCCGGCAAGCCTAGTCCAAGACCGGGGAAGCCAGTTTCATTCGGGCTCTGCTCCCTGCGCAGCTGCGCGCCGAGCGCAAAAGCAAAAGGCCCGGCATTGCTGCCGGGCCTTCGCCGCTGTAATAGCCTGACGATGTCCTACTTTCACACGGGAATCCGCACTATCATCGGCGCAGAGGCGTTTCACTGTCCTGTTCGGGATGGGAAGGAGTGGGACCACCTCGCTATGGTCATCAGGCATAACTTT